>DASRSS010000242.1:0-19113 GCA_035656335.1 Jatrophihabitantaceae bacterium | reverse complement strand
TCAGTGCCGAGACCACGGGCGCGGAGCGCTTGCGGGCGCGCAGGTCCGCGGCCACCGGCTTGCCGGTCACGTCCTGCTCGCCCCAGATCCCCAGCAGGTCGTCGACCAGCTGGAAGGCCATGCCCAGGTGGTGGCCGTACTCGGCCAGCAGCCGCGTCTTGGCCGCGGCCTCGGAGCCCGGGGTGTGATCCGCGCCGTACCAGGCGATCGCGCCGAGCGAGGCGGAGGCGGCCAGCAGCGAGGCGGTCTTGCCGGCCTCCATCTGCAGGCACTGCTCGACGGTCGCGTCCTGCCGGTTGGCCAGGTACAGGTCGTCGGACTGGCCGGCGATCAGCACCTGTACGCACTTGGCCAGCGCGTCCAGCGCCGCCGCGGCCCCGCGCCGGGCCAGCAGCTCGAAGGCGAGGGTGTGCAGCGCGCAGCCGGCCAGCAGGGCCTGGTCGACCCCGTACACGGTCCACGCGGTCGGCCGGTGCCGGCGGGTGCGGTCGCCGTCCATGATGTCGTCGTGCAGCAGGGAGAAGTTGTGGATGAACTCGACCGAGCAGGCCGCGTCGAGCACCGCCGGCTCGTCGCCGGACGCGCCCACCGCGCGCGCGCCGAGCACCGCCAGGGCCGGGCGCACCGCCTTGCCGGAGCCGGCGCCGTCGTCCCAGCCGAAGTGGAACCGCGCGATCTCCCGCATCGCCGGGTGCAGCCCGTCGACGTGCTCCCGCAGCGCGGGGTCCACGAGCTCTTTCATCGAGGCGAGAATGTTCGGCGCCTGCCTGTCCATCAGCCCTCTCCCTTCGCCTGGTCGACAACCAGCCTCGCGGCGTTGATTCCGCTGCGCACCGCGCTCTCCATCGTGTCGGGCCACCCGGTGTCGGTCCACGCCCCGGCGAGGTAGACCCCTGATAAGGCGGTGGCCGGGCCCGGCCGCAGCGCGGACGAGCCGCGCTCCTGCCGGAAGGTCGCGTGCTGCTCCCGGGTGACGAAGGACTCGACGACCTCGGCCCCGCGCGCCTTCGGCAGCAGCCGGGCCAGTTCTTCCTCGAACTGCGCGGACAGCTCGCGGGCCGGGACCTCGGCCAGCTTGTCGGCGGCGGACACGGTGACCGCCAGGTAGCTGCCGGCCGGGCCGGGAACGCCGCTGGCCAGCGTGCGGTCGAAGATCCACTGGGCCGGGGAGCCGACGGCGGCGGCGAACGGCAGGTCGGTGACCGTCCGGTCGTAGACGACGTGGACGTTCACGATCGGCGTCGCGCCCAGCTCCCGGGCCGGTGCGGCGGCGGTGTGCGCGAGCTCGGGCAGCAGCGCGAACGCGTCCCGGTGCGGCACGGCGAGCACGACCGCGTCGGCGCTCAGCGCGGTGCCGTCGGCGAGGCGGACGAGTCCCGGCTCGACACCGCGCACCTTCTGCCCCAGCCGCACGTCGACGCCGGCCGCGCGCAGTGCACGCGCCGCCGCGTCGTGGTGCAGCCGGCCCAGCGGGGCGGTCGCGTAGCCGACGTCCGCCGCGGTGGCCTCGTCCAGCAGCCCGGTACGGAACACCTTCGCCGCCAGCGCGAGCGACGCATCGTCCGGGTGCAGGTTGAGCGTCGCGGTCGCGACCACGCCCCACAGCGCGTCGATCGTCGCGTCGTTCTGGCCGTGCCGGCGCAGGTAATCGCCGAGCGTGCGGGCATCGAGCGACAGGTCGTCCGGCGACAGCATCCGCAGTGCGAGCGCGCCACGCACGGCACGCAACCGGTCGAGCGGCGACAGCAGCGCGTACCGGCTCAACGCGGCGCCCAGGTGCGCGGGCGCCGGAACGCCGGGCGCGCGGCCGAGACGTCCCTGCCGGCCGGACGGATCCAGCACCGGAATGTCCAGCCGTGGCTGCAGGTAGGTGCGTTCGGTCGCGCCGATGCGCCGCAGCAGCCACCGGTACGCCTCGCAGCAGCGCAGGAACACGTGCTGCCCGTTGTCGACGTCCAGCTCGCCGCGCCGGAACGAGAACGCGGCGCCGCCCAGCCGCGGCCGCCCTTCGAGCACCGTCACGGAACGTCCGCAGTCGGCGAACCGCAGCGCGGCCGAGATGCCCGCGAGCCCGCCGCCGACGATCACCACGTCGTGCCGGTCAGCCACGGCGTCCCCCGACCAGAGACCGGGCCGCCACGCGCAACTTGTCGTGAGCCGGCAGCGACAGCCGCCCCGTCATCACCTGACGCGGGTCGGCGGCGATGCGGTCGAGCAGCTCGCGGTAGATGCCCGCCATCGCGCCGCAACAGGCCGCGCTGCGCCGGTCCAGCACGTCGAGCAGGCCGAGGCCGCGGTCGTACCAGCCCCAGGCGCGGGCCGCCTCGAACCGGATCAGCTCCGCGAGGGCGCCGTCGTGCGGATCGAGCGCGCCGTCCGCGCCGACAGAGATCTCGCAGTCGAACAGCGCGAGGTCACGCTTCGGCAGGTACACCCGGCCGTTGAGGAAGTCCTCGCGGATGTCACGCAGGATGTTGGTCAGCTGCAGCCCGACGCCCAGGGCATCCGCCAGCTCGGACGCGTGCGCGAACTCTGCCGGCGGCAGTGCCGGGTCGAACACGCCCAGCGACAGCCGGCCGATCGAACCGGCGACGCACCGGCAGTACTGGACCAGGTCGTCCAGCGAGTCGTAGCTGCGTCCCGTCACATCCATCTCGCAGCCGTCGACGAGCTCACCGAACGCCGCGAGCGGGATCGGCAGCCGGGCGGCGGCATCGGCGAGCGCGGCGCAGACCGGGTCCTGCGGGAAGCCGCCGGGCGCCGTGGACTGTGCGCGCGCCTCGGCCAGCAGCTTCAGCTTCTCCTCGTCCGGCAGGGTGCCGTCACCGATGTCGTCGACGCGCCGCGCCATCGCGTACACCGCCGAGAGCGCGCCGCGCTTCGCGGGCGGCAGCAGGCGGATGCCCCAGGCGAAGTTGCGGGCCTGCTCGCGGGTGATCCGTTCACACTCGCGATAGGCGTCCTGGACGGCGGTCAATACGTTCATCGTGCTCACCACGGTGCCACCAGCCGCAATGCGCGCGTAACGGTCCCCGCTCGCGACGGCGATACGTGATGCGGTAAGACGTCGTAGTGCGCGCGCCGCAGAGACGCCGCGGTGGCCAGCCCACCGGCCACATAACCGGCCACAGCGAATCGCGACCAGCCGCTCAACCGGCGCACCAGGGAATTGCCTTTGTACAAAAGCGATTCGGCGCGAGCCACTTGCACGGCGATAACGCCCCGCAACGCGGTGCTCGTGTGACCGCCGCGCAGTTCGTCGTCGGCGATGCCTGCTGCGCGCAGTTCCGCCGCGGGCAGGTAGACGCGTCCGGCACGGGCGTCCTCGCCGACGTCCTGGCAGTGCTCGAGCACCTGCAACGCGTTGCAGACGGCGTCGGAGTCGGCGACGTTCTGCGCGGTCGCCGCGCCGGCCACGTGCAGCACGATCCGCCCGACCGGTGCGGCGGAGAACCGGCAGTAGCCGAGCAGGTCGGCGAACGTCTCGTACGCCGACGTCTGCTGATCGATCCGGTTCGCCTCGACGAGGTCCAGGAACGGTTCGAGCGGGATGCCGCGGTCGCGCACGAGTGGCCGCAGTTCCGCGACGGGCGCAAGGCGGGCACCGTCACCCAGCAGGTTGAGCAGATCGCTCTCGACGGCGTCCAGCAGCTTCAGCCGGTCCTCGGGCGAACCGGGAGCGCGGTCGCCGACGTCGTCGACGAACCGGGCGAACGCGTACACGGCGGCCAGGTCGGCACGCGGCCCGGACGGCAGGACGCGCAGCGCAACCGGGAAGTTCTCGGCGCCCATCTGGGCCGCCGCGCCTGCCGCGAGCTCGTCCAGCACATCAGCGCCGGGCCGGGCTGGAACACCTGAATCCATGTACTCGTCTCTCGCTGTCACCGAGGGATTTTCTGCATACCGACCCACGCGGCGCCCGGCTAACAATTCATATGATCGGTATATCAGACACCGCACCCGGTTTGGGACGAGACATTCCAACGCCGGACCGGACGGATCGGTTAGCGTTCTGCCTGAACGGCGATGGGCGTCGCCGCGCTGCGTTGCGGAAATGAGGTACAGCGTGTCGACACAAGACGAGTTCGACCTACGGGACGTGCTGGCACGGCGTGGCCCGGAGCGGTACGACCTGCAGGCCCGCTACCTCAATCCCCAGCTGCCGCGCATGCTCCACGCGATCGGCTTCGACCGCATCTACACCCGAGCCGAAGGCGCGTACCTCTACGACGACGCCGGGCACGATTACCTCGACATGCTGTCCGGCTTCGGCGTCTTCGCCCTCGGCCGGCACCACCCCGTGGTGCGCCAGGCGGTGCACGACGCGCTCGACCTGGGGCTGGCCGATCTCACCCAGTTCGACGCGCCGCCGCTGGCCGGCGCCCTCGCCGAGCGGCTGCTCGCGCACGTCCCCCACCTGGACCGCGTCTATTTCGGCAACAGCGGCACCGAGGCCGTCGAAGCCGCGCTGAAGTACGCACGCTTCGCCACCGGACGCAAGCGGATCATCTTCTGCGACCACGCGTTCCACGGGCTCACGGCCGGATCGCTGTCGGTCAACGGCGCACGGGACTTCCGCAAGGGCTTCGGCCCACTGCTGCCCGACACCGCGATCCCGTTCGGCGACCTCGGCGCGCTCGAACGCGAGCTCAAGCGCGGTGACGTCGCCGCGTTCCTGATCGAACCGGTGCAGGGCAAGGGCGTCGCGGTGGCCCCGCCGGGATTCCTGCGCGCGGCGCACGAGCTGCTGCGCGAGCACGAGGCGCTGCTCATCGCCGACGAGGTGCAATGCGGGCTCGGCCGTACCGGTGACTTCTTCGCGTTCCAGCACGACGGCGTCGAGCCGGACCTGGTCGCGACCGCGAAGGCGCTCTCCGGCGGCTACGTGCCGGTCGGCGCGACCATGGGCCGCGACTGGATCTTCAACAAGGTCTACTCGTCGATGGACCGCGTCCTGGTGCACGACTCGACGTTCGGCTCCAACGCGCAGGCGATGGCCGCCGGACTGGCCACGCTGCACGTGATGGAGGCCGAGGGCGTCGTCGACAACGCCCGCAAGATGGGCGAGCTGCTGCAGCAGCGGCTGGCCGACCTGGTGGACCGGTACGAGCTGCTGCACGAGGTGCGTGGACGTGGCCTGATGATCGGCATCGAGTTCGGGCGGCCCGACACCTGGAAGCGCCGGGCGCCGTGGGCGGCGCTGCAGCTCGCCCGCAAGGGCCTGTTCGCGCAGACGGTCGTGCACGCCCTGTTCCACCGGCACCGCATCCTGACCCAGGTGTCCGGCGATCACGTCGAGGTCATCAAGCTGATCCCGCCGCTCACCATCGGCGAGGCCGAGGTGGACCGGTTCGTCGCGGCGTTCATCGACGTCATGGACGAGGCGCACCGCGGCACCCCGCTGACCAACTCGATCACCCGCGACTTCGGCCGGATGCTGGTGCGCCAAACACGCAACCAGTGACGCCCTGACCGGCCTACGCTGTCAGCGTGCACGTCGACGAGCTGTACGACGACAGCGAGCCCGAGGACCCGAGCTGGGCATCGCCGTACGTCGACGGCGCGTGGGGACGCACCGCGAACCCGAACACCGCGGACGGCGAGCTGCAGAACCTGGCCGCGTTCGGCACCGGGCTGACCAAGCTCACCGGCCCGCGCCGCACCGCCGCGCGGGTCGTCGTCTGGCTGATCCTGATCGGCACCGCGATCGCGATCATCGAGGGCGTCGTCGGCATCATCAGCACCTGGTGACCGGCCCATCGCTCGCGCCGGCGCAGTAGCGTCGAGGCATGAGCGAAACCCAGAACCTGCCGCCGGCGGCCGTCACCAAGAGCGACGAGCAGTGGCGGGCCGAGCTGACGCACGAGGAGTACGCGGTGCTCCGCCAAGCCGGCACGGAGCGCCCGTTCACCGGCGAGTACACCGACAACAAGCGCACCGGCGTGTACCGCTGCCGCGCCTGCGGGTCCGAACTGTTCCGCAGCGACACCAAGTTCGAGTCGCACTGCGGCTGGCCGTCGTTCTTCACGCCGCTGGCTGGCGAGAACGTGATCGAACGCGAGGACAACTCGCTCGGCATGCGCCGCGTCGAGGTGCTGTGCGCGAACTGCCACAGCCACCTCGGCCACGTCTTCTCCGGTGAGGGCTACGACACGCCGACCGACCTGCGTTACTGCATCAACTCGATCTCACTCACGTTCGAGCCGTCCGCCGAGGACGCGTCATGAAGCTGGGCCTGCACGTCTCCAGCTTCACCTGGTCCGGCGGTGCCCCGGCGATCGCCGACGACCTGACGCACGTCGCCCGCGCCGCCGAGGACATGGGCATGGCGAAGCTGTCGGTGATGGACCACGTCTGGCAGATCGGCGTGAACGGCCCGCCCGAGCAGGACATGCTCGAGGCGTACACGACGCTCGGCTACCTGGCCGCGCGCACCGAGCGCATCGAACTGCTCGCCTGGGTGACCGCGGTCGTGTACCGCGAGCCCGGCCTGCTCGCCAAGGCCGTCACGACGCTGGACGTGCTCTCCGGCGGCCGGGCGTGGCTGGGCATCGGCGCCGCGTGGAACGACGAGGAGTCGCACGGTCTCGGCCTGCCGTTCCCGCCCACGGCCGAACGCTTCGAGCGGCTCGAGGAGGCGCTGCAGATCTGCCTGCAGATGTGGAGCGACGACGAGGGCCCGTACCGCGGCAAGCACTACGCGTTGAAGCGCACGCTGAACGTGCCGCAGTCGCTGCAGCGTCCGCACCCGCCGATCCTCATCGGCGGCGCGGGAGAGCGCAAGACGCTGCGCCTGGTCGCCCAGTACGCGCAGGCGTGCAACCTGTTCAACTCCCCCGACCTGGAGCGCAAGCTGGACGTGCTGCGCCAGCACTGCGCGGACGTCGGCCGCGACTACGGCGAGATCGAGAAGACGGTGATGATGCCGCTCGATCCCGGCGCGCAGGGCGAGAAGGTCGACGACCTGCTCGGCGAGCTGCAGCGGCTCGCGAAGCTGGGCGTCCAGCACGTGCACGGCAGCGTCCCCGACGTCGCGTCGATGAGCCGACTGGAGGTCCTGGGCGAGCGGGTGGTGGGCGAGGCGGCCGCGTTCTGACCGGGGTTTGGCCGGAGGCTACTTGCGGGTAGGACGAGCGGACGCCTCGATGCGGAAAGGGGATGCCGCGCATGTCCACCTCGACCTCCACTTCGACGCACGTGACCGAGCAGCAGGCCCGGGCGATGGCCGAGGAGGCCCGCGAGTCCGGCTGGACGAAGCCGTCGTTCTGCAAGGAGCTGTTCCTCGGCCGCTTTCCGCTGGAGCTGATCCACCCGCACCCGAAGGCCGAGAGCGCCGACCGCGAACGCGGCGCGGCGTTCCTCGCGCAGCTGCGCGACTACTGCGCGACAATGGACAGCGGACTGATCGAGCGTGAGGCGCGGATCCCCGACGAGTACGTCAAGGGGTTGGCCGAGCTGGGCTGCTTCGGCATCAAGATCCCGATCGAGTACGGCGGCCTCGGCCTGTCGCAGGTCACCTACGGACGCGCCCTGGGCATCGTGGGCTCGGTGCACGGCAGCCTCGGCGCGCTGCTGTCGGCGCACCAGTCGATCGGCGTGCCCGAACCGCTCAAGCTGGCCGGCACCTCCGAGCAGAAGGCCGCCTTCCTGCCGCGGTGCGCCCGCGGCGCCGTCAGCGCGTTCCTGCTCACCGAGCCGGACGTCGGCTCCGACCCGGCGCGGCTGCGCACGACCGCGACACCGACCGGTGACGGCGCGTACCTGATCGACGGCACCAAGCTGTGGACGACCAACGGCGTCGTCGCCGAACTGCTCGTCGTGATGGCGCGCGTCCCCGAGCATGACGGAGAGAAGGGCGGGGTCTCCGCGTTCGTCGTCGAGGCCGACTCCCCCGGCATCACCGTCGAGCACCGCAACCAGTTCATGGGACTGCGCGGCATCGAGAACGGCGTCACCCGCTTCCACCAGGTACGCGTGCCCGCCGAGAACATGATCGGCAAGGAGGGTGACGGGCTGCGGGTCGCGCTGGCGACGCTCAACACCGGGCGGCTGTCGCTGCCGGCGATGTGCGTGGCCGCGAGCAAGTGGAGCGTGAAGATCGCCCGCGAGTGGTCCGCCGAGCGCGTCCAGTGGGGCAAGCCGGTCGGCCGGCACGAGGCGGTCGCCGGGAAGATCGCGTTCATGGCCGCGACCACGTTCGCGATGGAGGCCGTGCTCGACCTGTCCGGGCACCTGGCCGACGAGGGCCGCAAGGACATCCGCATCGAGGCCGCCGTCGCCAGGCTGTGGGCCAGCGAGATGGCCTGCCGCGTCGTGGACGAGCTGATCCAGATCCGCGGCGGCCGCGGCTACGAGACGGCCGACTCGCTGGCCGCGCGCGGCGAACGCGCCGTCCCCGCCGAACAGTTGATGCGCGACCTGCGCATCAACCGGATCTTCGAGGGGTCGAGTGAGATCATGCGGCTGATGATCGCGCGCGAGGCCGTCGACGCGCACCTGACCGCGGCCGGCGCCCTCGCCGACCCGGAGGCCGACCTGACCAGCAAGGCCAAGGCCGCCGTCCAGGCCAGCAGCTTCTACGCCACGTGGCTGCCGCAGCTGGCGACAGGGCCCGGCCAGCGCCCGTCGTCCTACGCCGAGTTCGGGACCCTCGCACCGCACCTGCGCTACGTCGAGCGCGCCGCACGCAAGCTGGCCCGCTCGACCTTCTACGGCATGGCCCGCTGGCAGGCGGCGCTGGAGAAGCGGCAGGGATTCCTCGGCCGCGTCGTGGACATCGGCGCCGAGCTGTTCGCGATCTCCGCGTCGTGCGTGCGCGCTGAGATGATGCGCGCGGACCGCGACCCGAACGCCGAGTCGGCCGTCCAGCTAGCCGACGCGTTCGCGCGCCAGGCGCGGCTGCGGATCGACGCGCTGTTCGCGGCGCTGTGGCACAACACCGACGCCGCGGACGTCCGGCTCGCCGACCAGGTGCTGGAGGGGCGGCACACATGGCTGGAGGCCGGCGTGCTCGACCCCAGCGAGGGCACCGGCCCGTGGATCGCGCAGTGGGACACCGGGCCGAGCGAGACCGAGTCGGTCGCGCGCCGGTTCGTGCCGTCGACGCGCGACGACTGACCCCCGGCGGTTACGGCAGCGCGGCGACGATCTCGTTGATGCTGCGCCGGGTGCCGGTGTGGAACGGGATCTCCAGGCGCACGTGGCGTCGCGTCTCGGACCCGCGCAGGTGGCGCATCAGGTCGACGATCCGGTCCAGGTTGTCGGCCTCGAAGGCCAGCACCCACTCGTAGTCGCCGAGCGCGAATGCCGGGACGGTGTTCGCGCGCACGTCCGGATACTCGCGCGCCATCTGCCCGTGCTCGGCCAACAGCGCGCGGCGCTCGGTCTCCGGCAGCAGGTACCAGTCGTAGGAGCGCACGAACGGGTACACCGCGACGTACCGGTACTCCTTGTCCGGCTCGGCGAGGAACTCCGGCAGGTGGCTCTTGTTGAACTCGGCGGGCCGGTGCAGCGCCATGTTCGACCAGGTCGGCACGAGGTGCGCGCCCAGCCGCGTGCGGCGGAACCGGCTGAACGCGTCCTGCAGCGCCTCGGCGGTGGACGAGTGCCACCAGATCATCAGGTCCGCGTCGGCCCGCAACGCGCTGACGTCGTAGGTACCGCGGATCGTGACGTCCTTGGCGGCGAGCTGGTCGAACAGCTCCTGGACCTCGGTGCCGAGCGCTTCGCGGTCCACGCCGTCGCCGATCGGGCGCTCGATCTTGAAGACCGACCACAGCGTGTAGCGGATGACGTCGTTGAGTTCGCGTGCCTTGCTGACCATGAGGTCATTGTCCTCGCACGCTCAGCGCGTTCGCCACGTGGTCTGCGGCACGCTGCGCGGACGCGATGCACGCCGGGATGCCGACGCCGTCGTACGCCGCGCCGCACACCGCCAGACCCGGTACCGCCTGGACGGCGGCCTGGATGCGGGCCACCCGCTCCACGTGCCCGACCGCGTACTGCGGCAGGCCACCGCCCCACCGGGTGAGCAGCGCGTCGACCGGTTCGGCGGTCAGCCCCAGCAGCGAGCGCAGGTCCCGACGGGCGAGCGCCAGCAGGTCGTCGTCGTCGCGCTGCAGCTCCTGCGCCTCGCCGGCGCGTCCGATCGACGCGCGCAGCACGGTGAGGTCTCCCGCGCCGGCTACGCCCCCACTGGTCTCCAGTGGCCACTTGTGCGACGAGATCGTGACGCCCTTGACGGCGAGGCCCTCGCGCGCGCTGACCAGCAGGCCGCTGCCGTCGGGCAGGTCCACGCCGCGGAACGCGAACGTCGCGATCACCATGCTGGCGTACTCGATACCGGCCAGCTCGCCGGCCGCGGCCGGCGCCACGGTGCGCAGCAGCCGCGCTGCCTTCGTCGCGGGGGAGGCCACGACGACCGCGTCCGCATCGATCACCTCCGGCTCCGGCACCGGCCCGGTGACCAGGCGGAGGCCGGTGGCCGTGCGGGTCAGCTCACGCACGGTCGTGCCGGTGCGGACGGTGAACCGGCCGGACTCGGCCAGCGCCAGCGGCAGCCGGCCCAGGCCGCCGCGCAGCGACGCGAACACCGCTCCCCCCACGGTGCGACCGGATTCGGGGCCGGAATCTGGTCGCGCCGTGGGGAAAGCGGGCGGGACGAGCGTCTGCGCGGCGCGGATCAGGGAGCCGCCGTGCTCGGTGAGCCGTGCGAACAGCGCCGGGATGGTCGCGTGCAGCGACAGCGCGTCGGAGCGCCCGGCGTAGACGCCGCCGAGCAGCGGCTCGACCAGTCGGTCGGCCACCTCGTCGCCGAGGCGCGCGCGCACCAGCGATCCCACCGCGACGTCGGACGACAGCGGCGGCAGCGGCTCGGCATCCGGTTCGGCCGCGATCCGAGCGAGCGTCGCCTCGCCGAACACCCCCGACGCGCGGGCCGCGTCCAGGTCGGCGGGAATCCCCATCATCGTGCGCGCGGGCAGCGGGTGCAGCACGCCGCCGGCGCGCACCCGGGCGGACGTGGTCAGCGGCGCGATCATCTGATCGTCCAGGCCGAGTTCGGAGATCAGGCCGATGCCCTCGGGACGGCGCGCCAGCAGCGCCTCGGCGCCGACGTCGACGCGGATCCCGGCCACGTCGGCTGCCTGCAGCTTGCCGCCGACCTGCGGCGCGCCCTCCAGGACGATCACCTCGGCGCCCGGCAGGCGTCCGGCCAGCGTCCACGCCGCGGCGAGCCCGGAGATCCCGCCGCCGATGACCACGATGCGCATCGCACCATCGTCGTGCATCGTCAATCCGCGGTTCCCCGCGGGACTATCCAGCGGTGCGAGAACCGGTCGGCTACCTCGGCGATCACATCGAAGTCGTGGTCGTAGTGCAGCAGCGTCGCACCGTGCGTGATCGCGGTCGCGGCCAGGATCAGGTCGGCCACGCCGGGTCCTCGATGATGTCCGCGGGCGACGAGGTCACGCTGCAACCGCGTGGCCAGATCCAGCACGGGCTGGTCGATGTCGAGCAGCTCGTACCAGCCGAGGTCGTCCATCATCTGCCGGTAATGCGCGCTGCTGGTCGCGGACCAGCCGACTTCCAGCAGTACCGTGCTGCACGTGGCCAGCCGGCCCAGAAACGGCTGCAGTGCGGCGGAGACGGCGGGCTTGTCCACCCGCGCCAAGACGGACTTGTCGAGCAGATATCCCGTTACCGCCACGCGTCGTCACCGGCGGGCAGCTCGGCATACCTCCCGTCCGAGGCAGCGCGTTCGATCATCCTGCGCTGCCGGTCCTGACGTACGACGGCGCGCAGTGCCGAGTTGACGGTGTCGACCTTGGTCTTGGTACCCAGGACGCTCGCGGCCTCGGCGAGCGAGTCGTCGTCCAGGTTGATCTGCGTGGTCGCCATGCTTCACCTCGACGCGCGATGTATCAATCTCCCGTCAGAAGCATACATCTCAGGGCAGGGATCGATACATCCTGCGGCGAGTCAGAGCGAGTGGACGAGCTCGACGACGCGGGTGAGGACGCCCGGGTCGGTGTCGGGCAGTACGCCGTGGCCCAGATTGAAGATGTGGCCGGCAGCGGCGCGGCCCTCGGCCACGATCCGGCGCACCTCGCGCTCGATCACCGGCCAGTCCGCCAGCAGCAGCGCCGGATCGAGGTTGCCCTGCACGACCGCGCCCGGGCCGATGCGCCGCGCGGCCTCGTCCAGCCCGATCCGCCAGTCGACGCCGACGACGTCCGCTCCCGCCGCGCGCATCAGGCCGAGGAACTCGCCGGTGCCGACGCCGAAGTGGATCCGCGGCACCCCGGTGTCCGCGAGCGGCTCGAGTACCGCCCGGCTGTGCGGCAGCACGTACCGCTCGTAGTCGGTGCTCGCGAGCGAACCGGCCCACGAGTCGAACAGCTGCACCGCGCTCGCCCCGGCGGCGATCTGAACGCGCAGGAACTCGCGCGCGATCACGGCCAGCCGCCCGAGCAGCTCGTGCCACAGCTCGGGCTGGCCGTGCATCATCGCCTTGGTCCGGGCGTGGTCGCGGGACGGGCCGCCCTCGATCAGGTAGCTGGCCAGCGTGTACGGCGCGCCCGCGAACCCGATCAGCGGCGTGCCGCCCAGCGTGCCGACGAGCGAGCGCACGGCCTCGGTCACGTACGGCACGTCGGACGCGTCCAGCGGGCGCAGCACGTCCAGACCGGCGGCATCCCGAATGGGACGCTCGATCACCGGCCCCACACCGGGGACGAGATCGATCCCGACGCCGAGCGCGACCAGCGGCACCACGATGTCGGAGAAGAAGATCGCGGCGTCGACCCCGTGCCGGCGCACCGGCTGCAACGTGATCTCGGTGATCATCTCCGGGTCGCGGCAGGCCTCCAGCATCGGCGTGTCGGCACGCAGCGCGCGGTACTCCGGAAGCGAGCGCCCGGCCTGGCGCATGAACCAGACCGGCGGGTGCGGGCCGGGCCGTCCGGTCGCGGCGCGGACGAGCAGGGAATCGGCGGCGGTGGTTGCAGGCATCGCAGGGATCTTCGCACGTGCTCACGGCGCTCTTCCGGTCGCCTTCAGCACGGTTTGCGGCGCGCCTGCGGCGAATTGTCGTACCGGCGTGCGAGCTTTGTTCACGACACACCACACGGTCGATGCGTGCGTAGGGAGAGGTGCGATGCCCGCCGAGCTGTCCGAGCCGATTCTGCAGTGCCCCACCTGCGCGCGTCCTCGCCTGTTCGAGCAGCCGCCGTGTGCCGACGACCACGGGCTGGACTGCCCGGAGTGGCTGTGCACCGAGTGCGGGACGGCCATCCTGCTGGGCCGCACGCCGGAACCGGCTGCCGCGCCGCGAACCGCGGAGCGGCACGCGGCGTGACCATGACCAACGTGCCACCGCCGAGCCAGGCGGACGCTGCACCCACCGTCGAGGACGACGCGCCGCGGCCGGAGATCTTCCGCGCCGCGGTGGCGAGCCTGACCTCCGCCAAGGCCCGCCCGGAGGTGCATGTCGAGCCGCTACGCCCGCCGCAGCGGCTGGCGCCGTACAGCTACGCGATCGCCGCCGAGGTGCGCGGCCCGGACGGCGGCGAGCCGGCCACCGGGCGGCTGGTGCTGCTGCACGACCCGGACGGCCAGGAGGCCTGGGACGGCGTGCTGCGGCTGGTCGCGTTCGTGTCCGCGGAGATGGACTCGCAGATCGGCGTCGACCCGATGCTGCCCGCCGTCGGCTGGAGCTGGCTGACCGACGCCCTGCACGAGCGCGCCGCCGCCTACCGCGCGGCCGGCGGGACGGTCACCCAGACGACGTCCACCCGGTTCGGCGACATCCACGGCCCGCGCACGACTGTGGAGCTCGAGCTGCGCGCGTCCTGGACCGCCGACACCCCTGACCTGGGCCCGCACCTGCGCGCGTTCGTCGACCTGCTCTGCACCGCGGCCGGCCTGCCGCCCGAGGGCGTCACCGTCCTGTCGCCGGCCTGACGCGGACGTGCACAGCGACGAGCCGACCGACGGCGCGGCCACCAGCGCCGCCGAGCCCGAACTCCTTCCCCTGCTGGCCGAGCCCGCGGACGGCGTCCCCGAGCCGATCGAGAGCAGCGAGCAGCTGACCGAGCTGATCGCGGCGATGGCGGCGGGCACCGGTCCGGTCGCGGTGGACGCCGAGCGCGCGTCCGGCTACCGGTACAGCCAGCGCGCCTACCTCGTACAGCTGCGCCGCGCCGGCGCCGGAACCGCGCTGATCGACCCGATCGCGCTGCCGGGGCTGTCCCAGCTGGGCGCCGCCCTCGCGGACGCGGAGTGGATCCTGCACGCCGCCAGCCAGGACCTGCCGTGCCTGTCCGAGGTGGGCATGTATCCATCCTCGCTGTTCGACACCGAGCTGGCCGGCCGGCTGCTCGGCGTCGAACGGGTCGCGCTCGGCACCATGGTCGAGCAGCACCTGGGCGTGCGGCTGGAGAAGGGGCACTCCGCCGCCGATTGGTCGACCCGCCCGCTGCCGCACGACTGGCTCGTCTACGCCGCGCTGGACGTCGAGTTGCTGGCCGAGCTGCGCGAGGTGCTGGCCGGATTGTTGGCCGAGGCCGGCAAGACAGAGTGGGCGCGGCAGGAGTTCGAGGCGGTGCGCCTCGCCCCGGCTCCCGCGCCGCGCGCGGATCCGTGGCGCCGCACGTCCGGCATCCACAAGCTGCGCAACCCGCGCCAGCTGGCCGTGGTGCGCGAGCTGTGGCAGGCCCGCGACTCGTACGCCGCCCAGCGCGACGTCGCCCCCGGCCGGCTGCTGCCGGACGCCGCGCTGATCGAGGCCGCCCGGGTGCTGCCCAAGCGCCCCGGCGAGCTGGCCGCGCTGTCGGTGTTCGGCGGCCCGCGCCAGCGCCGCCAGCTGAGCCGCTGGTTCGGCGCGATCGAACGCGCCCGTGCCCTGCCCGACAGCGAGCTGCCCCCGATCACCGGTGGCTCCGGCGACGGCATCCCGCCCGCGTCCCGCTGGCGCGACCGGGATCCGGAGGCCGCCGCACGGCTCGCCGGCTGCCGCGAGGCGGTGAACCAGCTGGCCGAGGCGCACTCCGTCCTGGCGCAGAACCTGCTCGCCTCGGACGTGATCCGCCGGCTGTGCT
The DNA here is from genome assembly GCA_035656335.1 of Jatrophihabitantaceae bacterium. Lineage (GTDB taxonomy): Bacteria > Actinomycetota > Actinomycetes > Mycobacteriales > Jatrophihabitantaceae > DASRSS01. The sequence goes on along the minus strand of DASRSS010000242.1, from coordinate 4,015 downwards.
GGTCGCCGCCACAACCGGTGGACGAAACCGCGGTGCGCGAGCGGCTGGCCGAGCTCGGCGCGCGGCCCTGGCAGATCGAACTCACCGCGCCGGCGCTCACCGCCGCGTTGTAGAGTGAAGTTACTCGCCGGTAACAACACCGGACGAGCAGCTTCGAGGAGTCAGGCGTGTCCGCACCCGAGAGCGCGCGCGAGCGTGCGAACCGATCAGTCGTCTTCGTCGACGGGGCCCGCACCCCGTTCGGGAAGGCCGGCCCCAAGGGCATCTACGCCGAGACGCGCGCGGACGACCTGATCGTCGCGGTGATCCGCGAGCTGCTGCGCCGGCACCCGGAGCTGCCGCCGGAGAAGGTGGACGAGGTCGCCATCGCGGCCACCACCCAGATCGGCGACCAGGGCCTGACGCTGGGCCGGATCGCGAGCATCCTGTCCGGGCTGCCGCAGTCGGTGCCCGGCTACTCGATCGACCGGATGTGCGCCGGCGCCATGACCGCGGTCACCGCCATGGCCGGCGGGATCGCGTTCGGCGCGTACGACATCGCGATCGCGGGCGGCGTCGAGCACATGGGCCGGCACCCGATGGGCGAGGGCGCGGACCCGAACCCGCGGTTCGTCGCCGAGAAGCTGGTAGACGTGTCCGCGCTGAACATGGGCATGACCGCGGAGAACCTCCACGACCGGTTCCCGCAGCTGACCAAGGAGCGCTCGGACGCGTTCGCCGCGGCCAGCCAGGCCAAGCTCGCCAAGGCCTACGCCGACGGCAAGATCGAGCCGGATCTGGTCCCCGTGGCGACCCGCAGCGGCGAGCACGGCTGGGGCCTGGCGACCAAGGACGAGCCGCCGCGCCCTGGCACCACGGTCGAGGACCTCGCCACGCTGAAGACCCCGTTCCGCCCGCACGGCCGGGTGACCGCGGGCAACGCCGCCGGCCTCAACGACGGCGCGACCGCGTGCATCCTCGCCGACGAGGCGGTCGCCACCGCCCTCGGCCTGCCGGTCAAGATGCGCCTGGTCGGCTACGCGTTCGCCGGCGTCGACCCGTCCGTGATGGGCATCGGGCCGATCCCGTCCACCGAGAAGGCGCTGCAGCGCACCGGTTTGACGATCGACGACATCGGCCTGTTCGAGCTGAACGAGGCGTTCGCCGTGCAGGTGCTCAGCTTCCTGGAACACTTCGGCATCGCCGACGACGACCCGCGCGTCAACCCCTACGGTGGCGCGATCGCGACCGGCCACCCGCTCGCGTCCTCCGGCGTGCGGCTGATGGTCCAGCTCGCGCGTCAGTTCGCCGACCACCCCGAGGTCCGCTACGGCCTGACCGCCATGTGCGTCGGCCTCGGCCAGGGCGGATCCGTCATCTGGGAGAACCCCCACTACACCGGGAGCAGCAAGTGAGCGAGCATCGCAGCGAGGAACGAGCGAGGAGCGGAGCGAGCGTCGCGATGAGCCCTCGCGCGAAGAGCCATGGGCAGAGTAGCGCCGACATCAGCTACGCCGACGAGGTCGTCACCAAGGCGCTGGTCCGTTACGTCGAGGTGCCGGGTCTGCCCGGCGAGTTCGCGCTGATCACGCTCGACAACGGCCACGACCACACCCGGCCGAACACCTTCGGCCCCGGCGGCCTCGCCGCCCTGGACGCGGCGCTGGACGAGATCGCCGCGCACGCGCCGAAGGTCGCCGCGATCGCCGTCACCGGCAAGCCGTTCATCTTCGCGGTGGGCGCCGATCTCGGCGGTGTCGGCCAGCTCGCCACCCGTGAGCAGGCGCTCGAGATGGGACGGCTCGGGCACCGCGTCTTCGGGCGGTTGAAGAACAGCGACGTCCCGACGTTCGCGTTCGTCAACGGCGCGACGATGGGCGGCGGGCTCGAGCTCGCGCTGCACTGCCACTACCGCACGCTCGCCGCGCAGGCCGGTCCGATCGCATTCCCCGAGGTGTTCCTCGGCCTCGTCCCGGCGTGGGGCGGCACGCAGCTGCTGCCGCCGCTGGTCGGCCCGGACGCGGCGGTCAAGGTGATCGTCGAGAACGCGCTGAACCAGAACAAGATGCTCAACCCGAAGCAGGCCGGCGAGCTCGGCATCGCGGACGCGCTGCTGGACAACGCTGACTTCCTCGCGCAGTCGCTGGCCTGGGCCGCGAATGTCGTCACCGGCGAGGTCGCCGTTCCCCGGACGGACCACGCGGGCGACGACTGGGACGGCCCGCTCGCCCGCGGCAAGGCCTTCGCCGACGGCAAGATCCACGGCGCCGCCCCGGCCGCGTACCGCGCACTGGAGCTGATCGGCGCGTCCCGCACGACGCCGTTCGCCGACGGCACCGCGGCCGAGGACGAAGCCCTGGCCGACCTGCTGATGAGCGACGAGCTGCGCAGCAGCCTCTACTCGTTCGACCTGGTCAACAAGCGGGCCAAGCGACCGGCCGGTGCGCCGGACAAGTCGCTGGCGCGCAAGGTCACCAAGGTAGGCGTCGTCGGCGCCGGGCTGATGGCCAGCCAGCTTGCGCTGCTGTTCGCGCGCAAGCTCGAGGTGCCGGTCGTGATGACCGACCTCGACCAGGAGCGGCTGGACAAGGGCGTCGCGTACGTGCACAACGAGCTGGACCAGCAGCTGGCCAAGGGCCGCATCAAGCCGGACAAGGCGAACCGCCTCAAGGCGCTCGTCACCGGTTCGCTGACCAAGGACGCGTTCAACGACGCGGACCTGGTCATCGAGGCGGTGTTCGAGGAGATCAAGATCAAGAAGGCGGTGTTCGCCGAGCTGGAGGAGCACGTCTCCCCCGAGTGCGTGCTGCTGACGAACACGTCGTCGCTGTCGGTGACCGAGATGGCCGCCGACCTGCAGCATCCCGAGCGGGTCGTCGGGTTCCACTTCTTCAACCCGGTCGCGGTGCTGCCGCTGCTGGAGATCGTCCGCGCTGACAAGACCGACGACGCGTCGCTGGCGACCGCGTTCGCGACAGGCAAGAAGCTGGGCAAGTCGTGCGTGCTGGTGAAGGATGCGCCCGCGTTCGTGGTGAACCGGCTGCTGACCCGCTTCCTCGGCGAGATCACCATGACCGTGGACGAGGGCACCCCGATCGAGGTGGCCGATTCCGCGCTGGCACCGCTCGGGCTGCCGATGAGCCCGTTCGTGCTGCTCGCCCTGGTCGGGCCCGCGGTTGCGCTGCACGTGTCCGAGACGATGGCCGCCGCGTTCCCGGACCGGTTCCGGGTCAGCGAGAACTCGCGCCGGCTGGTCGAGGCCGGCAAGACCGGCATCTACGTGTGGGACGAGTCCGGCCAGCACGTCGATCCCGAGGTCGCCGAGCTGTTCGTGCTGGGCGACCAGCCGTCGACGGCCGAGCAGGTGCGCGAGCGGGCGCTGGCCGCGCTCGCGGACGAGGTGCGCCGGATGCTGGACGAGGGCGTGGTGGCCGCGGCCGAGGACATCGACCTGTGCATGCTGCTCGGCGCCGGCTGGCCGTTCCACCTCGGCGGGATCACGCCGTACCTGGACCGGACCGGGGTCGCCGAGCGGGTCACCGGCTCGCGGTTCCTGCCGCGGGGCGTGGCGTCCGTCCCGGCCTGAACCGGGTCAATCGGGCATCTAGCCTGATCGCGGCACTTCTGCCAGGGTGTGGGAATTCCCCCACACGCTCCGGAGGCCGCCGTGAAGCTCTCGCTCAGACCCGCCGCACGCACCGTCGCGATCGCCGGCGCGACCGCAGCCGCCACCTTGGCGCTTGCGGTCCCCGGCGTCGCGATGGCGCACGGCCACCACTCGCACCACGGGCAGGCGCAGGCCGTACCCGCCCCGCCGACACAGCCCACGCGCGCCGACCAGATCCAGAACCTGGACCAGGTCAAGACCGCGATCAAGGCGTACTACGGCGACACCGTCGACGGCACCGACCCGGACGGTTCGCCGCGCCACGTGCCGTCGGCCACCGGCGCGTACGCGAACGAGATGCACGGCATCGCGGCACGGGCCGCCGGTTATCTCGCCGCCCGCACGCACACGTGGAAGCACCCTGACCAC
>DASRSS010000241.1:0-12694 GCA_035656335.1 Jatrophihabitantaceae bacterium | reverse complement strand
CCCGGCTCGCCGCGCTGACCGATTCCAGCGTGACAGCGAAGGACTTCCGCACCTGGCGCGGGACGCTGGTCGCGTTCGAGACGCTGCGGGCCCGCCCCGCGGACACGTCCGATCGCGAGCGGGACGTGGTCGCGGCGGTCGACGCGGCGGCGGACGCGCTCGGCAACACGCGGGCGGTGGCGCGCGCCCACTACGTGCACCCGCAGCTGATCGACTCCTACCTGGCCGGGACGTTCGCCGCGGACCTCGCGTCCCGGCGGCCGGCCCGGCTGGCGGGACTGACGGAATCCGAACGCCGGCTGCTTCCCTTTCTGGACCTGCTGTTGGACCGCGGATTGCAGCGCTGAGGTTTAGCCAACTCTCAGCGCGGGTACGAATTCCGCACGACACTCCGGCAGCCGACCTGGACCACAGGCGGTGCTCGGAGTCCGACGTCGTGATCGCAGGAGTTCGCACCATGACGCTGGCCTCGCTTCCGTCCGACACGACAGCAGAGCCCGAGACGGACCACGGTGTCCACACCGCGTTCGCGGACCGGACCCGGGCCACGGTCCGCGTCAGCGGGGACCTCGACTCCGGCGGCGTCGCCGCGCTCGAGCGGCTGCTGGAGGAGCACTACGCCGCCGGCCGCCGGTTCCTGCGCATCAGCGTGGCGGGCGTCCGCCGACTGAGCACGCCGTTGATCGCGCTGCTGGAGCGCACCCACTACCGCATGCTGGCGCGGCGCGGGACGTCGATCATCACCGGTGCCGGCCCGGAGGTCATGCGCGAGCTGCGCGAACTCGGCCTGGACGAGGTGCTACTCGTTGTCGAGACCTGCGCCGACGAGCGCGCACCACACAGCCGCGCGCCGCACTAGCCGCCGGGCAGGATTCCCGTCCGGACGAGTTCCTCGGCGATCTCGCGCAACCGGACGTGGGTGCGTTGCGAGATGTGCACCATCAGGTCGAACGCCTGGCTGGCGGTCAGCTTGTGCCGCTCGATGAGGATGCCGATTGCCTGACCGATCGCCTCGCGGCTGGCCAGCGCCTGGCGCAGGTTGGCCTCGCGCTCGGCGGACGCCAGCGCGACACCCACGTGCGTGGCGTAAGCCTGCGCGAGGATCTCGGAGTTCTCGTCGAACGCGTTGGGCTGCGTCGAGTAGAGGTTCAGCGCGCCGAGCCGGTCGCGGGCGGTCGCCAGCTGGCAGGCGAGCAGGCTGCGCAGGCCGAGTTCGGAGGCGGCCTTTGCGAAGCGTGGCCAGCTGGTCTCGGCGGTCATGTCGTCGACGCGGACCAGGGACTGCGTCTGCAGCGAGGTGATGCACGGCCCCTCGCCGAGCTTCTGCTGCAGCTCGTCGCACGCGGCCGCGAGCGGTCCGACGCTGGCCGGCGTGGAGAGGTTGGCACCCTTGAGCTGCAGCGAGACGCCGGCCTGCTCGCAACCGGGCACGATGTCGACGGCGTACTCGAGCGCGTGCTGCAGCGTGACGTCGGTCGGGGGAGCGGCCGCGAACTCGGCGGCGAGGTCGGCGAGCCGGACGGCCGCGAGGTGGCCGGACACCGGCTCGTCCGTCGCGACGCTGCCGTCCCGGTGTTCGGAGCTACTCACCGGGCCAGACTTCCCGGATGGGCCATGATCCTATCGGCGACCTAACGCGCCCGTAACCCGTTCAGAGCTGCTCGCGGACGCCCGCCTCGCGCAGCACGCGGGGAGACGGGACGGGGCTGGCTCCGGGCACCGGGCTCGACCGCGGGCCCGTCCGGAACGTCGGCAGGATGGGCCGGTGCTGCGCCGCCTCGGCCTCGAAGGCGCACGCGGCGTACCAGGCCAGCGCCGCCAGCACGAGCCCGACCACGGCGGAGGCGTCGCGCCAACCGGTTCCCGCGCCGAGCTCGTACGCGCCGGACAGGCCGAAACGCACCGCGGCCACGAGCAGAACTGCGCTCACCAACGGTCTGCCGGCAAGCCCGACCAGGACCGGTACCAACAGCGCCGCGGCGGACGCGATGAGCAGCAGGCCCAGGCCGCCGCTGATCGATCCCGGGCTGGAGAACACCAGCACCAGGCCGGTGGTCAGCCACGTCCCGAACAGCACACCCATGCCGGAGGCGATCGCGCTGTCGCGTCCGAGGAAGGCCATCACGAAGCTGACGAGCTGCAGGGGAGCGACGAGCGCGAACAGGCACAGGCCGATGACGTGGCCCTGCCCTGGCGCGATCCAGCGCAGCTGCAGGCCGGCCAGGGTGAACGTCCCGATCGCGAGCGCCAGGAACCCGACCGGGATCGGCGAGGCGACGGGTCGCAGCATGATCCGGGTCAGCTCGACGGCGGTGACGTCCGTATCCGCGGTCGGACCCTCGTGCTGGCCGTGCGTGCTGGGCATGCGATTCCCTTCCTGGCGGCTGGTCCACTCACGGGTGGCTCGCACGGTCTACCCAGCAAAGTCGAACCGAAACGCACGCTGCGGCCGGCTTCAGGCGCCGCCGGCCCTCGCCCCGCCGAGCAGCTCGGTGATCGCATCGTCGGTCTGTGGACGCGCCAGCACGGTCAGCACGTCCTCGGGTTGAAGGACCAGGTGCCCGACGTCGTAGTGCACCGTGTCGCCGCGCAACACGGAGACCACGATGGTGCCGTCCGGCAGCCCGGCGTCCGCGATCGTCGCGCCGACGGCGGGTGCGTCCGGCGCGATCCGGTGCTCGTAGATGCTCGCGTTCGAGGCGACGCGGGCCAGCCGGGACGCGTCGGCGCGCACCGCTCGCCGGTACCCGCGCACGACGTCGCTGAACGCGATGATGCCGTGGACCCGTCGTTCGTCGTCCAGGACCGGCAACCACGGCTGACCCTGTGGCAGTGCGTCGACGACCTGGTCGAGGGTCGCGGAGCTGGTCAGCGTCGGCGCGGTGGGATCGGCAACCGAGGCGACGGGTTGGTCATGCCCTGCTTCCAGGCGGGACGCGACGGATGTGGCCGCGGCGATGCCGACGAAGCGGCCGTCCCGGTCGGTGACCGGCGCGCCGGGAACCTTGGCCCGCTCGAGCGCGACGGCCGCGTCCGCCAACGGGGTGTCGGCGTCGAGCACCAGCCGCGGCGTGACCATGGCCTCGCCTACCGGGACGCGTGCGAGCAGCGGCAGTCCGAGCCGCAGCCGGGCGGCCTGAGCCTCCTCGCGGTTGCGCAGTTGGCTGACGTAGATCGTCCGGCCGGCCCGGCGCACGATCAGATAGGCCAGCCCGACGGCCACCATTGCCGGCGCGAGGATCGTCAGGCTGCCGGTCATCTCCGCGACCATCAACATCATCGCCAGCGGCGCTCGGGCGATGCTGCCGAAGCAGGCCATCATGCCGACGATGACGAACGGCGCGGGGCTGTGCGGGATGCCCGGCGCTAACGGCTCGAGCACGCGCCACACGGCCGCCCCGACGAACGCGCCGATGACCATGCCGGGGCCGAAAATCCCGCCGGAGCCTCCCGTCCCGATCGACAGCGACGTCGCGACGATCTTCGCCAGCGGCAACGCCAGCACTATCCAGATCGACAGGTGCAGCAGCTGCGGCCGGTCCAGCGCGTGCTGCACCCAGCCGTAGCCGGTGCCGAGCGCTTCGGGGACGGCCAGTCCCAGCAGGCCCACCAGCAGTCCGCCGAGAGCCGGCTTCACGGCGCGGTGCCCGGGCAGGCGGTTGGACAGCCGGACCGTCCCGTAGAAGACGCTGTTGTAGGCAAGGCCGACCAGGCCTGCCAGCACGCCGATCACGGCGAACCACACCAGCTGCACCGGCTGGTGGAACTGGTAGCCGGGAGCGGCGTAGCCGAACAACGGCTTGAAGCCTTCGGTGAGACCGAAGACGGTGTACGCGATGATGGAGGCGACCAGTCCCGGTACGAGCGCCTCGGACTCGAAGTCGTCCTGGTAGACGATGTCGGCGGCGAGCACGGCGCCGCCCAGCGGGGCGCCGAAGATCGCGCCGATGCCCGAGCCGATTCCGACGGACACCGCCACCCGGCCGTCCTCCGGGGAAAGGTCGAGGGTGCGCGCGAGTAGTGAGCCGAACCCGGCCGAGATCTGAGCCGTCGGGCCTTCCCGGCCGCCCGAGCCGCCGGAGCCGATGGTGATCGCCGAGGACACCAGCTTCACCAACACCGCGCGGGCGCGGATCTTGCGCGGGTTGGTGTGGACCGCGTCGATGGCCGCGTCGGTGCCGTGCCCCTCGGCCTCCGGTGCCAGCCGGAACACCAGCAGGCCGGACAGCAGACCGCCCCCGCCCACGACCAGCGGGATCGCCCACCACCGGGTGAACCCGCCCGTTCCGGCCCCGCCGCCTTCACCGGTGGGCCTCGGCGGGCGATAGCCACCGAGGTCGCCCAGCAGCAGATGGCCCGCCTCCCGCAGGGCCCAGTAGAAGGCCACGGCTCCCAGGCCGGCGATTACCCCGATGGCGGCGCCGAGCACCAACCATTTGGGCAGGTAGGACTGGCGGCGTACCCAGCCGCCGACCCGAACGCCGAAGGTGCGGAGCGCGCCGCGGGGGATCAGGGTCATCGCTCGGCCGCTGCGACGAGCACGCGCAAGGACGCGGCCAGCCGATGCTGTTCGGCGGGCGGGATTGCGCGCAGCAGCCGCGAGATCTGCTGCTTGCGCCGCCGCGTGCTCTCCGCCAGGAGCTCTTCACCCTTGGCGTGGAGCGAGAGCAGCATCTGGCGCCGGTTGTTCTGGTCGATCTCCCGCCGGATCAGCTTCTTGGCCACGAGCCGGTCGCACATGCGCGTCGCGGTCGACGGCACCACTCCCATCGCCTCGGCCAGCTGGGCGACGGACATCGTGCCGTTCGCGTCGAGCAACACCAGCGCCCGGAACTGCGGCAGCGTCACGTCCGCGGTGCTGCTCGCGAGCGCGTTGGAGGCGACCGCGACGAACACCCGGTTCGCCGCCAGCACGGCGTCCACGATCTCGGCCTGACCGGCGAGGACGGTGGACGCCTCGTCCGTCACGGGCTCTTTCTGCCGACTGTCCACGATCGAAGCATAGTGCAACAGTTGCGTAGGCCATGATTTTGGCCGGCCGGATGGCTTGGGCGGCCGCAGGGACTCGGCCCAACGGCCCAACCGGTCCCGGCCCTCGTGCCCCAGTGGCGTATCGCGGCCCTTGGGACCGTCGGGGTGCTGGTCGAGGTCCGGATCGGAGGCGCTCCCATGAGCCGAACAAGTCGCACACGGCAGCCGGCCGCTGCGTCGGATTCGCGGGCCCACGGCTCCGCAAACCGGGTCGGCAGAGTCGTGCTGGGCGTGTCCGCTTCGGCGTCGGGCCATGCCGCGCTACGCGCAGCCGTCGCCGAGGCGGTCGTCTCGGGAGCGGAGCTGCAGCTCGTCCGCGCCTGGCGCGAAGCCGAGTGGTTACCGTCGGCGACCTCGGCCGGCGTAGCCGCTCTCATGGCCAGCAAGAGCGCTGATCAGCGGGCGCTGCGCGACGCCGCACAGACAGCTCGCGACGCCTGCGGCGACCGCGGTCTATGCGTCCTGTCCGAACTCGTCGGCGGAGACGTGTACGCGACGCTGCTTGCGCGCAGTGCGGGCGCCGACCTGCTGGTGCTCGGAGCCGGGGGATCACCCGGCGTGCCCGGCGCAGTCGCGCAGTGGCTCCGCCAGCGGGTGACGTGTCCAGTCGCGGTCGTGGACGCGCACGGCGAGGCCGTGCTCGCAACGGATCTGCCCGGGGTCGGGCATGCTCCGGTCGGAGCGCGGCGCGCCGTCTGAGGAGCCGGGCCGCGGGGCCGGGCGGCGCCGCCGAGCGCCTACGCGCTGTGCGTGGCCGCTCGCTCCGTGATCGCCGCCCGGGTCGCCGCAAGTTCGTCCCACTGCTGCGGCGTCAGCACCGCAAGCGTCGCCGGGAACAGCCCGTCCTGCTCGCGGAGGATGTGATCGAACAGCCGCGCGCACGCTCCGATCAGCCGCTCGTCCCAGCGCGGATCCGCCGTGGGTTCGTCGAGGATGCCGTGGAGCGTGCCCTCGATGAAGCGGTGATCGCTCTCCAGCGAGGCGACGTGGTCGGGAAACTCGTGCGCCATGGCCGGGAACAGTCCCCGCTCCTCGACGGCGGTGTGCGGGCCGAGCAGCGCGAGCAGCTGTCGGGTGCGGGCAACGGCACCGGCACGGTCACCGGCGTGAGCGGCCTTGATGACGTCCCGGGCGACCGCGCGGATTGCGTCGTGCTCCTCGGTCAGCAGCGCGATCCCGGGGACGTTCTGGCAGCCGCAGTACTCACACATCTGCCTCACCCCGTCACGATGGCCGCGCGGGCGCGGCGGCCTGTGGCTGACAGGAGCAGGACGACGAGCGCGACGGCGGCGAGGGCGAACAGCCCGGCGGCGTAGCTGCCCAGATGCCCGTACACCGAGCCCATGACCAGCGGTGGGACGAAGCCACCGAGGCCGCCGGCCGCGCCGACCACTCCGGTCACGGAGCCGACCGCGTGTGCGGGGGCCTGCTGGGCGACCAGCGCGAACACCGCGCCGGCGGCACCACCGAGCGCGGCCGCCATCGCGAGAAAGGCGATGGTGGCGACCGGGGAGAGCGCAGGCGTGCTGGATTGGATGAACGCGGTGAGGGCAACGATCGCGAACGCCCCGGTCAAGACGTGCGCCGGCTGCAGTCGGTCGGATAGCCAGCCGCCGAGCGGACGCATGATCACGGCGAGCAGCACGAAGCCGGCCATCTTGTTAGCCGCGTCGGTCTGTGTCAGCGAATAGGCGTTCTTCAGGTAGGTCGGCAGGTACACGCTGAAGGCGACGTAACCACCGAAGCCGACGGCGTAGAGCACCGAGGCGCGCCACGTCACCGGCAGGCGCACAGCACCGGACAGCCGCGCCGCCAGCGGCTCGGAAGGTGCGACGCGGTCGGGCGCATCCCGCAGCACCAGGGCCGCGATCACGCTGTAGGCCCCGAGCGCGATGGCGGTGATCACGAACGGGGTCGCCATGCCGTGGGCGTCGACGAGCTTGACCGTGGTGAGGGCGCTGATTGCCGTACCGCCCATACCGACACCGAAGATGCCGAGCGCCAGTCCACGCCGTTCGGGCGGGAACCACGCGTTCACGAACGGCATGCCGACGGAAAATGACGTCCCCGAGATGCCGAGGAAGAATCCGCCGATGAGCAGCGCGGTGAGGCTGGAGTGCCCGGCGAGCCCCAGGAAAAGCACCGGCGCGATCGTGATCAACGAGACGGCGGGAAACATCGTCCGTCCCCCGAATCGGTCGGTCAGCGCGCCCATCGGGATACGACCCAGCGAGCCGACCAGGACCGGGACCGCCACGAGCAGGGCCTGCTGGAACGCGGTCAGGTGCAGCGTCTCGCGGAGCCGGGGACCGAGCGGACTCAGCAGCGCCCAGGCCCAGAAGTTGAGTGCGAACCCGAGCGTCGCCAGTCCGAGCATGAGCACGGCCCGGGTCGCCGGTGCGCTCCGCGGCTGCGCTGAAGTCGTCTCGCTCATGATCATCGTCCCTGCCTGACTGTGGCCCGCGCCGGTCGGCTGTTCGCCGTCGGTCGCTGTCGATCACCAGTCTGGCCAGGGCTCGACGGAGCGGCCACGGACCTTGGTCCCGTGCTGGTCCGGCGAAGGTCCATCACGCGGTGATGTGCGCGACAGGGGATGGCGCCGCAGATCCGGCCCGGGCTACTTGTCACTTGACATGCTTCTCGCCGCATGACATCCCAGTGCGATGACCTCGACCGAAACCGCGATCGATGTGCACAACCTGCGGGGTCGTGCGCAGCCGACGCGAGGTTCTGCGCGACCTCGACTTCACGGCGGGCGCTGGGCGCGTCACCGGTCTCGTCGGCCCGAGCGGCTGCGGCAAGACGACGCTGATGCGCGTACTGGCCGGTACGCAGCGCGTCTCGGCTGGGCGGGTGACGATCTTCGGAAGGTCGGCTGGGCATCGGATGTTGCGGGGACGCATCGGGTACGCGCCGCAGGCCGCGTCCGTCTACGACGACCTGACCGTGACGCAGAACCTGCGGTACTTCGCCACCGCGATCGGGGCGGTGGGTGACGAGGTGGACCGCGTTCTGGGAGCCGTCGACCTGGTCCGGCTCGGGCATCACGCGTGGTCGGCAGGCTCTCTGGTGGCGAACGAGGCAGGGTAAGCCTCGCTGTCGCCATGCTGGGCAACCCGCGTCTGCTCGTGCTCGACGAGCCGACGGTCGGCCTCGACCCGGTGCTGCGTGAGAGCCTTTGGCAGCTGTTCCACCGGCTCGCCGCCGGCGGTGCCGCTGTACTCGTCTCCAGCCACGTGATGGACGAGGCGGAACGCTGCGACGAATTGCTGCTGATGCGCGACGGCGGATTGCTTGCGCAGGACACGCCGGCCGAGTTGATGTGTCGCGCCGGCACGGATTCGATGGAGCGTGCGTTCCTGCGGTTGATCGAGAACGCCGCGTGAACATCGCTATGGGTATGGCGACGGCACGGCGCGTGCTGCTTCAGCTACGACAGGATCCGCGCACGGTCGTTCTGATGATCGTGGTGCCGGCGCTGCTCATGGTGTTGCTGCGGTATGTGTTCGACTCGGCTGCCTTCTTCAGCGGAATCGCGCCTGCGCTGCTCGGCTTCTTCCCCTTCCTGATGATGTTCCTCGTCACTTCTGTGACGATGCTGCGCGAACGCACGTCGGGGACACTGGAGCGGTTGATGACGACGCCTGCCACCAAGCTCTCACTCCTCTTCGGTTACGCAGGCGCGTTCGCGCTGCTGGCCGTTGTCGAGGTTGCGGTGGCTGTCGCGGTCTCGGTCTGGCTGGGCATGGAGATCGCCGGATCCGTCTGGTGGCTGCTGGTCGTCGCCGTGCTCGACGCGCTGCTGGGCACCGCGCTCGGGTTGTTTGCGAGTGCCTTTGCACGCACGGAGTTCCAAGCGCTGCAGTTCATGCCGGTGGTCGTGCTGCCCCAGCTTCTGCTGTGCGGTCTGTTCCGGCCGCGCGCACAGATGGCCGACGCGTTGCGGTGGGCCTCGGACGTCATGCCGCTGTCGTACGCGGTGAGCGCGCTGCAGCGGGTACAACGCGACACCGGCGTGGGCAGCGGCTACGCGCGCGATGCAGTCGTCATCGCTGCCTGTGCGCTGGCGGCGCTGGCCCTGGGCGCAGCAACGCTGCGCCGGCACACGCGCTGATCCGGCCGCGTCCTGTCACACGTTTCTGGTGGAGCGCAGCCAGAATGCGGCGAACACCAGCACGATCGTTACGTTGACCGCCAGCCTTGCCCAGAAGTGGGACCTGAGGAACAGCACGTCGACGCCGACGATCACCGCGGTCATCGCGAGCACGAACACGATCGCAGCGAGACGCCTGTCCATCCGTTCACCGTCGCCTGGAGTTGCCGGTGGCGTGCGCGGCGCCCAGGTCAAGGGCCACAGCCAGGATCAGCGCGCCGGCCCAGACGTTGACCGGGCTGAAGAGAAGCGGCTCACGGGTGCCGATGTTGTCGGCAATGATCCAGACGACGAACCAGACGAGGGTCATGGCTGGCTGCTCCAATCGTGTGCGCGCGAGTGACGGGTGCGCTTCAACGCTGAAGTCGCAGGCGCTCCGTTGCCTCCGGCACGACGGCGACGGGACAGCTCGCGTGGTGCAGAACTCCTTGGCTGACCGAGCCGAGCAGCGCCGAGACGGTCGTGTTGCGGCGCCTGCGTCCCACCACGAGCAGGTGCTGCTCGGTCGATTCCAGTACCAGCCCGGCCGTGGGGTACTCGCGCAGCGCGGTGGGCTGCACGGTTACCTCGGGGTACTTCTCACTCCAGCCGGCCAGCGCGTCCGCGAGAACGGTCTCGGCTTCCCCCGGCGCGACCGGCTGTGGCTCGCGCAATGCGATCCGGAGGACGTCCGGGTGCCAGCACAGCACCGGTCGCAGCACAGCCCGGTGCCGCTTGGCGTAGTCGAACGCGAACCGCAATACGGCCTGCGAGCCGCTCGCGCCGTCGATCCCCGCGACAACCGCTGCACCGTCCGCGACAGCGCCGGCCTCGCCGCGCACCACGACCACCGGCGCGGCGGCCGCGGCCGCTACTCGGACGCCGATCGAGCCGAGCACGGTGGCACCGACCGCCGTCAGGTGCCGCGATCCGAGCACGACCAGGCTGGCGTGCGCGGATTCGTCCACGAGCAGGTCCACCGGCTCGAGGTCGCGCGCCTCGCCGGTGACGACGACAGCCGGGTCGATCGCGAGTACGTGGGCGACCGCCTGCCCGACCGCCCGCGTGGCGCGGACGCGAAGCTCGTCCGACCGATCGCCCGCGAGCTTGACCGAATGTGCCGGGCCCTCGGCAGCGAAGCCGTTCACCAGCTGCAGCGGCACATGGCGCGCCCGGGCCTCGGCGATTGCCCACCGTAGCGCGGCATCGGTCGCGCCGGATCCGTCGACGCCGACGAGGATCGGTGCACGATCATCGCCCACTGAAGATGACCTCGTCCGCGTTGCCCAGGGCGATCGCGTCTCTGGTCGCCAGGGCCGCGAGCTGCTCGCCGAGCGCGATGAGGGCGCGGCTGGTGGCGAGTTCGGTCGCGACCTCGGGTGCCGGCTTGTCCGGCGCGGAGCTCTTGCCGGTAAGCGTGCGCACGCCGGTGTCGAGCACGGCCCGGGCGTCGGTCCGGTTGCCGTCGTCGTACAGGTGGACGGTGATGGTCCATTCGCTGACGTGGCTCATGATTTCTCCTTTGTCCATACCAGCGTCGGTCGTGGGAGCAGGCATGCACAGGGCCGAAGGTCAGCGCAATTCGTCCCGCAATCGGCGTGCTGGCCGCAGCCGCGGCGGGCCGAAAGCGCCGCGCACTCGGGTCGTTCTTCTCTGATCCGGTACGTGATCGCCCAGCAGCATGGACGGCATGACTCTGGTCGCGCCGGACGGCTTGACCGAGGTCGAGGCGGCCGAACGTCTCGCCCATGACGGATGCAACGAACTGTTGATCGCGCCGTCGCTGCGCTGGCGCACCGCGGTGTTGCGCCAGCTCACCGACGTCATGATCTTGGTACTGCTGGCCGCAGCCGTGTTGACGGCCGCAGTCGGCGATCTGGCCGACACGACGGTGATCGTTCTCGTCGTGCTACTCAACTCGACGCTCGGCGCGGTTCAGGAGATGCGCGCCGGCCGGGCGGTCGAAGCCCTGGCCGACCTGACCGCCCCGCGGGCAACCGTAGTCCGGGAGGGCGTCGTCCGAGAGGTCGACGCGCGGACCGTGGTGCTGGGCGACCGGCTGCAGCTGTCCGCCGGGGACATCGTCGCGGCGGACGCCGAACTGATCAAGACCGAGTCGGTGCAGCTGGACGAGTCGATGCTGACCGGCGAAGCGGAACCGGTCTCGAAGGCGCCGGGGGAGACCGTGTACGCCGGGACCGTCGTCACCCGCGGACGAGCCTGGGCGGCGGTCACCGCGGTCGCGTCCGCGACGGCGATCGGTGGCATAGCCCGGTCCGTCCAGCGAGCATCCGCGCCGCCGACACCGGTGCAGCGCCAGCTCGCCGTTCTCGGGCACCGACTCGCGTGGGTGACCGCCTTCGCGGCACTGGTCGTCGGCGTGCTCAACCTGGCTTCGGGTCGCGGTATCGAGACCAGCCTCGTGCTCGCCGTGAGCCTGGCCGTCGCCGCGATACCGGAGTCGTTGCCGGCCGTCGTGGCGCTCGCGCTCGCGCTGGCCGCGCGGCGCATGGCAAGTCGTGGAGTGCTCGCCCGGCGGATGGTCGCGGTCGAGGCACTCGGGTCGATCACCGTCATGGCGACGGACAAGACGGGCACGCTCACCACGGGGCGGATGGCGCTGGCCGACAGTTGGCCCGCTTTTGGTTCCGATCGGGATCAGCTGCTCGAGGCGGCAGTGCTGTGCAACGACGCGAACCCCAGCCACGAGGCCGCCACACAGAACGATCCGACCGAGGTCGCGATCGTCGACGGTGCGGTCGCAGCCGGCGTGGACGTGCGCGCGGCGCGGACGGCGTATCCCCGCGTGGCGGAGATTCCGTTCGAGGCTGCGACGGCGCGCATGACGACGATGCACTCGAGCCCGGACGGCGGCCTGGTGACGATATGCAAGGGCGCGCCCGAAGCCGTCCTCGGCGAGGTCGCCGACGCGCCCGGCGCGCCCGACCGGGCGGCCGCCTTCGCCGACTCGGGCTACCGGGTGCTCGCGGTGGCGCGCCGGGACGGCACCGACGCGTGGCGGCTGCTCGGCCTGATCGGTCTGAGCGACCCACCCCGCCCGCAGGCACGGCAGATGATCGACGCGTTCCGGGATGCTGGCGTCCGGCCGGTCATGATCACCGGTGACCACCCGCGTACCGCGGCCGCGATCGCACGGCAGGTCGGCATCGGCGACGATGGCGCGCCGGGCGGCGACGTGCACGCGCGGATCCGGCCGGACGGCAAGGTTGCCGTGGTTGCCGCGCTGCAATCGGACGGGGAAGTCGTCGCCATGACCGGCGACGGTGTCAACGACGCGCCCGCCCTGCGCGCCGCCGACGTCGGCATCGCGATGGGCCGGCGCGGTACCCAGGTCGCGCGGCAGGCGGCCGACCTGGTCCTGACCGACGACGACCTGTCCGCGATGGTGCCGGCGATCGGCGAGGGCCGCCGCGCGTACGACAACCTGCGCAGGTTCCTGCACTACGCGCTGGGCGGCGGCGTGGCCGAGGTGCTGATCATGCTGTTCGGGCCGCTGCTCGGCTTCCCGGT
>DASRSS010000240.1:0-11956 GCA_035656335.1 Jatrophihabitantaceae bacterium | reverse complement strand
CACCTGATGCCGGATGAGCCGGAGCACCGCGAGTGGCTGGCCCGTGCGCTGGGCTACCGCGGCGACGCGAGCGGCGACGCACGCGAGCGGTTCGAGGCCGACTGGGCGCAGCACACCCGCGAGGTGCGGCGGCTGCACGAGAAGATCTTCTACCGGCCGCTGCTCGAAGCCGTCGCGCGCGTACCGTCGCAGGACCTGCGGCTCTCGCCGGACGAGGCCGGCCGGCGGCTGGCCGCGCTCGGCTTCGGCGATCCGGCGGGCGCGCTGCGGCACATCGAGGCGCTGACCGCGGGCGTCTCGCGCCGCGCGGTGCTGCAGCGCGCGCTGCTGCCGGTGCTGCTGTCCGACTTCGCCGACGCTCCCGACCCGGACGGCGGCCTGCTGGCGTACCGGCAGATCTCCGACGCGCTGGGGGCGACGTCCTGGTACCTGCGCCTGCTGCGCGACGAGGGCGCGGTGGCGACCCGGCTCGCGTACCTGCTCGGCACCAGCCGGTACGTCGCCCGGCTGCTGCAGCGCACCCCGGACGCGCTCGCGATGCTGGCCGACGACGACGAACTGCGACCCCGGGAACCTGCCGAGGTGCTCGCCACGATGCGCGACTCGGCGGCCCGTCAGGACGACGACGCGGCGGCGGTCGCGGTCGTGCGCGGCGTGCGGCGGCAGGAGCTGCTGCGGACCGCGTTCGCCGACCTGCTCGGCATGCTCGACGTCACGCAGACCTGCGCGGCGATCAGCGCGACCGCGGCGGCGACGCTGGACAGCGCGCTGCAGGTCGCGCTGCGTTCGGTCGCCGCCGAGCGCGGCCTGGCAGCACTGCCGATCCGGTTCGCGGTGATCGCGATGGGCCGGCTGGGCGGCGAGGAGGCCGGCTACGGCTCGGACGCCGACGTGCTGTTCGTGTACGAGCCGCTCGACGCGGGCGCGGAGCAGACGGACGGCGCGACCGAGCTGGCCGGCGATGTCGCGTCCCGGCTGCGCGCGCTGCTGGCCTCGCCCACGTCCAGCGACCCGCCCATGATCGTCGACGCGGACCTGCGGCCCGAAGGGCGCAACGGTCCGCTGGTGCGCTCGCTGGCGTCGTACCGGCAGTACTACGAGCGCTGGTCCGAACCGTGGGAGGCGCAGGCCCTGTTGCGCGCCCGGTTCGTGGCCGGCGACACCGACCTGGGCCGGCGCTTCACCGAGCTGATCGACCCGATCCGCTACCCGGCGCGGGGCCTCGCCCCGAACGAGCTGATCGAGATCCGCCGGCTCAAGGGCCGCGTGGACAGCGAGCGGTTACCGCGCGGCGCGGACCCGAACACGCACACCAAGCTCGGCCGCGGCGGGCTGGCCGACATCGAGTGGACGGTCCAGCTGCTGCAGCTGCAGCACGCCGGCACGCTGCCCGAGCTGCGCACCACCCGCACGCTCGACGCGCTGCGGGCGGCCGCGTCCGCCGGGCTGATCACCACCGAGCAGGCGCACACGCTCGAGGCGGCGTGGCGGTCGGCCACCACGCTGCGCAACGCGGTGCGGCTGGTGCGGGACAAGTCCGAGGACCAGCTGCCGCATCAGGGCGCCGCCCTCGTGGGCGTGGGGCGGGCCGCCGGTTACGCGCCCGGGTTCGATCCGGGACAGGTGCTGGACGACTACCGGCGCGCGGCACGCCGTGCGCGCGCGGTGGTGGAGCAGGTGTTCTACGGCGTCAGCTCGTGAGCGTGGACGGCTCGCCGCCGGCCGGCGCGTCCGGTTGTGCGGGGCGATGCCCGTTCGCTGCGGCCGGCCGAGGGTCGTCCAGGAAGAAATCCGGAGCGTCCAGCGGCGGGTCGTAGGCGCCGTGCCCGGACATCAGGCGCTGGATGCCGAACGCCAGCGTCACGACGATCGCGCCGCCGACCGCGTCGATGACGAAGTGGTTGGCCGTGCCGATGATCACCGTCAGCGTGCCGATCGGGTACAGCAGGCCGAGCACGCGCACCCAGGTGCGCCACGCGCAGCAAAAGATCGCGATGCCGCACCAGAGCGCCCACGCGATGTGCAGGCTGGGCATGGCCGCGTACTGGTTCGAGTGCGACGCGATGGACGGCGAGGCGAGCGAGCCCCAGGTGTGGAACTTCGCCAGCGTGTCGACGTACGTGCTGCCGTCCATCAGCCGCGGCGGCGCGAGCGGGTACAGGTAGAACCCGAGCAGACCCAGCAGCGTGCTCGCGACCAGGACGGTCCGCGCGCCGCGGTACACGTGCGGACGGCGCCGGAACAGCCACACCATGACGCCGATGGTGATCACGAAGTGCAGGCTCGCGTAGTAGTAGTCCATCACCTGCGCGAGCCACTCGTTGCGCGCGACGAAGTTGTTGAGCGAGGCCTCGAAGTTCAGGTGCAGGACGTCCTGCAGGTGCTGCACGCTGACCGCGTGCCGCTCGGCGACCTCGGCCTGCTCGGGAACGGCGTTGCGCCCCATCGAATACAGCCAGTAGCCGAACGCGATGATCGCGAGCTCCTGCCACCACACCGGTCGCCGCCACCGCAACATGCGATGGGGCAGCAGCCCGGTGAAGCGGCGCTGGTCGGCCGCTCCGGGCGCCGTGTCGCTGGAAGGGTGCACGGCGACCATTTGACCATTCTCGCATCGCGAATGCACAGGATGCAGGTGCGCCACGGTCGCTCCTCAGATAGTGATCCTTCGCCGCTGCTCAGCCTCCTTTGACGGAACTCGCGCCGGGAAGCGGTTCTTCCCGGCCCAGCAGTGCCGCGACGGCGGCGCGGACGCAGTTCGCGGGACGAGCCCAGGCCGCCCGCGCGCCGAACCGGTCGCCGAGGTCGACGGCCAGTTCGGCCAGGGCGGGGTCCACGTCGCCGCTGACCGTGCCCGCGACGATCCGGCACGGGGTGCCCTGTTCGGCGCACAGCCTGGCCAGCGACCCGACCGCCTTGCCGGCGCTGCTCGTGGCGTCCAGCTTGCCCTCGCCGGTGATCACCAGGTCGGCGGAGCGGACGCGGTCGGCCAGGTGCAGCTGCTCGGCCACCACGTCGAAGCCCTGCTCGATCCGCGCCCCGAGGGCGGCCAGGCCACCGGCGAGCCCACCCGCGGCGCCGGCGCCGTCCAGCGCGGTGACGTCCACGCCGAACTGCGCGCGGTAGTCCTCGGCGCGTTCGCGCAGCCGGGCGGACAGCGTGCGCACCTGCTCGGGCGTGGCGCCCTTCTGCGGCGCGAACACCCGGGCCGCGTCCAGAAACGGTGTCGTCACGTCGCACGCGACGCGTACCAGCGGCCCGCGCGACCCGTCCAGCGGCCCGCAGTCGCGGAGCACCTGCACCGCCCCGAGGCCGCCGTCCGTCGTCGCCGAGCCGCCGGCCCCGACGATCACCTGCCGTGCCCCGGCGTCGAGGGCGGTGGCGATCAGCTCGCCGGTGCCGCGGGTGGTGGCCGCGACCGGGTCGTGGTCCGGGCTGGCCACGTCCTGACCGGACGCGCGCGCCATCTCGATCACGGCCAGGGAGCCGTCCAGCCGCCACGCCGCGACGACCGGTTCGCCGCCCGGGCCGGTCACCGTGGACTCGCGGTTCGGGCCGCCGAAGCAGTCGAGCAGCCCCTCGCCGCCGTCCGCGATCGGCACGCGGGCGCAGTCCCAGCCGGCCTCGGCCGCCGCTGCCGCGAGCGCGTCGGCGATCTGAAGGGCCGACGCGCTGCCGCGGAACTTGTCCGGGGCGGCCAGCACGCGCATGCCGACAGTGTGCCCGGCTTGCCACGCTCCGGTGCTGCGGCAGGATCAGGGACGTGCTGCTCGTCGCGCATCGCTCACCGCGCGAGCGGCAGCGCTGCGTGGAGCTCGCCGAGGCCGGCGCGAATGTGTTCGAGGCGGACGTGCGGCTGCACGGCGAGCGGCTCGTCGTCTCGCACTTCGTCGCGTTCCCGGGCCTCGGCGAGTGGTTGCAGCACGACAACTGGCGGGTGCGGCTGGGCCGGTCGGCGGCCGACGACCAGCCGCTGCCGGACCAGATCGAGCTGGCCCCGCACGGCGTGCAGGTGCTGCTCGACCTGAAGGAGCACTCGCCGCGGCGGCGGGCGCGGCTCGTCGCGGCGCTGGGCGCGCTGCCTACCGACCGGTCGCGGCTGATCGTGAGCAGCCCGAACCCGGACGACCTGCACGCGCTGCGTCCCGCTGGCTACCGCACCTGGCTGTCGGTGGGGAACCGTTTCAAGCTGCGGCGGGTGCTTGCCGGTGAGCTCAGCTACGTGGACGGCGTGACCGTCCGGCACACGCTGCTGGACGCGGCCGTGATCGCCGGGCTGCACGAGGCGGTGCCCGTGGTGCTCGCCTGGACCGTCAACGATCCGGCTCGCGCCAAACGGCTCACGGACGCCGGCGTCGACGGGCTGACGTCCGACAGCCTCAGCGTGTTCCGGCAGCTGTCCCGGTGACCGAGCACCCGGTCGGGATCCCGCACTCCAGGAGCTCGAACCCCGCGTCCAGGTAGTCGGCCAGCTCGCCCGTCCCGCCGTCCGCGCTCCACCGCTCGATCGCGTCGGTGACCACGCGCAGTACCAGCGCGACGATGAGTTTCGGACGCGGATCGCGTTCGGCGTCCACCCCGAGGCGCTGCGCCACGGGGACGCTCAGCTCGGCCACCTTGAGCCGCCGCTGGTCCTCCAGGTGCGCGCGCAACGCCGGCGCCCCGGGCAGGACCTGCATCAGCTGCAGCAGCGTCCGCGCGCGCTGCTCGCCGAGGCGCGCCCAGCTGCGGGTGGCCGCGCGCAGCGCGTCGGCCAGCGGCTCGTCAGCGGGGCGTGACGCCAGCTCGTCCTGCAGGTCGACGGCGCCGGACTGCAGCAGCCCGACGACGACGTCCTCCTTGGTCCGGAAGTAGCGGAAGATCGTGCGCGGCGAGACCCCGGCCTCGGCCGCGATGTCCTCGACGGTCGTCTGCTCGTAGCCGCGCGAGCTGAACAGCGCGATCGCGGCCGAGGCGAGGTCGTCGCGGGTGCGCTCCTTCTTGCATTCCCGGACTCCCACGGATGCTTCCTTTGCTGATGTGCGCGGTCTGCCAGGCCGCTGTCAGGGGGTGGCGGCACACTCTCGGAGTGCCTGCCGTCGAGCTTAGAGGCGGTACCTGTTCGACCTGGCGCAGAAAATGTCAGTCGGCTGACAGTAAGGTAGAGCTCGTGGAGGGTGCACCGTCGCGGGGTTCCGTCCGCGTCCTCGCCGAGGCGCGGGCGAGCTTCGCTGTCTGGCGGATGATGCGCGCGCCCCGGGTGCCGCGCTGGGTCGTCGAGTTCGTGCTCCTCGGTGCCCTCTACGGCGTGTACGAGCTCGGCCGGGGGCTGCTCGCGTCCGACCTGCCGACGGCCTTGGTCAACGGACGCGACATCCTGCACTGGGAACGGTCCTGGCACCTGTCGCCGGAGCACGCCCTGAACCAGTTGATGGCGCACAGCACGCCGCTGGCCGTGATCGCCTCGTACTACTACGCCGCGCTGCACTACCTGGTCACGCCCGCCGTGCTGATCTGGATGTACCGGCGGCGCGCGGAGCGCTATTGGATCGCCCGCACCTCGCTCGCCGTCAGCACGACGCTCGGACTGGTCGGCTTCTACCTGGCGCCGACCGCGCCGCCGCGACTGGTGCCCGGCAGCGGGATCCGGGACACCCTCGCCGACGTCGCTAACTGGGGCTGGTGGTCCGGTGACGGCAGCGTGCCGCGCGGGCTCGGCGGGCTGTCGAACCAGTTCGCCGCGATGCCGTCGCTGCACGTCGGCTGGGCGCTGTGGTGCGGCGTGCTGGTCGCATGGTTCGCGCGCCCGCTGTGGCTACGCTGCCTGGGCGCGCTGTACCCGGTCGGCACCGCGGTCGTCGTGCTCGCGACCGGGAACCACTACCTGCTGGACGTGTTCGCCGGCGTGGCGACGATGTCCGTCGGCACCGGTGTCGCGTTGCTGCTGGGCCGGCTGCGCCGCCGCCGTGCGGGCGGGATCCCCGGCGACGACCTGCTCGGCGCGGACGCGTCCGTCGCCGAGCCCGCGATCCGCTCCGGCTGCGGCCAGTCGCTCGTCTGACCGGCGCTACTTGGTGCCCTTGGTGTTCGCCGGCTGACTCGGCGCAGTGTCGAGCGGCGAGGAAGTGAGCCCGGCAGCCATCCGGACGGTTGGTGAGCTGGGCTTCGCGCTTTCCTGCTTAAAGCTTCTTGACCTCGGCGATCAGGTACTCGATAGGGGCCCGCCAATCGTCCCCCTTTGCCGACGCCCTGGCGGTCGCATCCGGAAGGCCAAGCAACAGCTCGGTTCCGCGACAACCGCGCGCAAGCACGCCTCCCGCGCGACGTGTTCGCGCCCGGCCGCACGGCCACCGTCGTAAACGGTCGCGTTCACGTTCAACTCGGCGATCGCAGACAGCAGGGATCGGCGCCGCCGCATACCTTCCTTCGCCATATGGATGCGGCGCTGTCCGGGCAGCACCAGGGCCCGCAGCGTCCGACGGGCGGCATCAAGGTCACCCACTGCGAGCACGGCGGCGACGAGCAGATAGTTCCGCTGCTTGGTTTCGTCGATGAACACGTGCCGGGCCACGTCGGAAGGCTAGTGATCCCCGGCTACCTGGAAGCGAGACGGAGCCCCCGAACACTCGGGGGCTCCGTTTCGGAAAAACGACTCAGCAGTCGTAGTAGAGCTCGAACTCGTGCGGGTGCGGGCGCAGCCGGATCGGGTCGACCTCGTTGACGCGCTTGTAGTCCAGCCAGGCGCCGATGATGTCGTCGGTGAAGACGCCACCTTCCTGCAGGTACTCGTTGTCGCGCTCGAGCGCGTCCAGCACCTCGGGCAGCGTGCCGGGCACCTGCGCGATCGCGGCGGCCTCGTCCGGCGGCAGTTCGTACAGGTCCTTGTCGATCGGGGCCGGCGGCTCGATCTTGTTCTTGATGCCGTCAACGCCGGCCATCAGCATCGCCGCGAACGCGAGGTACGGGTTGGCGGACGGGTCCGGGATGCGGAACTCGATGCGCTTGGCTTTCGGGTTCGAGCCGGTGATGGGCACCCGGATGCAGGCCGAGCGGTTGCCCGAGCTGTAGACCAGGTTGACCGGCGCCTCGAAGCCGGGCACCAGCCGGTGGTACGAGTTCACCGTCGGGTTGGTGAAGGCGAGCAGCGACGGCGCGTGGTGCAGCAGGCCGCCGATGTACCAGCGTGCGATGTCCGACAGGCCGGCGTAGCCGAGCTCGTCGTAGAACAGCGGCGCGCCGTCCTTCCACAGCGACTGGTGGCAGTGCATGCCCGAGCCGTTGTCACCGAACAGCGGCTTCGGCATGAACGTCGCCGTCTTGCCGTGCTGCCACGCGACGTTCTTGATGATGTACTTGAACTTCTGGACGTCGTCGGCGGCGTGCACCAGCGTGTTGAACTCGTAGTTGATCTCGGCCTGCCCGGCGGTGCCGACCTCGTGGTGCGCGCGCTCCAGCTTCAGGCCGGCGTTGATCAGCGCGGTGCTCATCGCGTCGCGCAGGTCCGCGTAGTGGTCCACCGGCGGCACGGGGAAGTAGCCGCCCTTGTAGCGGGTCTTGTACCCGCGGTTGCCGCCCTCCTCGACGCGTCCGGTGTTCCAGGCGCCCTCGATGGAGTCGATGTGGTAGTAACCCTCGTTCTGCGCGGTCTGGAAGCGCACGTCGTCGAACACGTAGAACTCGGCCTCGGGACCGAAGAACGCGGTGTCGGCGATGCCGGTCGAACGCAGGTACTCCTCGGCCTTCGCCGCGACCTGCCGCGGGTCGCGGCCGTACGGCTCACCGGTGCGCGGCTCGACGATCGAGAAGCTGAGGTTCAGCGTCTTGGCCGAGCGGAACGGGTCGACGAACGCCGTGGCCGGGTCCGGGATCAGCTTCATGTCGGACTTGTGAATCGCGGCGAAGCCCCGGATGGACGAGCCGTCGAACATCACGCCGTCGCGGAAGAAGTCCTCGTCGACCGAGGCGGCCGGCACGTTGAAGTGCTGCTGCTGGCCGGGCAGATCGGTGAAGCGGACGTCGACGAACTCGACACCCTCTTCGGCGACGTACCGCATGAGTTCTTCGGGGCTGCTGAACATTCGTCCTCCGTCGTGCTCGGCTGGTGTGCTGCGAATGTATGGCGGACCGGTTGCCTGACCGTGTCCCGAATGTTTCCGCGATGTTTCGCGCCGCGCCAGACCCCGAAATCAGGCTGGGTTCAGCCGCGGACCACGGCGGTGCCGCTGGCGCGGTCGTGCAGGCCGCGGCCGTCGCGATCCCAGATCACTGCGGGGACCAGCAGGAACAGCAGCAGGGTGCGGATGATCGCCTGCCCGGGATTCATCGCGGCCGGGCGGTCGACCCGCACGATCCGCAGCCGGAACAGGTACATGCCGACCGTGCTGCCGGCCACCAGCATGCCGACGACGTAGTCGATTGCGAGCGGGAGCAGGCTCCACGAGCCCGGCAGGTGCCGATCGCTGCTACCGCCGCCGACGGCCGACACGAACAGCCAGGCGACCAGCCCGGACGCGATCGCGTCGACGAGGAACGCGCCCAGGCGGGCACCGGTCGTGGCCACCGAGCCGGGACCGGATTCCGGCAGGCCCAGCTTCTCGCCGCGCCACGCCCCGGGCGCCGTCATCCGGCGCTCGGCCGGCGGGGGAGTCGCCCCGGGCGCGGTCACGAGCGGCGGCGCACGGTGCGCTGGACGTTGCGCATCTTGGCGCCCTGCGGCAACGGCCCTTGCGGCAGCGGCATCCGGCCACCGCCACCGAGCGCGGCCAGCCGTTTGTCCAGCGCGTTCACCTGCTCGCGGGACAGGTTGGCCGGCAGCTTGATCAGGTACCGGGACAGCTTGCCGAGCCGGACCTCGCCCTCGCCGGTGCCGACGACGACGTCGTAGATCGGGGTATCGCCGGTGATGCGCGCGGTCTTCTTCTTCTCCTGCGCGAGCAGCCCGCGGACCCGGTGCTGGGCACCCTCGCCGACGAGCACCACCCCGGGGCGGCCGACCAGCCGGTGCACGGCGTCGAACTGCGCGGTCCCGGCGACGGCCTGGGTGATCCGCCAGTCGCCCTTGAGCTGTTGCTGCAGCATCCAGCCCGCCGCGCCCGGCTGGCCCTCGGCCTGGCTGTACATCGCGTGCTGCGCGCGCCGGCTGAACACGAACATGGCGACGACCAGCCCGGCGAGAACGGCGATCGGGATCGCCGCGTAGAGCGCGCCGCTCAGCAGCCACACCGCGAAGAAGATCACCACCGCGGCCAGGACGCCGAAGCCGGCCATGTACGGCACCAGCCGGTCGTCGCTCTCCCGGGTGAGCTTGAAGGCCTGGACGAGATTGCGCCAGGTGTCGCGCCGCGACTGCTTGCTCTCCGCGCGCGCAGCCTTCTTCTCAGCGCGTGTGAGCTTCCCCGAGGAGTTCGCCATGGCTACGAGGATAGTTGCCGCCGCTGTGCCGTCCGGCGCGGGAGCGCCCGTACGTCAGGTGCGGGCGGCGATGGCCTGCTGGTACAGCCGCCCGGCCCGGTACGACGAGCGCACCAGCGGGCCGCTCATGACGCCGGCGAAGCCGATCTCCTCGGCCTCCTCGCGCAGCTCCACGAACTCCTCCGGCTTCACCCAGCGCGTGACCGGGTGCAGCTTCGGCGACGGCCGCAGGTACTGGGTGATCGTGATCAGCTCGCACCCGGCGTCGTACAGGTCCTGCAGCGCCTGGCTGATCTCCGCGCGCTCCTCGCCCATGCCGAGGATCAGGTTGGACTTGGTCACCAGGTTGTCCGCGCGGGCGGCGCGGATGACGTCCAGCGAACGCTCGTAGCGGAACCCGGGCCGGATCCGCTTGAAGATGCGCGGCACCGTCTCGACGTTGTGCGCGAAGACCTCCGGGCGGGACGCGAACACCTCGGCGAGCAGCTCGGCCTTGCCGTCGAAGTCGGGCGTGAGGATCTCCACGCCGGTGCCCGGGTTCCGCGAGTGGATCTGGCGGACGGTCTCGGCCCACAGCCAGGCACCGCCGTCGGGCAGGTCGTCGCGGGTCACGCCGGTGACGGTCGCGTAGCGCAGCCCCATCGTGGCCACGCTCTCCGCGACGCGGCGCGGCTCGTCGCGGTCCAACGTGGTCGGCTTGCCGGTCGCGATCTGGCAGAAGTCACAGCGCCGGGTGCACTGGTCGCCGCCGATGAGGAACGTCGCCTCGCGGTCCTCCCAGCACTCGTAGATGTTGGGACAGCCGGCTTCCTGGCAGACGGTGTGCAGGCCTTCGCGGCGCACGAGCGACTGCAGCTCGGTGTACTCCGGGCCCATCTTCGCCCGGGTCTTGATCCACTCGGGTTTGCGTTCGATGGGGGTGGCGGCGTTGCGGGCTTCGATCCGAAGCATCCGGCGGCCGGCGGGGGCGACTTGCGTGCCTTCTGGGCGAACTGCGGTCACCGGTTCAGGGTACGCGTCAGGCGGTGACGGCCACCGCGGCCTGCAGCAACTCGGGCAGGTGCCGCTCGACGACGGGGAGCACCTCGGCCACGGTCACGTCGCGGCCGGCCTCGTCCGACAGCGAGGTGACTCCGGCGTCGGCGATCCCGCACGGGACGATGACCTTGGCCCAGCTCAGGTCGCAGTCGCAGTTGAGCGCGAAACCGTGCATCGTCACGCCCTGGCTGACCCGGATCCCGATCTGGCCCAGCTTGCGCTCGGGACGACCCGCGTCGGCCGGCAGCCAGACGCCGCTGCGTCCCTCGACCTGAATGGCGCGCACGCCGAACTCGGCGCACACCGCGATGAGCATGAGCTCCATGCGGCGCACGTACGCGACGACGTCGACCGGATCGGGCAGGCGCACGATCGGATAGCCGACGATCTGGCCGGGACCGTGCCAGGTGATCTTGCCGCCCCGGTCGACGTCGATCACCGGCGTCCCGTCCCAGGGCCGCTCGTGCGGTTCGGTGCGCTTGCCCGCGGTGTAGACGGCCGGGTGTTCGAGCAGCAGCACGGTGTCCGGCGCGGTGCCGGCGACGACCTGCGCGTGCAGTTCGCGCTGCCGCTCCCAGGCCTGCTCGTAGGGGACTGTTCCGGCGCGGATCACCTGCAGCTCTGCCACACAGCCACCCTACGCGCGCTGGCCGGCCGGGCCTTCGGCGACGACTGTGGATAACTGGGCGCGCTTTATCCGGTTCGCTTACGCTTATCCGTTATGGACGAATCGACGTGGCGGCTCGCCGGCTACGTCATCGAGGAGGCGATCGGCGCCGGCGCCGACGCCCGCGTGTGGCGCGCGCGAGTGCGGCGCAGCGGCGACCCGGTCGCGGTCAAACTGCTCCCCGTCCACGGCCGCGAACAGCTGGACGCGGCACGCGCCGAGGCCGCGCTGCTGACCGGGCTCGACCACCCCCACCTCGTCCACCTGCACGAGGTTGTCCCGTGCGCGCGCGGCCTGGCGCTCGTGCTCGACCTCGCTGACGGCGGCACGCTGGCCGAGCTGCTCCGCGCGCGGGGACGGCTGGCGCCCGGAGAGGTGATCACGGCGATCGCCCCGATCGGCGCTGCACTGGCCTACGCGCACACCGCCGGGGTGGTGCACGGCGACGTCAGCGCGGCGAACATCCTGTTCACCCGCGCGGGCCTGCCGCTGCTGGCGGACCTCGGCGTGGCGCGCCTGACCGGTGACGACACGAGCCCGGCGCGCAGCACGCCGGCGTACGTCGACCCTGCTGTGGCGGCCGGCGGCGTCCCGTCGCCCGCATCGGACGTGTTCATGCTCGCCGCCGTCACGCTGCACGCGCTGACCGGCCAGCCGGCCTGGCCGGGCGAATCCGCTGCCGCCGCCTACGCGGCCGCTGCGCGCGGTGACCTCGGCGACGTCACCGCCCGGTTGGACGTCGCCGGCGTGAGCGGCGCGGTCGCCGACGTCGTCGCGCGCGGCCTGGTGATCGACCCGGCGGGCCGGCCCACCGCAGCCGAGTTCGCGCTCGACCTGCGGCACGCGGCCGAGCCGGTGGCG
>DASRSS010000239.1:0-6296 GCA_035656335.1 Jatrophihabitantaceae bacterium | reverse complement strand
GGCAGGTAGGTTGCTGACCATGCCCGAGATCGACGCCGCGTTCCTCTCCTATCCGGCCCGCGAACTCGCCGGGGTGGCGCTCGACCGGGCGACCGAGCTCGGCGCCGAGCACGCCGACTTCCGCCTCGAACGCATCCGGGTCGCGAACCTGAACCTGCGCGACGCGCAGCTGGAGTCCAGCACCGACTCGGAAGACATCGGCCTCGCCGTCCGCGTCGTCCACGACGGCGCCTGGGGCTTCGCCAGCGGCATCGCGCGGACGGCGGACGCGGCGCGCGCGCTCGCCGAGCAGGCGGTCGCCACCGCCAAGGTGAGCCGCGTGCTCAGCAGCGATCCGGTCGTGCTCGCGCCCGAGCCCGTGCACGCCGACGTCACCTGGATCTCCTCCTACGAGATCAACCCGTTCGACGTTCCCGAGGCCGAGCGGATCGGACGGCTCACCGAGCTGTCCGAGCGGCTGCTCGCTGCGGACGGCGTTGATCACGTCGACGCCAGCCTGATGCAGGTGCTGGAGAACAAGTTCTACGTCGACACCGCCGGCACGATGACCACGCAGCAACGGGTCCGCGTCCACCCCACGTTCACCGCGGTGAACGTCGACCGCGCGGCCGGGGCGTTCTCCTCGATGCGCTCGCTCGCGCTGCCCGCGGGACGCGGCTGGGAGTACCTGGTCGGGACCGGCTGGGACTTCGACGCCGAGCTCGCCGAGCTGCCCGGCCTGCTGCTCGAGCACGTGAAGGCGCCCAGCGTCGAGGCCGGCCGCTACGACCTGGTGATCGACCCGACCAACCTGTGGCTGACCATCCACGAGTCCATCGGCCACGCGACCGAGCTCGACCGCGCGCTCGGCTACGAGGCGGCGTACGCGGGGACGTCGTTCGCCACACTCGACCGGCTCGGGAGCCTGCAGTACGGCAGCCCGGTCATGAACGTGACCGGTGACCGCACCGTCGAGCACGGGCTGGCCACCATCGGCTACGACGACGAGGGCGTCGCGGCCCAGCAGTTCGACCTGATCAAGGACGGCGTGCTGGTCGGTTACCAGCTGAACCGGCAGATGGCGCACGCACACGGCTCGGCACTCGGCACCACCCGGTCGAACGGGTGCGCCCTGGCCGACTCGCCGGGTCACATCCCCTTGCAGCGCATGGCGAACGTGTCGCTGCAACCCGATCCGGGTGGCCCGTCGACCGAGGAGTTGATCAGCCGCGTCGAGCGCGGGATCTACGTCGTCGGTGACCGTTCGTGGTCGATCGACATGCAGCGGTTCAACTTCCAGTTCACCGGGCAGCAGTTCCACCGCATCGAGAACGGCAAGCTGGTCGGGCAGGTCCGCGACGTCGCGTACCAGGCGACGACCACGGACTTCTGGGGCTCGATGGAGGCGGTCGGCGGGCCGCAGACGTACGTGCTGGGCGGCGCGTTCAACTGCGGCAAGGGTCAGCCCGGGCAGGTCGCAGCCGTCTCGCACGGCTGCCCGTCCGCGCTGTTCCGCGGCGTGAACGTGCTCAACACCAAGACCGAGGGCGGCGCGCAGTGACTCAGATCCAGGAGCTCGTCGAGCGCGCGCTGGCCGCGTCCACCGCGGACGGCTGTGTCGTTGTCGCCAGCGAGAACACCCAGACCAACCTGCGCTGGGCGGGCAACAGCCTGACCACCAACGGGCAGATGAGCTCGCGCTCGTTCACAGTCGTCTCGACGTTCGACGGACCGGACGGCACGAGCGCCGGTGTCGTCACCCGCGCCGTCTCCACTGAGGACGAGCTGGACGCGCTGGTCCGCGCGTCCGAGCAGGCCGGCCGCGACGCCGGGCCCGCGGAGGACGCCGCGCCCTTGGTGGAGAACTACGCGCACAACGACGACTGGGCGGCCGACCCGGCACGCACGGACGTCGAGGTGTTCCGCGCGTTCGCGCCGGCCCTCGGCGCCGAGTTCGACCGCTGGCGCAAGGCGGACCAGCTGCTCTTCGGGTACGCCGAGCACGCGGTGACGTCCACGTTCGTCGCGACGTCGACCGGCTTGCGCCGCCGCTTCGACCAGCCCGACGGCATGGTGCAGCTCAACGGCAAGAGCAGCGACTTCGCCCGGTCGGCGTACGCGAGCGTGCACACCAACGACTTCGCCGACGTGGACGCGGCCGCGCTCGCCGCCGAGGTCGAGCAGCGGCTGCGCTGGGCCGAGACGCGCCTCGACCTGCCGGCGGGACGCTACGAGACGATCATGCCGCCGAGCACGGTCGCGGACCTGATGATCTACGCCTACTGGACGGCGTCCGCGCGCGACGCCGAGGAGGGCCGCAACGTGTTCGCCGGCCCGTCCGGTCAGAGCCGGATCGGCGACGAGCTGTCCGCACTGCCGCTGCGGCTCTACTCCGACCCGACCTACCCCGGCCTGGAGTGCGCGCCGTTCGAGATCGCCACGGAGTCCGGCGGCGGCCTGCAGTCCGTCTTCGACAATGGGCTTGCCACGTCGGCCACCGACTGGATCCGCGACGGGCGGCTCACCGACCTGATCCGCACCCGGGCCTGGGCGAAGCGCAGCGGCGCCGAGCCGCGTCCGGGGATCGGCAACCTGATCCTGTCCGGCGAGGGCGGCGGCTTCTCCCAGCAGGAGATGATCGCCGACACCGAGCGCGGTCTGTTGCTGACCTGCCTCTGGTACATCCGCGAGGTCGACCCGCAGACGCTGCTGCTGACCGGGCTGACCCGCGACGGCGTCTACCTGATTGAGGACGGCGAGGTCGCCGGAGCGGTGAACAACTTCCGCTTCAACGAGTCGCCGATCGGGCTGCTCGGTCGCGTCACCGAGGTCGGCCGCACCGAGCTCACCCTGTCGCGCGAGTGGGGCGACTACTTCACCCGCACCGCGATGCCCACGCTGCGCGTTCCCGACTTCAACATGTCGACGGTCAGCCAGGCGTCGTAGCCGAAGTCAGTACTCGTTGCGGCGGCGCATCTGCCTCGGCCTGCCGTCCGGGTCGTAGACGGTCCGGTAGAGCACCTCGCTCCACGCGCGGGTGTGCCACGGCAGCGGGTCCAGGCGGTACGGCCGCAGCCGGCCGGGCGGACGCTCCCCGCGCCGTCCGCCGTCGTGCCACGCGTCCAGCCGGCGGCCGCTCTCGGCGAACGCTGCGAACGCCGAGCGCGGATCGAGCAGGTCGGCGTCGTCGCCGTCCGCGCGATCGAGGTGTTCGCGTGCGAGCGTGAGCCGGAGCTCGCGGGCGAAGCGGCGGGCTCCGTCGCCGAACCGGTCCAGCACCTGCGGTGACCGCTCGTCGCGTGCCTCGTCCAGCACCGCGCAGGACAGCTCCGAGTCGTGCGTCCACGAGCGGCGGTTCACGTTGTCCGAGCCGACCGACGCCCACACGTCGTCCACCACGCACACCTTGGCGTGGACGTACACCGGCGTGCCCGCATGGTTCTCCACGCCGTACACCGCGACCCGATCGCCGCCGGCCGCGGTGACCGCGCGCAGCGCCCGCTCGCGGCCGACCAGGTTCGGCGGCAGCGAGAACCGCCCGTCCTGGTCGGGGAAGCGCGGGATCACGACGATCAGGTGCAGCTCCGGTTCGGCCGCCAGCGCGTCGGCGAAGCATTGCGCCACGTCGTCGCCCCAGAAGTACTGGTCCTCGACGTAGACCAGGCTCTTGGCGTTGGCGAGCACCTTGCGGTACGCGCGCGCGACGCTGCGCTCCCCGTCCGGCGCGAACGGGTAACCGAGACGGCGGTACGGATACGTGCGCAGCACTTGGACGGCCTGCTCGCCGCACGAGTCCGGGTCCGGTGGCTGTTCCGGCAGCCGATCGGGCTCGTCGTCGTCACCCCGGCGGACCGCGTCCATCAATCGGTTGAGCGGGTTACGGGTGACCGCGGCCGGATCGCACCACCGCTCGCGGAACGAGGCCTCGAGATCGCCGACCGCGGGGCCGCGGATCATCAGCTGCGCGTCGTGCCACGGCGGCCGGTCGCCGTACACGGCGGCCATCGGCTGCCGCTGCCGGTCGCCGGCGTGTGTCGCGTCGTCGTTGCGGCTGTGGCACAGGTCGATCCCGCCGGCGAACGCGACGTCGAGTTCCGGACGATCCCGGTAGCGCAGCACGACGAACTTCTGGTGGTGCGAGCCGCCGGTGCGCACCCGCATGTCGCGCACGCACTCCCCACCGGCGTCGTTGATGTCTTCGCCGAGGTGGCGGTTCTGCTCCTCGCTGAAGGAGAACCGGTCCAGGTGCGAGCGCCAGATCAGGCCCTTCACCATCACGTTGCGTTGCGCGGCCTCGCAGAGCACGCGCGAGATCTCGGTGCCCGGCCCGTCCAGCAACTCGTCCGGGTCGCCGCGCCAGTCCGTGAACATCAGCGTGTCGCCCGCGCGCAGCTCGCGCACACAGCGCAGCAGCTCGGCGAAGTAGCTCGCGCCGTGGACGAGCGCGCGCACCTCGTTGCCCACCGTCCAGGCCTGACCGGGATGGCGGCGATCGAGGACCGTGTGCGGGTTCGCGCGCTCGTCCACCGTCAGGAACCAACGATCGAGCGACATGCAGCGTCTATACCCGCGTAACGCCGCCGTTGCGTGCCTGTCGCCAGCATGAAGCTCCCGTGAAACGGCGGGTGCGTTGTGAGAATGCCCGCAGCCTCTCACCGGTCCCGACAACGCTTCCAGCGGGTAAGTTCCGAGCCATTCCACGTTGCGACCGCGGCGGCTGCATTCCCGGAAACACCCCTGACCTGGCCGTCGCGCAGTCGGCGTTGACTGCGAGGAGATTACGCATGACGGCAAGCACGATCCCGGGTCTCGACGACGCTCCCACCACGCACTCCAAGCTGCTCGCGTTCGTCCGTGAATCGGCCGAACTCACCCAGCCGGACCGCATCGAATGGGTGGACGGCTCCGCCGAGGAGTGGACCAGGATCACCGACCTGCTGGTCGAGAACGGCACCTTCCGCCGGCTCAACCCGGACAAGAAGCCGAACTCGTTCTGGTGCGCCTCCGACCCGGCCGACGTTGCGCGCGTCGAGGGCCGGACGTTCATCTGCAGCGTCGACCCGAAGGACGCCGGGCCCACCAACAACTGGATGGACCCCAACGACATGAAGGCGATCCTCGTCGAGCGCTTCCGCGGCTCGATGAAGGGCCGCACCATGTACGTCCTGCCGTACTGCATGGGTCCGCTGACGGCCGACGAGCCGATGCTGGGCGTCGAGATCACCGACTCGCCGTACGTCGTCGCGTCCATGCACATCATGAGCCGCTGCGGCAGCAAGGCGCTCGCGCTGTTCACGAAGGACGGCGTCGAGCAGCCGTTCGTGCCCGGCCTGCACTCCGTCGGCGCGCCGCTCGAGCCGGGCCAGGCCGACGTCCCGTGGCCGTGCAACGAGACCAAGTACATCGTGCAGTTCCCCGAGGAGCGCGCGATCTGGTCGTACGGGTCCGGCTACGGCGGCAACGCGCTGCTCGGCAAGAAGTGCTACTCGCTGCGCATCGCGTCGGTGAAGGCGCGCGACGAGGGCTGGCTCGCCGAGCACATGCTCATCGCCAAGCTGACCTCGCCCGAGGGCAAGGTGCACTACATCGGCGCCGGCTTCCCGTCCGCGTGCGGCAAGACGAACCTGGCCATGCTCGAGCCCACGCTGCCCGGCTGGAAGCTGGAGACGCTCGGCGACGACATCGCCTGGATCCGGATCGGCGAGGACGGCCGGTTCTACGCGGTCAATCCGGAGAACGGATTCTTCGGCGTCGCGCCCGGCACCGACTACCGCACCAACCCGAACGCGATGAAGACGATCGCGAAGGGCAACTCGATCTTCACGAACGTCGCGCTGACCGACGACGGCGACATCTGGTGGGAGGGCATGGGCGAGCCGCCCGCGCACCTCACGTCCTGGAAGAAGCAGGACTGGACGCCGGACTCGGACGAGCCGTCCAGCCACCCGAACTCGCGCTACTGCACGCCGATCGAGCAGTGCGAGACCCGCGCGCCGGAGTGGGACGACCCGAAGGGCGTGCCGCTGGACGCGATCTTCTTCGGTGGCCGCCGCCGCGACACCGTTCCGCTGGTAACCGAGGCCCGCGACTGGCAGCACGGCGTGTTCATGGGCGCCACCCTGTCGTCCGAGACGACCGCCGCCGCGACCGGGCAGGTCGGCGTCGTGCGCCGCGACCCGATGGCGATGCTGCCGTTCATCGGCTACAACGCCGGCGACTACTTCGCGCACTGGATCGAGGTCGGCAAGCACGCGGACGCCGCGAAGCTGCCGAAGATCTTCTACGTGAACTGGTTCCGCCGCGACGAGGACGGCAAG
>DASRSS010000238.1:0-3758 GCA_035656335.1 Jatrophihabitantaceae bacterium | reverse complement strand
GTCTGCCCGGACGGCGCGGACGCGCTGGCGTCGTACACGTCGTCGCCGCCGTAGCTGGCGGTGATGCTGTGCGTGCCGACGGCGAGGTCGGTGACGTCCAGCTCGGCGGTGCCGGCGCCGGAGAGCGCGACGCTGCCGAGTTCGGTGGTGCCGTCGAAGAACGTGACCGCGCCGGTCGGGTTCCCGGAGCCGGACTGCGATGCGACCGTGGCCGTCAACGCGACCGCCTGCCCGGACGCCGACGTGCTCGGCGAGACGGCGAGGGTAGTGGTCGTCGGCGTGAGCGGTACGTGCACCCGGAACTGGACCGCGTCCGCAGCGCTCGCGGCGAACACGTCGTCGCCGGAGTAGGACGCCGTGACCGTGTGGTCGCCGAGCGCGAGCGAGCTGAGCGGCGCGCTGGTCGCGGTGTTACCGCTCACCGCCACCGGGGCGCCGAAGTTCTGGCCGTCGACGGCGAACTGCACGGTCCCGCCCGGGTTGCTGCCGACCGCGGGCGTCACCGTCGCGGTGAACGTGACCGGATCACCGATCGTCACCGACGGCGGGTTCGCAAGCACGGTGGTGGTGGTCGCGTCCTTGCTGATCACGATCGCGCTGCTGTCGGACGACATGGCCAGCGTGCTGCTGCCGGCGTAGCTCGCCGTCACGGTCGCCGTGCGAACGGGGGTGTTCAGCGGGAGCTTCGTCGTGGCCACGCCGCTGGAGTTCGTCGTCGCGTGCACGGTCGTGCCGTCGCTGAGCGCGAAGTTGATCTGCGCGTTCCCGACGCCCTTGTGCGTCGCGAGGTCGGTCAGCGTCGCGCTGGCGGACGCGTTCGTTCCGACCGGACCGGACGTGTCGGCGCTGAGGACGAGGTCGGTGCAGTCCTGGTTGGTGACGACGAGCGTCGCGTCCGCGCTGGCGCCACCGGCGTCGACGAGCACACCCCAGGTCGCGCGCGCGCCGTTCTTGCCTAGGCCGTCCGAGGCGCTGGGCGCGGAGAGCGTCGCGGTGTAGTTGCCGCCGCTGGTGGTGGTCGTGGTGACCCGTTCGGTACTGCCCTTGCTGGCCGCGGACTCGTCGAGCGTGACGGTCACGCCCGTGCCGGCGGAGCCGGTGCTGAGCTTGCCGCTGACGGTCACGCTGCCGCCCGCGCACGTCAGCGACGGCGTGATCGTCTCGCTGACTGACGTGGACGGAGCCGGCGTGGACGCCGCGGACAGGTGGCGGTCCAGCGTCAGCGCAGCGCCGTCAAGCGGGACGGCGAGGTGCTCCTGCGCGAGGTTGTGGTACTTCGGCGACCACCACTGGTCGTCCTGCGCGCCGCTGGAGTCGTGCGCGGTGACCGCGTCGGTTGCGACACTGCCGATCGGGACGGAGACCGTCGCCGCGGCCGAGTGCGCGGTGGCGTTGAAGTCGAACGACCCGTTGAGCGGACCACCACCGCTGGTCAGCCCGCTCGCGTCGTAGGAGAAGGAGCCCGAGTAGTCGATCGTCTCGTGCTCGCCCCAGGAGTCGCCGGAGTTGAGCGGGAACGCCAGCGTCTTCCAGCCCGGCGTCGGGTCCAGCACGAGGTGCACGTCCGCGGTCACGCCGACGGACAGGAAGCTCTCGTGCGCCTTCGCGGTCAGGTGCTGGGTCTGGTCCTCCTGCAGCAGCGCCAGGTCGGAGCGGCGGACGTACTCGGTGCCGCTGACACTGCCACCGAAGCTGTCGATCTTGTAGCCCTGGGCGGAACCGGAGCCGCCGGTGATGCTGCCGCTGAGGGTCACCTTGTACGCCGACTGCGAGTCGTACGTTGCCGTGCCCGCGACCGTGTAGGTCACGTTCTCCTGGATGTTGGCGTTGGTGCCGTTGCCGTCGTCGTAGTTGAACGCCTGCTGGTAGGTCCACGACCAGCCGGTGCTCCACGCGGCCACGTCGTCGCCGGACGCCTGGGCCGCGTCCGCCGGCAGCAGCGGCAGCGCGACGGCCAGCCCGGCCACCAACGACCCGGCTGCGAGCAGCGCCGCGACGCGGGGCC
This sequence comes from Jatrophihabitantaceae bacterium, assembly GCA_035656335.1. Taxonomy (GTDB): domain Bacteria; phylum Actinomycetota; class Actinomycetes; order Mycobacteriales; family Jatrophihabitantaceae; genus DASRSS01. Next base: position 1,753 of record DASRSS010000238.1, on the reverse strand, counting down.
GTCGCCGCGAGTCGATCTTGCGATGTGCACCTGCGACAGCCGTCCCGCGAACGCGCATACGATTCCCCACCCTTACCAAGCGACCGGTTGGGCACGTTCGTAGCACCGGTCGTCGGGGGCGGCAAAACGAAACGAGAATTGGTCCGATCGCGCTCATGCGCGCGTTATAACGCCCGAATTGGATCTTCCACACCAAGATCATCTTTGGGGTGCTTGGCAGCGCGGAACAACGGCGTCTGCGATGGCGATCGGGTGCTGCCGCAGCGTCCTCGGCATCGGCGGCCGACGAGACGGCAAGATCAAGTTTCGGAGCCGCCTCGGGGAATCGAACCCCGGACAACCTCATTACGAGTGAGGTGCTCTACCGACTGAGCTAAGGCGGCGCGTGCCGTCGAGCGGCACGATCTGACAGTCTAGCCTGCCGGGACGGCGCGACTTACCCGCCCCGAGTGTTGGCCCCGCAGCAGGGGAACCGGCCGCGTGTTTCCCTGCTAGGGGGCCAAGTTCCGGCCTTCGTAAGCCTTGCGGGCCGAACACACCGACGCCAGCGCGCACGGGGTGCGCCGGCCGTCCGCGCTCATCCGCACCACGACCTGCTCGCCCGGGACGTTGTGCCCGACGACCGTGCCCGCGCCGTCCGGCGTCTCGACCTGCTCGCCCATCCGCGGCGCCCGCTCGGCGAAGTCCTGATACAGCGGGTGCTCGTACTTTAGGCAGCACATGAGCCGTCCGCACGCGCCGGAGATGCGCAGCGGGTTCAGCGGCAGGTCCTGGTCCTTGGCCATGCGGACGCTGACCGGCTCGAAGTCGACGAGGAACGTCGAGCAGCACAGCTCGCGGCCGCACGAACCGATGCCGCCGGTCAGCCGCGCCTCGTCGCGCGCGGACAGCTGGCGCAGCTCGACGCGTCCGTCCATCGTCGCGGACAGGTCGCGGACGAGCGCGCGGAAGTCGACGCGGAGCGGCGCGGTGAAGTAGATCGTCGTCTGGTTGGTGTCGACGACGTAGTCGACGCCGCTGATCTTCATGGGCAGGTCGTGTTCGCGGATCAGCCGGCGCGCGGCGACGCGTGCGGCGGCGCGCTTCTTGCGGCTGGTCTCGGCGGCGGCGAGATCGTCGGGGCCGGCGATGCCGACGAGCACCGGCAGGCCACCAACCTCCTCGCTGATCCACTCCGGCGCCCACATCACCTCGGCCACCTCGGCGCCGAGGTCGGTGGGGTAGAGCACGTGGTCGCCGACGTGCACGGTGAGGGCGCCCGGGTCGGCGTAGTACAGCCGGCCCTGGCGCTGGAAGACCACCGCGCAAATCATCGCCACGCGGCCACCCTAGTGCGGGTCCGGCGGTAGAGCGCCGACGCGGTCGGACGGATCAGGCGGGCAGCCGCAGCGCGGCGGTCATGGCCTCGACCGCGATCTGCGGCTTGACGTTCTGCTCGAGCGCCTCGCGGCAGGCGAGCACGGCGTCCAGGCGCTGCAGCACGCCGGGCGCGGGCACGAGCCGCGCGACCGCCCGCACGTCGTCGTCGAAATCGGGGTGTGCGCGCTGGGCGTCCGAGCCCGCGTGCACGAGCAGCACGTCGCGGTAGAACCCGGCGAGGTCGACGAGGGCACGGTCGAGCGTGTCGCGCAGGGTGCGCGTGCCGCGGTCCTTCTGCCGCTTGGCCAGCTCCTTGAGCGCGGCGTTCGCGGCGCGTCCGGACGCGGCGGTGCCCTTGCCGGTTCCGCCCGCGCCCAGCGCGGTCTGCAACGCC
>DASRSS010000237.1:0-6184 GCA_035656335.1 Jatrophihabitantaceae bacterium | reverse complement strand
GTAGTAGCTGACGGTGGCGCGAGTGTCCGCGGCCCGCGCCGCGACGCGCTCGTCGTCCCGGTTCAGCACGACGTGTCCGGTGGTCGCCGCGGCGACGGCGCCGAGCAGCCGCGCGGTCGTGTCGATCTCGCCGAACCGGTCGAGCTGGTCGCGCATGACGTTGAGCAGCAGGGCGCGCCTCGGCGGCACGAGCGCGACGAAGCGCACCGCCCACGCCTCGTCCAGCTCGAACACGGCGACGTCGAACGGCAGCCGGCCGAACCAGTCCGCGTGCTCGACGGTCGCGGTGATCGCGCCGCGCACGAAGTTGCTGCCGGTGTCGTTGGTGAGCACGCGACGGTCCTGCGCCAGCAGCGTCGCGACCATCTTGGTCGTGGTCGTCTTGCCGTTCGTCCCGGTGACCACGACGACACCCTCGGGCAGCCGCGCCATCGCCCGCTCCAGGAACCGCGGGAACACCTTCTCGACGACCAGGCCCGGCAGCGCGTTGCCACGGCGACCGAGCAGCCGCAGCGCGATCAGGGTGAGCTTGCCGAGCCACACCGCGAGCAGGTCCATGATGCGACCAGGCTACTTGCCCGACCGGGTGCAGCCACCGCCCTGGCCGGAGAGCACAGCGGCACGGCCGGAGAGCACAGCGGCGCGGCGCCACCCCCCTGCGGTGACGCCGCGCCTTGTGCAGTTCTTACTCCGCCGAGGCTGAGGTTTTCGACAGGTAGGCCGCAACTCGCGGAACGGAAAGCTCGCCGAGACCGGTCACATTGTCATAGCCGGTAGCGGTTTGCAGGGATGTGTCCTGGCCGAGTGTGACCAGATAGTCGTTGCCCGAGTGCGCGCTGGTGTACGCGAGCGCGACGGGCGACGACTGCGCGGGAACGTCCGAGAAGGTGCTCGAATCGGCCTGCGCCGCCGCGTACAGCACCGGGTTCGCGAAGCCGATCGTCCGCCCGGACGCCTGCTGCACGAGCGCCATCTCCGCCGCCGTGATCGGCGACGCCAGACTCGTCCCGCCGTAGGTCTCGTACTCCAGGTCGCCGACCTGGCAGTCACCGCTCGGCGTGCACGTGCTGTCGTCGATCGGACGCAGCGCGATCTGGAAACCGGTGTACGGATCGGCCAGCGCCGCGACGTCCGGCGACACCCGCGCCGGCGTGCCGTCGACCGAGTCCGCGAGCGAGTCGGGCACGACACCCTGCTGGTACGCGGGCTGGGCGAAGAACGCGCTGGTGCCACCACCCGCGCCGCCGCCCCACAGCGTGCCCGGCATCGGGTCGGTGAACTTGACCTTGCCGTTCTTGTTCAGGGCCATCTTGTCCAGGACGTCGCCCCAGCCGGTGTTGAACTCGGTCGCGCCGTTGGCGCCGATCGCCTTGCTGGTGCCACCGACCGCCGTGACGAACGGCGAGCTGGCCGGGAAGTCCGGCGACGTGTAGCCGAGGTTCATGCTCTCGTCGCCCGAGTCACCGCTGGAGAAGTAGAGCCCGATGCCCTCGGCCGCGGCCTGCAGTTGGATGTTCTGCTCGCCCGTGATCACACTGCCCGGAACGGCCTCACCAAGGTTGCCGTAGCTGTTGCTGACGATGTTGGCGAGCTGGTTGTCGAGGATGTCCGACATCGCGATGTCCAGTCCGCCGCCGCAGTTGAAGCCGCCGACGTACAGGATGCTCGCGCCGGGGGCGATCGAGTGCGCCGACTCCACGTCCAGCGTCTCCTCGCCCTGCCAGCCGGACGCGCCCTGGCACAGGTCGGTGTCGACGAACGCGGACGGCTTGATCTCCGTGAACTTCGTCAGCAACGGCGACCCCACCGCGCGCATGTAGTCGTTGGTGTCCTGCTGCACGCTGGGCGAGGCGTACGCGTCGATGATCGCGATGGTCTGCCCGGTGCCGTCGTTGCCAGCGGTGATCATCTTGTTGAGCCCGTAGCCGGAGCGCAGCTGGTCAGGCAGGTACCCGCACAGGAACGTCGGGAACTCCTTGCTGCCGTAGGCCTTCGGGGTCGGGCCGGTGTTCTCGCCGTAGTAGTTCGAGCAGGTGTACTTCGGCAGCGCGGTGAGCGCCTGCCGCTTCACGTTGCCCTTCTTCACCGCGGACGTCGGCTCCTCGCCGAGCGGGGTGACGTGGCTCGGACGGGTCAGCGCCCGGCTGCTGTCGATGCTGAGGCCGGTGATCCTGGAACCGACTGAGCTCGGCAGCGACGGGACGCTGTCCGGCGCGTGCTGCAGCCCGCCGGCGTAGTGATACTCGTGCAGCGTCGTCCCGAACGCCGGCCCGACCGTCGAGGCCGGACCACGGAAGACGATGTACTGCCGGCTGGCGGGCTCGGCGTAGATCGTCAGGCCGGACGAGGTCAGGTAGTCCTCGACGGCCTGGAAGTCCGCCTTCGTCGGCGAGAACTGCTTGATCCACTGCTTGGCCGAGAGATACCGCCCGTACTGCGGGTTGCCCGGTGTGGAGACTGCGGTGGCCAGGGCCTGCGCACCCTGCTCGTCGCGCAGCGGCAAGTACACCTCGCCCTCGACCGTGGTGTCGGCCGGTGTTGCTCCGGCATCTGCGGAATCGGTGGCCCAGGCCGGTACCGAGCCCGGGAAGGAGATCTCGCCCTGCTGCGGCGGCGCGGCGTTGCCGGCAGGCGCGGTGGCGAGGACGAGAGCGGTGGCGGACGCGCAGGCGAGCAGCGCGCCGATCCCGCGCCGGGCGACGCTGCCCGGGGAGCCGGATGTGGACATGCAACCTCCAAGATCGTTGGGGTGGTGCTGTCCGAAAACCTAAGCCCGTCCGCGAATGTCCGCAATAGCAACGCCTAGCCGGTGAATCCCAAATTCACCGGGTCTGGGCGCGGTGAATCCGGGATTCAGCCCGACGACGGGACGGGCCACGGCAAACCCGGCGGCGCGGCGATGTCGTGCGTGGCGACGGCGCTCACGGTGCCGCCCGGAACGATCCGGGCCGGTGACTCGATCTCCGTCCGCGGCCAGTGGTTCGTCGCGAACTGCGTCGAAACCGTCGTGAACGGGACGCGGGCGGCCGAGGTGCCGCTGTCCGAGGTCCAACTTCAGCTCGTGACTGCTGATCACCGCTACCGGCTCGCGACCGCGCATCCGGACGCGACCGGCGCCTTCGAGGTCACGGTGACGATTCCGTCCGGCGTTCAGCCCGGGCCGGCCACGCTCGACGACACTCGTGGCAACGGACAGCCGCTACCACTGACGATCGCCCCCTGATCGGGCATCGACTCAAATGTCCGCGACCAGGGACGAATCCCCTGAATTCTGGATTCACCGTGCCTGGCCCCGGTGAATCTAGGATTCACCGAAGGGCTCGAAGAAGTGGAGACGAGGGGAATCGAACCCCTAACCCCCGCCTTGCAAAGGCGGTGCTCTGCCAATTGAGCTACGTCCCCCGGTGTGGTGCCGAGGCGCTAGGACGGGTGGGTCAGCGCGGCGTGTCCGCGGTCGCTTCGTGCCAGAGCGCGGCGTTGTCGTGCGCCTTGCGCCGGCGCAGGGTGGCCGCCGCCGCGGCACCGAGGCCGACGAGCAGCAGGACCGTCTTGCGCACGCCGGACCTCCTGTCGATCGTGTCTCGCGGTGGGCCTGGGAGGACTTGAACCTCCGGCCTCATCCTTATCAGGGATGCGCTCTAACCGTCTGAGCTACAGGCCCGCGAACCGCGTCCGCCCCACCGAACGGCGGTTGTGGACGCGAGGAGCAAGACTACCCGGCGGCTTCGCCACGCTCCAAACCGCCCTCGCCGCAGCGCGGAGATCCGGGCGGACGAACGCCGGTCAGCCCTCGGACAGCGTCAGTTCGACGCCGCCGACCAGGTCGGCGCACAGGTTGTAGATCACCGAGCCCACCGTGCTGAGCGCGATGAACAGGATGACGTTGATGACGCCGATGATGGCGGCGCCGCCGAACACGATGCCTGCGGTCACCGGCGGCTTCGAGCCGTCGCCGTTGATCGTCGTGACCGTGTCGTTGATCTTGCCGATCGCGCCGGCCGCGTCCAGCACGCCGTAGAGCACGCCGATCACGATCAGCCAGACGAAGAACAGCGCGATCGACAGCACGCAGGAGAACTTCAGCACGGTCCACGGGTTCACGTGCCGCAGCTGCAGCCGGGCCCGGCGCGGCCCACGTGCCCGCCGGCTCTGTGCGGCCGAAGCCGCCGAACCGGACGGGGCACCGGTGACTCCTGCGCGTGCCTGCGCTTGCGCCGCGGTGTGCTCGCCGACGAGCGGCGGGACGGCCGCGGTGGGCATGCCGGACGCGGCTGTCGCGTCGGCCGGACGCGTCGAGCCCGAGATGGTGGTCGCCCCGAACTCGCTACTCGGGCTGCTCATGCCTACTCCTGCTCGTCCGGTTCGTCGGCGTTGCGGGCGACGGCGACGACGTACACGTCATCGGGCAGGTTCATCAGTCGCACGCCCATGGTCTGGCGCTGCGCCCGGCGAACCTCCGCTGCCTTCGTGCGGATGACCACCCCGTCGGACGTGATCGCGTAGATCTCGTCCTTCGAGCTGACCGCCACGGCACCGACCAACCCGCCCCGGGTCGAGACGATACGCGCGGTGAGGACGCCCTTGCCGCCACGTCCCTGTACCGGATACTCCTCGATTTTGGTGCGCTTGGCGTACCCACCCTCAGTTGCGACCAAGATTTCCACGTCGTCCAGGTCGTCCCGAATGACCTCCATCGCCAGCAATTCGTCGCCGTCGTTGAAGCGCATCCCGAACACACCGGACGTCGCGCGCCCCATCGGCCGCAGCGCGTCGTCGTCCGCGTGGAACCGGATCGACATCGCGTTTCGGCTGACGAGCAGCAGGTCGTCCTGCGACGAAACGAGCGCGGCGTCGATCAGCTCGTCGTCGTCGCGCAGGTTGATCGCGACGATGCCGCCGGACCGGTTCGAGTCGAAGTCGGTGAGCTTGGACTTCTTCACCAGGCCGTGCTTCGTGGCCAGCACGAGGTACGGCGCGACCTCGTAGTTCTTCAGCGCGATGACCTCGGCGATGGTCTCGTCCGGTTGGAACGCGAGCAGGTTCGCCACGTGCTGGCCGCGCGCGTTGCGGTTCGCCTCGGGCAGCTCGTACGCCTTCGTGCGGTACACGCGTCCCTTGTTGGTGAAGAACAGGATCCAGTCGTGCGTCGAGCTGACGAAGAAGTGCTCGACAATGTCGTCGGCCTTGAGCGATGCTCCCTGCACGCCCTTGCCGCCGCGGCGCTGCGCGCGGTACAGGTCCGTCTTGGTGCGCTTCGCGTAACCCGTTCGCGTGACGGTGACGACGACGTCCTCGTCCGCGATCAGGTCCTCCATGGACACGTCGCCGTCGTACGGAACCAGCCGCGTGCGCCGCTCATCGCCGTACTTGTCGACGATCTCGGTGAGCTCGTCGCGGATGATCTGACGCTGGCGTCCCGGCTTGGCAAGGATGTCGTTGTAGTCGTCGATCTTGGCTTCGATCTCGGCGGCCTCGTCGATGATGCGCTGCCGCTCGAGCGCCGCGAGCCGGCGCAGCTGCAGGTCGAGGATCGCGTCCGCCTGCACCTCGTCGATCTCGAGCAGCTCCATCAACCCCACCCGTGCCTCCTGCGAGGACGGCGAGTTGCGGATCAGCGCGATCACCGCGTCGAGCTGGTCAAGCGCCTTGAGGTAACCGCGCAGGATGTGCGCGCGCTCCTCCGCCTGCTTGAGCAGGTAGCGGGTGCGACGGACGATGACCTCGACCTGGTGCTCGACGTAGTGCGCGATGAACTGGTCCAGCCGCAGTGTGCGGGGCACGCCGTCGACGATCGCCAGCATGTTGGCGCCGAACGTGGTCTGCAGCTGGGTGTGCTTGAACAGGTTGTTCAGCACGACCTTCGCGACCGCGTCGCGCTTGAGCGTGACGACGATGCGCATGCCGATGCGGTCGGACGACTCGTCGTTGATGTCGGCGATGCCGGCGACCTTGCCTTCGCGCGCCAGCGTCGCGATCGACTCGACGAGGTTGTCCGGGTTCACCTGGTACGGCAGCTCGGTCGCTACCAGGATCGTGCGGCCCTTGGCGTCCTCCTCGACGGTGACGACGGCCCGCATCCGGATCGAGCCGCGACCGGTCCGGTACGCGTCCTCGATGCCGTCGCGGCCGACGATCAGCGAGCGGGTCGGGAAGTCCGGTCCCGGAATGAGCTCGATCAGCTTCT
>DASRSS010000236.1:0-16452 GCA_035656335.1 Jatrophihabitantaceae bacterium | reverse complement strand
AACGGCGCCCTGCACCGCATCGCACTCGTTCGCATGAGCAATGACCCCAAGACCAAGGCCTACGTCGCGCGACAACGCGACAAGGGCCTGAGCAGCAAGGAGATCCAGCGCAAGCTCAAACGCGCCATCGCCCGCGAGATCTTCCGCTACCTCGCTACCCCGATCACCGTCCCGGAAGTCGCCGACCTGCGGCCACTGCGTCAAACCAAGAACCTCACCCTGACCGCAGCAGCGAACCACTTCGCCGTCTGGCCGACCGTCATCTCCGAACCCGAACGAGGCCTACGCCGCGACGACCAACTCGCCACCGCCTACCGCGACTGGCTCAACGCCGCTTGACGGCCAATAGGAGCATCAATTTCGTCACGTCGACCTTCTGTAACGGGAAAGCTGCAGGGGCCGATAGGAGAGCGGATCCATCGAACGGCAAGGTGTTGGGATGCGGGGTCGGGCGAGGGTTGGCGCGCTGACGGCTGCCGCCCTGCTCTGCGCGTTCGGGGCCATTGCCGGATCTTCGTCCGCAGCCACCCCGGCCCCGTCCTCGTCGCACGTGCCGCGGCTGGCCGGGTGCCCGCTGTTCCCGGCAAACAACCCGTGGCGCAAGGACATCTCGCACGCCCGGGTGAGCCTGCACTCGAAGCAGTGGGTGCGCAGCGTCGGGCTGACCGGGCACCTGCACGCCGACTTCGGCTCGGACCCGAGCTACGGCATCCCGTACGAGGTCGTCCCGGCGAACCAGCACAAGGTCAAGATCAGGTTCACCGCGTACGGCGACGAGAGCGATCCCGGCCCGTACCCGATCCCGACGAACGTCCGGGTCGAGGCAGGCAGTGACCGGCACGTCCTGGTCGCGTCGCGCAACTGCCACCTGTACGAGCTCTACGACGCGCACCGGGCAGGCAGCGGCTGGCGCGCCGCGTCCGGCGCGGTGTTCGACCTGCGCAGCAACAAGCTCCGCCCGGCCGGCTGGACGTCGGCGGACGCCGCGGGCCTGCCGATCCTGCCCGGCCTGGTCCGTCCGGACGAGATCCGCGCCGGTGCGATCAACCACGCGCTGCGCTTCACGGTCGCGCGCACCCAGCGCGGTTACATCCACCCGGCCACCCACCAGGCCGGTTCCACGAACTCGCCGAGCGTGCCGCCGATGGGCGCGCGGTTCCGGCTCAAGGCGTCGTTCAGCCTGCGCGGCCGCATCCACCACTGACGCTTGGCCCCGTAGCAGGCGCGACACGCCGGCGAAGGGCCTGCTACGGGGCCAAGTGTCAGACGCCCAGGTCGCGGCGCAGCTTGGCCACGTGCCCGGTGGCGCGGACGTTGTATTGGGCGAGCTCGATCTTGCCGGCCTCGTCCACCACGAACGTCGAGCGGATCACGCCGGTGACCGTCTTGCCGTACATGGTCTTCTCGCCGAACGCGCCGTACGCGGTGAGCACCGACTTGTCCGCATCAGACAGCAGCGGGAACGTCACGGCGTCCCGTTCGCGGAACTTCGCCAGCTTCTCCGGCTTGTCCGGTGAGATGCCGAGCACCGCATAGCCGGCCGCGTTCAGGGCGGACAGCGAATCGCGGAAGTCGCACGCCTGCTTGGTGCAGCCGGGCGTCATCGCGGCGGGGTAGAAGTAGACGACGACCTTGCGGCCGCGGTAGTCGCCGAGCGATACCGGGTTGCCGTCCGCGTCGGGGAGCGTGAAGTCCGGCGCGCGATCGCCGGGAGCCAGCCGTGTCATGGCAGGAACGGTAGCGGTTAGGCTTTGCAGCCTGTATCGGCGGACGAATCCAGGACGACAGGGAGCGCATCGTGGCCGGCGACCGCACCGCGGACGAGATCCAGAGCGACATCGAGCACGCACGCGCCTCGCTTGCCGACGCCGTCGACCAGATCGCGTACCGCACCAACCCGAAGCGGGTCAGCGAGAGCGCCAAGGCAGCGCTGCTCGCGCGCGCTCGCACCCCCCAGGGCAAGGCCGTTATCGGCGGCGTCGGTGCCCTGCTCGCGTTCGCCGTCGTCCGCAGGTTCGCGAAGCGCGGACGGTGAGCACCGCGGTCCTGCTGATCTCCTGCGCCGATCAGCCCGGCCTGGTCCACGCCGTCGCCGAGTTCGTGCTGCAGGTCCGCGGCAACGTCGTGCACGCCGAGCAGCACGTCGACCGCGAGGCGGGCGTGTTCTTCCAACGCGTCGAGTTCGACCTCACCGGCGCCACCGTCAGCCGCGACGAGGTGGCCGCCGCGTTCGCGCCGGTCGTCGAGCGGTTCGGCATGGACGTCCAGGTCCACTCCGCCGACGAGCGCCCGCGCATCGCGCTGCTCGCCTCGCGCGAACCGCACTGCCTCACCGACCTGCTGGCCCGGTGGCGCGCCGGCGAGTTGCCGGCCGAGGTCGTCGCCGTGATCAGCAACCACCCGGACCACGCCCGGCTTGCGGAGTTCAGCGACGTCCCATTCCACCACCTGCCCGTCACGCCGGAGACGAAGGCGGCGCAGGAGACCGAGCTCGTCGACCTGCTGCGCTCCTACGACGTCGAACTGGTCGTGCTCGCGCGCTACATGCAGGTGCTCACGCCGACGGTGCTGGACGCGTTCCCGTCCCGCATCATCAACATCCACCACTCGTTCCTGCCCGCGTTCGTCGGCGCGCGCCCCTACCACCAGGCACAGCAGCGCGGCGTCAAGCTCATCGGCGCCACCGCGCACTACGCGACGGCGGACCTCGACGAGGGCCCGATCATCGCCCAGGACGTCGAACCGGTCTCGCATCGCGACTCGGTCGGCGACATGATCCGCAAGGGCCGCGACCTGGAGACCGTGGTGCTCGCGCGGGCCGTCCGCGCACATGTCGAGCACCGCACGCTGGTGTTCGGCAACAAGACGATCGTGTTCGGCTGACGCCGCCAGCTGGAAGCATCTGGCTGCACCGCCCGGATGCGGGCTCTGGCCCGCTGCCGGTTAGGCTCTAGCGGGTCGCCACCCGAGACCTCCGTCGAACCGCTACCGCATCACGCATCACCCTGCGAGGAGCATCGTGGCTTTCAGCCTCACCCCGCGCGACAGCGCCTTCTACGAGATGTTCACCGAAGCCGGGCGCAACGTCGCCGACTCGGCGGACGTCCTGGCGGGGCTGCTCGAGCCCAACGCGAACCGCGAGTCGATCGCGAAGCAACTGCGCGAGCGCGAGCACGCCGGCGACTCGGTCACGCACCGGATCATGCGTCAGCTCAACACCAGCTTCGTCACCCCGTTCGATCGCGAGGACATCTACCGCCTCGCCAGCGCGCTGGACGACGTGGTCGATGCGATCGAGGCGGCGGCGGACTTCGTCGTGCTGGCGGACGTCGGCAAGTTGCCGGCCCTGATGGGCGACCAGATCACCCTGCTGGTCAAGTCTGCACACGAGACAGCGGACGCGATGGCGCGGCTGAAGACGCTGCGCGACCTCGAGCCGTACTGGATCGAGGTGAACCGGCTGGAGAACGAGGCCGACCGCGTCTACCGCAAGCTGCTGTCGAAGCTGTTCAGCGGTGACTACGACGCGCTGACGATGGTCAAGCTGCGTGAGGTCGCCGACGGCCTGGAGGACGCGGCCGACGCGCTCGAACACGTCGCCAACGCGGTCGAGACGATCGCGGTCAAGGAGTCGTAGCCAGTGAGTCCAACCGTCCTCGCGGTGATCATCGTCGTCGTCGCGCTGGGCTTCGACTACACCAACGGCTTCCACGACTCGGCAAACGCGATCGCGACGTCCATCTCGACGAAGGCCATGACGCCCCGCGTCGCGCTCGCGATGGCAGCCGTGATGAACGTCGTCGGCGCGCTGATCTCCACCAAGGTCGCGGCCACCGTCGGCAAGGGGATCATCGACGTGCCGACGACCGGCACGCAGGGCCTGGTGGTGATCCTCGCCGCGCTCGTCGGCGCGATCGTGTGGAACCTGGGCACCTGGTACTTCGGCCTGCCGTCGTCGTCCTCGCACGCGTTGATCGGCGGGTTGGTCGGCGCCGCGCTGGCCTCGGCCGCGACCGTGCAATGGCACGGCGTGATCGACAAGGTCGTGATCCCGATGGTCGTGTCGCCGGTCGTCGGGTTCGTCCTCAGCTACGCGTTCATGGTGATCGTGCTGTGGATCTTCCGCAGCGTGAACGCGGTGCGCGCGAACCGGGGCTTCCGCTGGGCGCAGATCGTGTCCGCGGGCGCGATGTCGTTCGGGCACGGCACGCAGGACGCGCAGAAGACGATGGGCGTGATCACGCTGACCCTCATCGTCTCCGGCCATCTCGGCGCGGGCAGCGGCGTCCCGATCTGGGTCATCCTCGCGTCCGCCACGGCCATCTCGCTGGGCACGTACTCCGGCGGCTGGCGGATCATGCGCACGATGGGACGGCGCATCTTCTCGCTTACGCCGGTCAGCGGGTTCTCGGCGCAGACGGTCGCCAGCGCGGTGATGCTTGGCGGCGCGCAGCTGGCCCTGCCGCTGTCGACCACGCACGTCATCTCGTCCTCGGTGATGGGTGTCGGTGCGACCCGGCGGCTGTCCGCGGTCCGCTGGGGCGTGGCCGGCAACATCGTCGTCGCGTGGGTGCTGACGATCCCGGCGGCCGCCGCGGTCGCCGCGCTCTGCTGGGCGATCCTGGACCCGATCGTCACCTAGCGAATCGCCTGCGCGGCAACGCGAAACCGGACGACATCGCCCGGCCGCAGCTGGCCGGCGAGATCCAGATCGCTGTCGCGCACGACCGCGACAACCGGATAGCCGCCGGTCAGCGTCGCGTCCGGGCCGAGCACGATCGGCCGCCCGTCCGGCGGCACCTGCAGCGCGCCCGGCAGGGTCGCTTCGCTCGGCAACTCGCCGGCACGGGTGCGCGCCAGCGGCGGGCCGTCCAGCCGTACTCCGATCCGGTTGCTGTCCGCACGCACCGTCCAGGCCGCGGACGCGAGCAGGCCCAGCGCGCCGGGCTCGAACCAGTCGTCGCGGGGCCCGGCGATCACGCGCAGCACGCCGTCGAAACGCGCGCCGCCGCCCGAGGCCGACGACACCCGACCGGACGGCTCGGGACCGATCGCCAACCGGTCACCGGCACGCAGCGCGGCGGGGCCGAGCCCGCTGAGCGTGTCGGTGCTCGCCGACCCGAGCACGTGCTCGACCGCGAACCCGCCGCGCACCGCGAGGTAGCTGCGCAGCCCCCGCGGCGGGACGCCGAGTCGCACCCGCGTACCGGCCGGCAGGCTCAGCGGCGCCGCGTGGTCCAGTCCCGGGCACGGGGCGCCGGTGATCGCGACCGTTGCCGCGTCGTGCACCAGCAGGTCCAGGCCGCCGAACGTCGCCTCCAGCGCCGGCGCGTCCGGGGGATTGCCGACCAGCCGGTTCGCCAGCCGCAGCGCGGCCCGGTCGAACGCGCCGCTGCGGGGCACGCCCAGCGCGGCGAGCCCGGCGCGGCCGCCGTCCTGCAGCGCGGTCAGCGGCCCGGGCGCGAGCACCTCGATCATCGCGGCCGGAACCGCACGCGGGTACCGGGCGCGAGCAGCGCCGGCGGCGTGCGGCGCAGGTCCCAGAGGTCGGCGTCGGTCCGTCCGAGCAGCCGCCAGCCGCCCGGCGACGAGCGCGGGTACACGCCGGTGAACTCGCCGGCAATCGCGACCGAACCGGCCGGGACGGACGTGCGCGGTGAGGCGAGCCGCGCCACCTGCAGGGCGGGCTCCAGCCCGGACAGGTACGCGAAGCCGGGGGAGAAGCCGCAGAACGCGACCGTGTACACGGCGGCCGTGTGCCGCTCGATCAGCGCGGTGACGCTGCAACCGACCTCGCCCGCGACGGCGTCCAGATCCGCACCGTCGTAACGCACGGCCAGCTCGACCGCGACGCTCGGCTCCGGAGGCCTGGACCGCGCCGCGGCCAGCGCGCCGTCGAGCGCCGCCCGCACGGTCGCTGCCGTGGCGACGGCCGGATCGAAGCGCACCAGTAGCGTGCGCGCGGCCGGGACGGCCTCCAGCACCCCGGCGACGTCCGCGACCGCCTCCCGCAGCGCGAGCACCGCGGCCGGATCGTCCGGCTCGACGAGCACCGCGGTGTCGCCGTACGGCCGGACGATCACGGCGCGGCGAACGCGGCGACGGCGATGCCGGCGTCCTCGAGCGTGCGGCGGATCCGGCGGGCCAGCAGGACTGCGCCCGGCGTGTCGCCGTGGACGCACACCGACGCGGCCGGGACGCCGACCGGCGTACCGTCGACCGCGGTCACGCGCTGGTCGCGGGCGATCGACACGGCCTGCGCCACGGCCACAGCCGGGTCGGCATGCACGGCCCCGGGCTGGGTCCGCGGGACCAGACGTCCGGTCGAGGTGTAGGCGCGGTCGGCGAAGCCCTCGGCCACGAACGACAGGCCGGCCTCGGCAGCCGCCGCGGCCAGCGCGGAGCCCGGCAGGCCGAGCAGCGGCAGGCTCGCGTCGACCGCGGCCACCGCCGCGGCGACCGCCCGCGCCTGCGCCGGGTCGTCCGCCGCGGTGTTGTAGAGCGCGCCGTGCGGCTTGACGTACCGCACCCGCGCACCGGCCGCCCGGGCGAACGCGTCCAGCGCCCCGAGTTGGTACATCACGTCGGCCTCCAGCTCGTCCGGGGCGACGTCGATGCGCCGGCGGCCGAACCCGGCCAGGTCGCGGTAGCCGACCTGCGCCCCGATCGCGACGCCCCGCTCGGCGGCGAGCTGGCAGACCCGGTGCATGGTCGCGGGATCGCCGGCGTGGAAGCCGCACGCGACGTTGGCGCTGGTGACCACGTCCAGCAGCTGCTCGTCCTCGGTGAGCCGCCAGATCCCGAACCCCTCGCCCAGATCCGCGTTCAGGTCCACCCCTTCAACATAGGGGCCGCGACTTCGTCGCCGTTGCGGCCGGTTTGCTGGTTGCTGTGCGCCCCGCCGGGGAGGTCACCGCACGTCTCCGCTAGGTTGAGCTGGTAAGGGTTGCCTATCCTTGGTTGGAGAGCTCATGCTGCCCACGTTCGTGATCGGCCTGCGGGAGGGCCTGGAGGCCGCGCTCATCGTCGGCATCATCGCCGCGTTCCTGCGCAAGCAGGGCCGGCGCGACCTGGTGCGCTGGGTGTTCGTCGGTGTCGGGTGCGCGGTGCTGCTCTGCCTGGCCGTCGGCATCGCCCTGGACGTGCTCTCCAAGAATCTGCCGCAGCGCCAGCAGGAGGGCCTGGAGACCGTCATCGGCGCGCTCGCCGTCGGCATGGTCACCTACATGGTCGTCTGGATGAAGCGCCACTCGCGCGAGCTCAAGGGCCATCTCGAGGAACTCGCCGCGGGCGCGCTCGGCGGCACGTCCGGCGCCGGCCGCGCGATGATCGTGATGGCGTTCCTGGCAGTTCTGCGCGAGGGCTTCGAGACCGTCGTCTTCCTGCTGGCCGCGTTCAACGAGTCCGGCAGCGGGTCGTCCGCCGCGATCGGCGCGCTGCTCGGCATCGCCGTCGCCATCGTCCTCGGTTACGGCATCTACCGCGGCGGCGTCCGGCTGAACCTGTCCAAGTTCTTCCGCGCGACCGGCCTGGTGCTCGTGCTGGTGGCGGCCGGCCTGGTCGTCAACGCGCTGCACACCGCTCACGAAGCCGGCTGGCTGGACGCCGGCCAGAGCGGCACGGTCGACCTGACCTGGCTGGTGCGCCCGGGCAGCGTGCAGGCCTCGCTGCTCACCGGCATGCTCGGCATCCAGCAGCACCCGGCGCTGATCGAGGTTCTCGGCTGGCTCGCCTACCTCGTCCCGGTCGGCCTGTTCGTCGCCTGGCCGCCCGGACGCGCCATCCCGCGCCGGCTGCTCGCCGGAGCTCTGGCCGGCGGCGGCGCGGTGCTCGGCGTGGTCACGGCCGTGCTCGCGCTCGTCGCCCCGTCGGCTCCCGGCACGCCCGCCGCGACCAGTGCCGGACAGGTGTCGGCGCAGGTCGTCTCGCGCAGCGGCGACACCGCGGTCGTCCGGACCCCGGAGCAGAGCCCAGCGGCGCACGGAGCGCTGCCCGCGGCGAGCGACGTCACCGTCCAGCGCACGGGCTCGGAGGTCCGCGCCGGCGTGCGCGCGGACGTCTACACCGCGACGATGCGCGGTTCGGCGGCGGCACAGCAGCCCGCGCGACTCAGCGTCGACGCGATCGTCTCGCTCAACGGCGGACGGCTGCCGATCGGGTTGAGCGCCAAGCCCGGCCAGACGTTGCCGGCGCAGTACGCCGACCACGACCGGCTGACCGTCTGGGTCGAGCCGACCACCGGACGCGTGCTCGACCTGCGCTGGACGGAACGCGTGAGCGCGAACGTGACCGGCGCCGGGGGGACGGTGGTCCCGCTGTCGCGCCCGGTCGCGGCCGCGACCAGCGCCCTGCCTACGTCCGCCGTCCGCGCCGCGGCGGACCGGACGCGGGACGCCCTGCACCGGCTCGACCGAAGGGACGCGCTCATGACCGCCGCCTGGTTCTGCGGCGTGCTCGCCGGGCTCTTCCTGCTCGCCGCCGCCGGCCTCGGCGCCGGAGGTGCCGCCCGGACGCGCCGCGCGGCCGAGGTGACGACCCCCGCACCGAACTCCATGGCGAGTTAGGTTAGGCTGCCCTTACTTGCCACCTGAACCGCGAGGAGCAGCCCGATGCCGTCCTTCCCGTCCGTCCGTACTCGACTTCTCGCCCTGGCCGGCGCAGGCCTGCTGGCCGGCTCGCTGTCCGCCTGCTCGGGCAGCTCCGGGGCGGACGCCGGCAGCACCGCGGCGAGCTCCGGCGGCGACGCGCACACCGCGAACGTGACGATCACGGCGGCGCACGGTTGCCAGCCGGACCGCACCCAGTTCGCCGCCGGTGGCATCACCGTCAAGGTCCACAACGCCGACGCGACCGCGGTCAGCGAGGTCGAACTGCTCAGCGGTCAGCGGATCGTCGGCGAGAAGGAGAACCTGCCGCCGGGACTGTCCGGCGAGTTCGCGGTCACGCTCGGCGCCGGCAGCTACACGCTGTACTGCCCCGGCGCCGCGACCGAGAAGACCACGATCACGGTCACCGGGACGTCACACACCGGCGACACGAGCGTGGCGGCGCTGCTGAAAACGGCGACCGGCAACTATGCCAAGTACGTCAGCACGCAGGTCGGCTATCTCGTCGCCGCCGTGCAGAAGCTCGACACCGCGCTGCACGGCACCGACCTGGCGGCCGCGCAGGACGCGTACAAGCAGTCGCGTCCGTTCTACGAGAAGATCGAGCCGGTCGCCGAGTCGTTCACCATCGGCAAGGACAGCCTGGACGCCGACATCGACGCGCGCGCGAACGACGTCCCCGCGGCGCAGTGGAAGGGATTCCACCGCATCGAGAAGGGCCTGTTCGCCGACAAGGCGCTCACCGGTCTCGCGCCGCTCGGCGACGGTCTGGTCGCGAACGTGAAGCGGCTGCAGCAGCTGACCACCGGGCTGACGTACCAGCCGACCGAGCTGGCCAACGGCGCGCAGGAGCTGATGGACGAGGTCGCCGGCAGCAAGATCACCGGCGAGGAGGAGCGGTACTCGCACATCGACCTGCTCGACATCGCGAACAACGACGAGGGCGCCGAGCAGGCGTTCGCCCAGCTGCAGCCGGCGCTGGAGAAGATCGACCCAACGCTGTCGGCGACGATCCAGGCGCGGTTCGCGGCGCTGGACAAGCTCGTCGAGGGCTACCGCTCGACCACGGACGCGTCCGGCTACGTGCTGTTCACGACGCTGACTCAGGCGGACAAGCGGCAGCTGGCCGCTGCGGTCAAGGCGGTGCAGGAGCCGCTGTCGCAGGTCGCGAGCAAGGTCGCCAATGCGTGACGTGAACCGGCGGGCGTTCCTGGGCGGCGCACTCGGGGCGGCCGGACTCGCCGCGGCCGGAGGCGCCGGCTTCGGCATCGCCCGTGCCGACGACGACACCGCGCCGGCCGCGTCCGCCGCCGTCCCGTTCTACGGACGGCACCAGGCGGGCATCGCGACGCCCGCGCAGGACCGCCTCGCCTTTGCGGCGTTCGACGTGACCAACCCCGACCCGACCGCGCTGCAGTCGCTGCTCGCGACGTGGGCCGCGGCGGCCGCGCAGATGACCAAGGGCGACCCGGTCGGCCCCGTCGAGACCGTGCCGCAGGCTCCGCCGGTCGACACCGGCGAGGCGATGGGACTGGGCGCGGCGCAGCTGACGATCACGGTCGGCTTCGGGCCGTCCCTGTTCGACGAACGGTTCGGGCTGGCTGCGCACAAGCCCGCCGCGCTGGAGCAGCTGCCCGCGCTGCCGGGCGACTACCTGCGCGCGGACATCAGCGACGGCGACCTGTGCGTGCAGGCGTGCGCGAACGACCCGCAGGTCGCGTTCCACGCGGTGCGCAACTTCGCCCGGCTGGCGCGCGGCACCGCGGTGATGCGCTGGTCGCAGCTCGGCTTCGGGCGCACGTCCTCCACGTCCACGTCGCAGCAGACACCGCGCAACCTGCTGGGGTTCAAGGACGGCACGAACAACATCAAGAGCGAGGACGGCACCGAACTCGACGACTACGTGTGGGTCGGCGACGAGACCGATCAGGCCTGGATGCGCGGCGGGAGCTACCTGGTCAGCCGCCGCATCCGGATGCTGATCGAGTCGTGGGACACCGACTACCTGGCCGACCAGGAGAACGTCTTCGGCCGCTTCAAGGTGAGCGGTGCGCCGCTGACCGGCACGAACGAGTTCGACCCGGTCGACCTGAACGCAAAGAAGCCGGACGGCACGCCGGTCATCCCGCTGAACGCGCACATCCGGCTCGCCTCGCACGTTACCAACAACGGCATCCGGATCCTGCGCCGCGGGTACTCGTACACCGACGGCATAGACCAGGAGACCGGGCTGCTGGACGCCGGCCTGTTCTTTATCGTCTTCTGCAAGGACGCACACCAGCAGTTCGTGCCGCTGCAGCGCCGGCTCGGCCAGCACGACAGCCTGAACGAGTACATCCGGCACACGTCCAGCGCGCTGTTCGCGGTGCCGCCCGGGCTGAGCGGTCCGGGGGACTACTACGGCAAGGCGCTGTTCAGCTAAGAGCGCGTACACCTGAGAGACTGCGGCGCATGAGTGCACCGTTGTCGACGTACGCCAGCGAGATCTACCTGCAGGGGATGGGCGGCGTCCGTCCCGCGTTCACGACCGACGCCGTCTCGCTCGAGGACGCCGCGCGCGAGAAGCTCGAACCGGGACCGTTCTGGTACGTCGCCGGCTCGGCCGGATCGGGCGCGACGGCGCGCGCCAACCGCGAGGCGTTCGACCGGGTGCGCCTCGTGCCGCGGATGCTCACCGGCGCGACCGAGCGCGACCTGCGCACCACCGTGCTCGGCACCGAACTGCGCGCCCCGATCGTGACAGCGCCCGTGGGCGTCCAGTCGATCGTCCACCCCGACGCGGAGAAGGCGGTCGCGTCCGTCGCCGCCGAGCTCGGGCTGCCGATGACGCTGTCGACGGTGTCCTCGTTCTGCCTGGAGGACGTCGCGGCCGCGAACGGCGACGGCGTGCGCTGGTTCCAGCTGTACTGGCCGAACGACGAGGACGTCTGCCTGAGCCTGCTCGCGCGCGCCAAGGCAGCCGGGTTCACCGCGCTCGTCGTCACGCTCGATACCTGGATGCTCGGCTGGCGGCCGCACGACCTGGACAACGCGTACCTGCCGTTCCTGACCGGCGAAGGGCTGGCCAACTACTTCACCGACGAGGCGTTCTGCGCACCGCTGGCCAAGCCGCCGGCCGAGGACCTGCCCGCGGCGCTGATGCGCTGGTTGCCGATGTTCACCGGCACGGACCACACCTGGGAGCAGGTCGCGTTCCTGCGCGAGCACTGGGACGGCCCGATCCTGCTCAAGGGGGTGCAGCACCCGGACGACGCGCGGCGGGCCGTGGACGCGGGCGTGCAGGGCGTGGTCGTGTCCAACCACGGCGGCCGGCAGGTGGACGGCGCGATCGCCTCGCTGGACGCGTTGCCGCCCGTGGTCGAGGCCGTGGGCGACCGGCTCGAGGTGCTGTTCGACTCGGGGATCCGGACCGGCTCGGACGTGCTCAAGGCGGTCGCGCTGGGCGCTCGCGCGGTGCTCGTCGGGCGGCCGTGGGTCTACGGCCTCGCGCTCGGCGGGACGGACGGCGTGCGGCACGTGCTGCGCAGCCTGCTGGCCGACACCGAGCTGGCGCTGGCCCTGTCCGGGCACCGCAGCCTGGCCGAGCTCGGCCCCGGATCCGTCCAGCTCCGCTGACCCCCTTCGAATGGCCAGTTATAGCGCCGGTGGCCACTTACCGCGCCGAGTGGCCAGTTATCGCGCCGGTGGCCACTTATAGGTGGCCACTCGGCCCACAGGTGGCCACTCGAGGCGTAACCGGCCACTCGCGGGACAATGGGCGGCGTGACTGAACCCCGCACGGTCTGCATCCTCGGCTCCACCGGTTCGATCGGGACGCAGGCGATCGACGTCGCCGAGCACGCCCCGGACCGGTTCCGCGTCACCGCGCTCGCGGCCGGCGGCGGCAACCCGGCGCTGCTGGCCGAGCAGGCGGCGCGGCTGCGCGTCGAGGCGGTGGGCGTGAGCGACCCGGCCGCGGCCGAAGAGCTGACGGCACGCCTGGCCGAGCTCTGGCCGGCCGACGCGCCCGCGCCCAAGGTGCTCGCCGGCCCGGACTCGGTCGGGGAGCTGGCCGCCGCGGATGTGGACGTCGTGCTCAACGCGGTCGCCGGTGCCCAGGGCCTGCGCGCCACGCTCGCCGCGCTCGACGCCGGGCGGACGGTCGCCCTCGCCAACAAGGAGTCGCTGGTGGCCGGCGGGCCGCTCGTCACCAGCCGCGCCGCGCCCGGGCAGCTGATCCCCGTCGACTCCGAGCACTCCGCGCTCGCTCAGTGCCTGCGCGCCGGCACGCCCGCGGAGGTGCGCAAGCTGATCGTCACCGCCAGCGGCGGCCCGTTCCGCGGCCGCACCCGCGAGCAGCTGCGCGACGTCTCGCCGAAGCAGGCGCTGGCGCACCCGACCTGGGACATGGGCAAGCTGATCACCACCAACTCCGCAACCCTGGTCAACAAGGGGCTGGAGGTCATCGAGGCGCACCTGCTGTTCGGCGTGCCCTACGAGCGCATCGAGGTCGTCGTCCACCCGCAGTCGGTCGTCCACTCGATGGTCGAGTTCACCGACGGCGCGACCATCGCCAAGGCGTCCCCGCCGGACATGCGGCTGCCGATCGCGCTCGCGCTCGGCTGGCCGGACCGGGTCGTGGACGCCGCGGCGTCGGTCGACTGGACGCAGGCCCAGCAGTGGACGTTCGAACCGCTGGACGACACCGCGTTCCCCGCGGTGTCGCTCGCGCGCCGCGTCGGCGAGGCCGGCGGCTGGGCCCCGGCCGTCTACAACGCGGCCAACGAGGAGCTGGTCGCGGCGTTCCACGCGGGCGCGATCGGCTTCCTTCAGATCGTCGACACCATTGCCGATGTAGTCGATGAGTGGCTGAGGAATCAGCACGCTGCCGCCGCGTCGCCGGGTACCGTCGAGGACGTCGAACGGGCGCAGGCCTGGGCGCGCGAGCGTGCTCGTGCCGCTATCGTGCCTCAGCCGTGAACCGCTCGGGCTGAACGAGCGACTGGCGAAGGGGAGTCCGGCAGGTGCTGTACGCGCTGGGCGTTCTGATCTTCGCCATCGGCCTGCTCGCCTCGATCGCGCTGCACGAGGTCGGGCACATGGTGCCGGCCAAGAAGTTCGGCGTGAAGGTCACCCAATACATGGTCGGGTTCGGCCCGACGGCCTGGTCCCGCAAGAAGGGCGAGACCGAGTACGGCATCAAGTGGATCCCGCTGGGCGGCTACATCCGCATGATCGGCATGGTGCCGCCGCGCGCCGACGGCACCCGGTCGCGCTGGCCGCGCCGCATGGCGACCGCCGTCGAGGAATTCCGCCAGACCAGCCGCGCCGAGGTCGCGCCCGGCGACGAGGACCGCGAGTTCTACCGGCTCACACCGGGCAAGAAGATGATCGTCATGCTCGGCGGCCCGTGCATGAACCTGCTGATCTACCTGGTCATCACCGTGATCCTGCTGATGACCATCGGCATCTCGCACACGCCCGCGCCCACGCTGAAGATCAGCGCGATCGAGAAGTGCGTCGTCCCCGCGAACTCGCCCGCGGCGCAGACGGGCAAGTGCCCGGCGAACGCCCCGATCGCGCCCGCGTACGGACGGCTCAAGCCCGGCGACACCGTCCTCGCCGTCGACGGCAAACCCGTGCACAGCTGGGACGCGCTGGTCGCCAAGATCGAACCGTCCGCCGGCAAGACGCTGCAGCTCCTGGTGCGGCGCCACGGGCAGGACGTGGACGTGCCGATCACGCCGGCCACCAACACCGTCTACAAGAACGACACGGGAACCGCGACCAAGACCGCCGGCTTCCTCGGCATCGAGGCCACCCAGCCGCCGTCGTACTTCAAGCGGGCGTCGATCGGCCAGGTCCCCGGCCAGATCGGCAGCCAGATCGGGCAGGGCTTCGCTGCCCTCGGCCGGTACCCGAGCAAGATCGCCAGCCTCTGGCAGACCGTCTTCGACGGCAAGCCCCGCGACCCGCAGGGCGCGGTCGGGATCGTCGGCATCGGCCGCCTCGGCGGTGACGTCGCCAGCAGTCACGGCATCGACGTCCAGGAGAAGACGTACGCGCTGTTCGAGCTGCTCGCGAGCGTCAACCTGCTGCTGTTCTTCTTCAACCTGCTGCCGCTGCTGCCGCTGGACGGCGGTCACGTGGCCGGCGCGATCGTCGAGGCCGCCAAGCGCGGCATGGCCCGCCTGCGCGTCCGCAGCCTGGCCCGCGCCGGCGGTTCGGACGTCGACGTGGACGCGGCGGGCCGGGCGCGCGAAAGGATCTATGTCGACACCGCGCAGATGCTGCCGGTCATGTACGCCGTCGCGTCGGTCCTGATCGTGGTGACGCTGTTGACGTTCTATGCCGATATCGTCCACCCGATCCGGCTAGGCGGATAATGGTCTCGTGACTGTCTCTCTCGGAATGCCCGCATCCCCGCCGCCCGTCCTCGCGCCCCGCCGCAAGTCCCGCCAGATCAAGGTGGGTTCGGTGCTGGTCGGCGGCGACGCGCCGGTGTCCGTGCAGTCGATGTGCACGACGCTCACCGCCGACGTCAACGCGACGCTGCAGCAGATCGCGCAGCTCACCGCCGCGGGCTGCGACATCGTCCGCGTGGCGTGCCCGTCGCAGGACGACGCGGACGCGCTCGCCGAGATCGCGCACAAGTCGCAGATCCCGGTGATCGCCGACATCCACTTCCAGCCCAAGTACGTGTTCGCCGCGATCGACGCCGGCTGCGCGGCCGTCCGGGTGAACCCGGGGAACATCAAGAAGTTCGACGACAAGGTCGGCGAGATCGCCAGGGCGGCCGCGGACGCCGGGGTGTCGCTCCGCATCGGTGTCAACGCCGGCTCGCTGGACAAGCGGCTGCTGGAGAAGTACGGCAAGGCCACACCCGAGGCGCTGGTCGAGTCCGCGCTCAACGAGGCCGCACTGTTCGAGGAGCACGACTTCCACGACTTCAAGATCTCGGTCAAGCACAACGACCCGGTCGTGATGGTCCGCGCGTACGAACTGCTCGCGCAGGCGTGTGACTACCCGCTGCACCTGGGCGTCACCGAGGCCGGCCCGGCGTTCCAGGGGACGATCAAGTCCGCCGTGGCGTTCGGCGCGCTGCTGTCGCAGGGCATCGGCGACACCATCCGCGTCTCGCTGTCCGCGCCGCCGGTCGAAGAGGTCAAGGTCGGCCTGCAGATCCTGGAGTCGCTGAACCTGCGCCAGCGCCGGCTGGAGATCGTCTCCTGCCCGTCCTGCGGGCGCGCCCAGGTGGACGTCTACACCCTGGCCGAGAAGGTCACTGCCGGTCTCGAGGGCATGACCGTCCCGCTGCGCGTCGCCGTCATGGGCTGCGTCGTGAA
Source organism: Jatrophihabitantaceae bacterium (assembly GCA_035656335.1). Lineage (GTDB taxonomy): Bacteria > Actinomycetota > Actinomycetes > Mycobacteriales > Jatrophihabitantaceae > DASRSS01. Next base: position 521 of record DASRSS010000236.1, on the reverse strand, counting down.
CGGGCCGGGCGAGGCTCGCGAGGCGGACCTCGGCGTCGCGTCCGGGAACGGCAAGGGGCAGATCTTCGTCAAGGGCGAGGTGATCAAGACCGTTCCGGAGTCGCAGATCGTCGAGACCCTCATCGAGGAGGCGCTGCGCCTGGCCGAGGAGATGGGCGACGCCGGAATCCCGTCCGGCGAGCCGACGGTCTCGGTCAGCTGAACCAGTAATCTGACCGCCATGACGGCGCTGCACCCCGGCCTGCGCGGCCGCACGCGGGTCGCGGTGTTGGCGGACGACGACCGTCCCGCGCTCGGCGCGCTGCTCGCTGCCGACCCGATCGTCAACGCGGTCGTCTCCGCGCGGGTGCGCGCCGCGGGCACGTTGCGGCTGCGCTCGCTCGGCGGCAGCGTCCTGGGTGCGCGCGAGGGCGGCCTGCTGCGCGGCGCGTGCTACCACGGCGGGAACCTGATTCCGATCGGCGGCGAGCCGGCGTCCTGGGACGCGTTGGCGTCCGCGATCGGGCAGCGCCCGCCGGTCT
>DASRSS010000235.1:0-14940 GCA_035656335.1 Jatrophihabitantaceae bacterium | reverse complement strand
ACCTCCTGCGTGCGGGCGACGTCGCGGACGAGCACCGCGCACTCCGGCACGCCGACCACCGCGGCCGCGGCGACCGCGGCCTGCGCCGTTCCGCCCGCGCCCAGGATCGTCATCGTCCGCGGGTGCACGACGTTCTCGGCGAGCGCGGCGACCATGCCGGCGACGTCGGTGTTGTCCGCGATCCAACCGCCACCCGGGCGTGGCAGCACCGTGTTGGCGGCACCCACGGCACGGGCGACCGGACGGACCTCGTCGACCGCGTCGAGCACGGCGCGCTTGAGCGGCATCGTGCAGGAGAAGCCCGCCCAGTCGGTGCGCTCGGCCAGCACGCCGGCCAGGTCGTCCACACCGCAGTCGATCGCGGTGTACGTCCAGTCCAGGCCTAGCTCGGCGTACGCGGCGCGGTGCAGCACCGGGGACAGCGAATGGGCGATGGGCCGGCCGAGGACCGCGGCACGGCGGGAGGGCTCAGCCACAGCCCCAGTGGTGGTCCCGGCACTTCGTGACGGCCTGCGCGAACGCGCTCTCGCTCGAGGTGAAGAACAGGTGGCCGGCGGCGTCCTGGTTCACGTAGTACATCCAGTCGCCCTGAGCCGGGTGGACGGCGGCGGTCAGCGCGTCGGCGCCCGGGTTGCTGATCGGCGACGGCGGGAGCCCGTTGTGCGTGTACGTGTTGTACGGCGAGTCGATCTCCGAGAAGACGACCTTGGTCGGGTCGAGCCCCTGCATCTTGGCCGCGTACGCGCTCGTCGCGTCGATCTGCAGCGGACGCTTCGCCGCGATCCGGTTCAGGATCACGCGCGCGACCCGGGCCATGTCCGCCGGGTACTTCGCCTCGGACTGCGCGATCGACGCGATCGTGAGCGCCTGGTACGGCGTGATGCCCAGCTTCTTCGCGTCCGCGGCGAAACCGCTCGAGCGGTCGGCGTCGGCGAACCGGCTGGTCATCTTCTGCAGCGCGCTCTGCGGGCTCTCCTTCGGGTCGATCGAGTAGGTGGCCGGGTAGAGGAAGCCCTCGACCGACGTCAGCGGGCCGCTGTCCGGCTGGTACCCGAGCGGGATGCCGAGCGCCGAGACGTCGCCGATCGCCTTGTCGATCGCGGCCTGCTTGTCCGCGCCCAGAACCTGCGCGAGGCGCTTGGCCACGTCGAACGTGGTCGCGCCCTCGGTGACGAGGACGTCGCCGCTGGCGCTGCGCGACTTCGGGTCGAGCAGCAGCGTCAGCGCGCTGGCGGCCGACATGTGCTTGTGCAACACGTACGTGCCGGGCTGGATGTTCTGCGACTTGGGGTTGCCGGACGCGGCGTCCACGAACGCGCGGTCGCTCTTGACCACGCCGGCGCCGTGCAGCGTCGCGGCGATGTCGGACGCGGTGTCGCCCTGCCGGACGGTCACCCGCACGGACCCGGTGCCCGAACCGCTGTAGTCCGGCGGGTTCACCAGGGCGGTCACCTTCGGCACGATCAGCCAGGCCGAGACGCCCACCACGAGCGCGCCGACGATCGACAGGATCCACAGCGCGCGCTTGCTGCGGCGCCTGCGCTGGTGCGTCCGGGCGTGGTCGACCCGGCTGTGCCGGCCGCCGGGCGTCGGGCGGTCGTAGCCGTGGTCGTGGTCGTCGCCGAAAAGCAGCGAGTGCGGGTCGTAGTCGACCTGCACCTCGTGATCGCGCTGCGTCACGCTCGCATGCTCCGTCCGTTCCGGGATCAGCCGTGACCAGACCGTAGCGCCCTGCCCACTCCGGCGGGGGGACCCGCGGCGCATGTCAAGCGCGGTGCGAGTCCAGCCAGTGCTGCAGGAGTTCCACCGCAGCCGCCTGGTCGATGACCGCGCGCTTGGCCTTGCTGCCCTTCACGCCGCCTTGCTGGAGTTTACGCTGCGCGGACACCGTGGTCAGCCGTTCGTCCACGTGTTCCACAGGAACGGGCGCGATCACCGCGGCCAACCGGGCGGCGTAATCGCGGGCGAACTGGGCCGACGTGCCCTCCCTGCCGGCCAGCGTGCGCGGCAGCCCGACGACGACCCCGACCGCCGCGTGCTCGGCGACCAGGGCCGCTAATTCGGCAATGTCACGATCGTCCCGCGTGTCGCGGGACAGCGTGACCAGCGGCGTGGCCAGGATGCCGGACGGGTCCGATTTCGCGACGCCTACCCGAACCGTCCCGACATCGATCCCGAGCCACGTCCCCGTCATCTGTTCGCGACGAAGTCGCGCACAGCGGCCAGGGCCGCGTCGAGGTTGGCGGCGTCGCCGCCGGCGCCCTGCGCCAGGTCGGCCTTGCCGCCGCCGCGGGCGCCCAGCACCGGCGCGAACGCCTTGACGAGCTCACCGGCCGCGAGCCCGGCGTCCTGGCCCGCGGGGTTGACGGCGGCGACGAACTGGACGCCCTTGTCCCCCGGCGACGCGAGCAGCACGACCGCGGGATCGCCGGCGCGCAGCCGGCCCCGCACGTCGAGCGCGAGCGAGCGCAGGTCGTTGCCGCCGATCCCGGCCGGGGCCGCGGCCGCGACCAGCTGCACGCCGGCCACGTCCTGCGCCGTCTCGGCCAGCGAACCGGCGGACGCCAGCACCGCGGACACGCGCAGCGTGTCCAGCTCCCGCTCGGCCGCCTTGAGCCGCTCGAGCGTCCCGGCGATGCGCTCGGGCAGCTCCTCCGGCTGCGCCTTGAAGTCCTCGGACAGCTGGTGCACCAGCACGTGCTCGCGCGCGAGGTAGCGGAACGCGTCCAGGCCGACGAGCGCCTCGACGCGGCGCACGCCCGAACCGATGGACGCCTCCCCCAGCAGCTTGACCATGCCGATCACGGACGAGCGCGGCACGTGCGTGCCACCGCACAGCTCGCGCGAGTAGTCGCCGATCTCGACGACGCGCACCTGGGCGCCGTACTTCTCGCCGAACATCGCGATCGCGCCGATGCGCCGCGCCTCGGCCTGGTCCGTGACGAACCAGCGCACCTCGAGGTCGCGCAGCAGCACGTCGTTGATCTCGTCCTCGACGTCGCTCAGCACGCTCGGCGCGACGGCCGACGGCGTCTTGAAGTCGAAGCGCAGCCGGCCGGGCGCGTTCAGCGAGCCGGCCTGTGAGGCGCTGTCGCCGAGCGCGCGGCGCAACCCGGCGTGCAGCAGGTGGGTGGCCGAGTGGCTGCGCGACACGGACGCACGCCGGTTCACGTCGACGCGGGCGAGCACGACGTCGCCCGGGCGCACCTCGCCGGACAGGACGGTGGCCCGGTGCGCGATCAGACCGGGCAGCGGCTGCTGCACGTCGACGACGGTCAGCTCCGCCTCGCGGCCGGGCGCATTGACGCTGAGCCGTCCCCAGTCCGCCTGCTGCCCGCCGCCCTCGGCGTAGAACGGCGTGGTGTCGAGCACCAGCTCGACCTCGTCGCCCTCGCCCGCCGCGGACACCAGGCCGTCGGGGCCGATGAGCGCGGTGACCGTCGCCTCCCGCTCGATCTCCAGGTAGCCGGTGAACTGGCTCGCCCCGGCGTCGAGCACGCCGCGGTACACGCTCAGGTCGCCGTGCGCGGTTTTCTTCGCCTGGGCGTCCGCCTTCGCGCGCGCCCGCTGCTCGGCCATCAGCCGGCGGAAGCCCGCCTCGTCGACCGCGATGCCCTGCTCGGCCGCCATCTCCAGCGTCAGGTCGATCGGGAAGCCGTACGTGTCGTGCAGCTGGAACGCCCGGTCACCGGACAGCTGCGCGCCGCCGGCGGCCTTGGTCTCGCTCACCGCGGCGTCGAAGATCGTCGTGCCGGCGCGCAGGGTCGCGCGGAACGCGTCCTCCTCGGCGTACGCGTAGCTGGAGATCCGGTCGAAGTCGGTGGCCAGCTCGGGATAGGACGGCGCCATACAGTCGCGGGCGACGGGCAGCAGCTCGGGCAGGGCGCGGTCCTCGTAGCCGAGCAGCCGCATCGCGCGGACGGCCCGGCGCAGGATCCGGCGCAGCACGTAACCGCGTCCCTCGTTGCCGGGAGTCACGCCGTCCCCGATGAGCATCAGCCCGGTGCGCACGTGGTCGGCGATCACGCGCATCCGCACGTCGTCGGGGTGCGACTCGTACGCGGCGTGGCCGGAGTGCGCGCCGTACGTCTTGCCCGCCAGCTCGGCCGCGCGCGCCAGGATCGGACGCGTCTCGTCGATCTCGTAGAGGTTGTCCACGCCCTGCAGCAGCGTGGCCATGCGCTCCATGCCCATGCCGGTGTCGATGTTCTTCTTCGGCAGCTCGCCCAGGATCGGGTAGTCGTCCTTGCCCGATCCGGCACCGCGCTCGTTCTGCATGAACACGAGGTTCCAGAACTCCATGTAGCGGTCTTCGTCGACCGCCGGGCCGCCCTCCTGGCCGTAGTCCGGTCCGCGGTCGATGTACAGCTCGCTGCACGGCCCGCACGGCCCGGGGATGCCCATCGACCAGAAGTTGTCGGCCTTGCCGCGGCGCACGATCCGCTCGAGCGGCAGACCGATCACGCGGTGCCAGATGTCGATGGCCTCGTCGTCGTCGTTGTAGACGGTGGCCCAGATCTTGTCGCCGTCCAGGCCGTAGCCGCCGTCCTCGACCGACGCGGTCGACAGCTCCCAGGCCAGCGTGATGGCGCCTTCCTTGAAGTAGTCGCCGAAGCTGAAGTTGCCGTTCATCTGGAAGAACGTGCCGTGCCGGGTGGTCTTGCCGACCTCGTCGATGTCCAGCGTGCGGATGCACTTCTGGATGCTGGTGGCGCGCGGCCACGGGGGGCTCTGCTGACCGACGAAGTAGGGCACGAACTGCACCATGCCCGCGTTGACGAACAGCAGGTTCGGGTCGTCGAACGGCAACGGCGCGCTCGGGACGACGGTGTGCCCGTTGCGCTCGAAGTGCGCCAGGAACCGGCGCTTGATCTCGGCTGACTTCACTCGGTCTTCCCCAGCGTCCCGTCCGCCTGCACCGCAGCGCGGATCTCGACCTCGCGCTCGCGCATCGCCTCGCGCACGTCCGCGCCGAAGTCGCGCAGCGCGTCGGCGAGATCGCTCAGCGACTCGGCGAAGCTGCCGGCCATGCCGCGCGGCGTCAACCGCTCGGCCATCTTCGACAGCTTGCGCATCACCAGCACGCCGACGGTCACGCCGAGCGCGAGCCAGAACAGTCGTTTCACTCCGCGCCCCCGCGACGGTTCCGCCGCGACGCCCGGTGCCGCCGGCGCGATGCCCGCACGGCCTCCGCGTCACGGCGTCCCTGCACGGTCTTGCGCACGCCGTAGGTGAACGCCGCGGCCTTGATCATCGGGTTGCCCAGCGTGCTGGACACGACTGCCGACATGGCCGCCGCGTTGGACGAGATGGCGCTGACGTTGCGCGCGATGCCCTCGACGTGGACCAGCTGCGCGTTGACCTGGGTGAGCGCGCCCTGCGCCTCGTCCAGGATCGGCACTGCACCCTCGTGCGTCTTGCGGATCGCGAGCGTGGCCTCGTCCAGGGTGCGACCCAGCTTCAGCAGCGGGATCGCGGCGAGCAGGACCAGCACCGCGAAGGCGATGGCCGCGATCAGCGCGGCGAGTGCCCCTCCGGACATCGGCGTGCCCTCCTTGAACTCGCGACCGATGGACCCCGCCGCGTGTCGCCGTGCGCCGCGGCGGGTCGTAGTGACCCTATCTGGTCGCCGTCAGCGCTTCTCGCCACGGACGGCCGCCCGCAGCCGGGCCAGCCGCTCCAGCAGGTGGTGCTCGGCGCCGCGGTCGGCGGGCCGGTAGTAGTCGCGGCCGACGAGCTCGTCCGGCGGGTACTGCTGCGCCACGACGCCCTCGGGCTCGTCGTGCGGGTACCGGTACTTCTTGCCCGCCCCGAGCTTCTTGGCGCCCGCGTAGTGGCTGTCGCGCAGCGCGGGCGGGACGGCCCCGGCGAGCCCGGCGCGGACGTCCGCCAGCGCGCTGTCGATCGCCATGACCACCGCGTTCGACTTCGGCGCCATGGCCAGGTGGATCGTGGCCTGCGCCAGGTTGATCCGCGCCTCGGGCATGCCGATCAGCTGGACGGCCTGCGCCGCGGCGGTCGCGGCCAGCAGCGCGGTGGGGTCGGCGAGCCCGATGTCCTCGCTGGCGTGCACCACCAGCCGGCGCGCGATGAAGCGCGGGTCCTCGCCGGCCTCGATCATGCGGGCCAGGTAGTGCAGGGCGGCGTCCGGGTCGGAGCCGCGGATGGACTTGATGAACGCGCTGATCACGTCGTAGTGCTGATCGCCGTCGCGGTCGTAGCGCACGGCGGCGGTGTCGACGGCCTGCTCGAGCATCGCCAGGTCGATGGACGCGCGCCCCTCGGCGACCGCGGTGCCGGCGGCCGCTTCGAGCGCGGTCAGCGCGCGCCGCGCGTCCCCGCCCGCGATGCGCAGCAGGTGCGCCCGCGCGTCGACGTCCAGCGTCACCGCACCGGCCAGGCCGCGCTCGTCGGCGACGGCGCGGTCGACCAGCGCGCCGACGGCGTTCTCGTCCAGCGGCTGCAGGGTGAGCAGCAGGCTGCGCGACAGCAGCGGGCTGACGATCGAGAAGAACGGGTTCTCCGTGGTCGCCGCCACGAGCGTGACGTGCCGGGCCTCCACCGCGTGCAGCAGCGAGTCCTGCTGCGTCTTGGAGAAGCGGTGGATCTCGTCGATGAACAGCACGGTCTGCCGGCCGGTGCGCCCCAGCTCGACGCGCGCCTGCTCGATCACCGCGCGGACGTCCTTCACACCGGCGTTGAGCGCGGACAGCTGCACGAAGCGCCTATTGGTGGCGGACGAGACGATCAGCGCGAGCGTGGTCTTCCCCGTGCCGGGCGGCCCGTAGAGGATCAGCGACATCGGGGCGTCGCCCTCGACCAGCCGGCGCAGCGGCGACCCGGGCGCGAGCAGGTGCTCCTGGCCGACCACCTCGTCCAGCGTCCGCGGCCGCATCCGGGCGGCGAGGGGTGCGCCCGGATCGAAGGCCTCGGCGTCGCGCGGGGGCTCAGCCGCGTCGAACAGCGTCACGTTGGGAGCCCCGGTAGCGCGCGTCGACGCGAGCGGCGTACAGCAGCACCAGCAGCGCGATCAGCAGCAGGACCGAGATCGACCAGCCCAGCAGCTGGCCGACCGGCATGACCGTCGGGCCCTTGCGGTGGTGGTGGAACGTCAGGTGGGCGTGGACGGTGAGCGCCCAGGACAGCACGTCGCCGAGGCCCAGCGCGATCGCCCAGTTCCGCACCCGTCGCGACATGGCGCTACTCGCTCTCCGGCACCGCGTCGATGCCGGCTTCCTTGCGCTGCTCGGGCGTGATCGGCGCGGGCGCTGCGGTGAGCGGGTCGTAGCCGCCGCCGGTCTTCGGGAACGCGATCACGTCGCGGATCGAGTCGGTGCCCGACAGCAGCGCGCAGATGCGGTCCCACCCGAAGGCGATGCCACCGTGCGGCGGCGCGCCGAAGCTGAACGCGTCGAGCAGGAAGCCGAACTTCTCCTGCGCCTCGGCGGCGTCCAGGCCCATCACCTTGAACACCCGCTCCTGCACGTCGCGGCGGTGGATACGGATCGAGCCGCCGCCGATCTCGTTGCCGTTGCAGACAATGTCGTACGCGTACGCGAGCGCGTTGCCGGGGTCGGTGTCGAACGTGTCCAGCGACTCGGGCTTCGGCGAGGTGAACGCGTGGTGCACCGCCGTCCACGCGCCGGCGCCGACCGCGACGTCACCGGCCGCGACCGCCTCGCTGGACGGCTCGAACAGCGGGGCGTCGACGATCCACACGAACGACCACTGCGACTCGTCGATCAGCCCGACGCGGCGGCCGATCTCCAGCCGCGCCGCGCCCAGTAGCGCGCGCGAGGACTTCACCGGCCCGGCGGCGAAGAAGACGCAGTCGCCCGGCTGCGCGCCGACGTGCTCGGCCAGGCCGGCCCGCTCGGCGTCCGAGAGGTTCTTCGCGACCGGTCCGCCCAGCTCGCCGTCCTCGCCCACGAGCACGTAGGCGAGCCCCTTCGCGCCGCGCTGCTTGGCCCACTCCTGCCACGCGTCCAGCTGCTTGCGCGGCTGCGACGCCCCGCCCGGCATGACGACGGCGCCGACGTAGTCGGACTGGAAGACGCGGAACGGAGTGTCCTTGAAGTAGTCGGTGCACTCGACGAGTTCCAGCTCGAAGCGCAGGTCCGGCTTGTCGCTGCCGTAGCGGCGCATCGCCTCGGCGTACGTCATCCGCGGGATCGGGGTGCTGATCTCGTGGCCGATCAGCTTCCACAGCGCGACGAGGACGTCCTCGGCGAGCGCGATCACGTCGTCCTGGTCGACGAAGCTCATCTCGATGTCCAGCTGGGTGAACTCCGGCTGGCGGTCGGCGCGGAAGTCCTCGTCGCGGTAGCAGCGGGCGATCTGGAAGTACCGCTCCATGCCGGCCACCATCAGCAGCTGCTTGAACAGCTGCGGGGACTGCGGCAGCGCGTACCAGCTGCCGGGCTTGAGCCGCGCCGGGACAAGGAAGTCGCGGGCCCCCTCGGGCGTCGAACGGGTCAGCGTCGGCGTCTCGACCTCGACGAAGTTGTGCTCGTACAGCACGTCGCGGGCGGCGCGATTCACCTTGCTGCGCAGGCGGATCGCGGTGCCCGGCGCGGGACGGCGCAGGTCGAGGTAGCGGTAGCGCAGCCGCGCCTCCTCGCCGACCTCGGTGTGCTCGTCCACCTGGAACGGCAGCGGCGCGGCCTCGTTGAGGATCTCCAGCTGCGACGCGACGACCTCGATCTCGCCGGTCGGGATCGCCGGGTTCACGTTCCCCTCGGGACGCAGCCGCACCTCGCCGGTGACCTGCACGACCCACTCGTTGCGCAGGTCGTGCGCGACGTCCGCTTCTCGCAGCACGACCTGGCTGTGGCCGCTCGCGTCGCGCACGTCGATGAAGGTCACCCCGCCGTGATCACGCCTGGTGGCCACCCAGCCGGCGAGGGTGACGGTCTGTCCGGCGTCGGACGCGCGCAGCGTTCCGGCCTCACGGGTGCGGTTCACGGATTCGTACCTTCCACGATCACCTGCGGTCGCAGGTCTGCTTGCGGGGGCGTCCAGCCGGCCGGGTCGGCCGCGACCTGTTCGCCGCTTCGGATGTCTTTCACCTCGTGCCCGCCGTCGCCTGTTGCGGGAAACCAGACGAACGGGATGCCACGGCGCTCGGCGTAGCGGATCTGCTTGCCGTACTTCTGCGCGGACGCGGCCACCTCGGTCGCGATGCCGCGTGCGCGCAACGCCTGCGCCACCTGGTCGCAGGCGGCGCGCTGGTCCTCGCTGGGCAGCGCGACGAGGACGGCCGACGGCACCGGGCGCGATCCGGCGAGAATCCCCTGCGCGAACAAGGGCATCAGCAGCCGGGTAACGCCCAGGCTGATGCCGACGCCGGGATACGTGGTCTTGCCGTCGCTGGCGAGCGAGTCGTAGCGGCCGCCGGAGCAGATCGAGCCGAGCGACTCGAAGCCGCTCATGCGCGTCTCGAACACCGTGCCGGTGTAGTAGTCCAGGCCGCGCGCGATCCGCAGGTCGGCCTCGACGGTCACCCGCTCGGTCGTGATCGCCGCGCAGCCCTCGATCACCGCGGCCAGCTCGGCCAGCCCGGCGTCCAACAGCTCGTGCTCGACGCCGAGCGCGCGCACCTGTTCGACGAACGACGTGTCGGTGCTGCGGATCTCGGCCAGCCGCAGGCACGCCGCCGCCTGGTCGTCGCTGAGCCCGGCCTCGTCCACGAGCTGCTTGCCGACGACGTCGGACGGGACCTTGTCCAGCTTGTCGATCGCGCGCATGACGGCGGCGACGTCGGTCGCACCGAGCCCGCGGTAGAAACCCTCGATCAGGCGCCGGTTGTTCACCTGCAGCCGCAGCGGGGGCAGGAACTCGAGCGCGGCCAGCGCCTCGGCCATCACCCGCGCGACCTCGACGTCGTGGTGGAACGGCAGCTGGTCCTTGGCGACGACGTCGATGTCGGCCTGGGTGAATTCGCGGTACCGGCCGGTCTGCGGCCGCTCGCCGCGCCACACCTTCTGGATCTGGTAGCGGCGGAACGGGAACTCAAGGTGCCCGGCGTTGTCGAACACATAGCGCGCGAACGGGACGGTCAGGTCGAAGTGCAGGCCGAGGCCCGCGTCGCCCTCGTCCGCCTCGGCGTGCAGCCGGCGCAGGACATAAACCTCTTTGTCGATCTCGCCCTTGCGCAGCAACGGGTCCAGCGGCTCGGCCGAGCGCGCCTCCAGCGGCGCGAAGCCGTGCAGCTCGAACGTCGCGCGCAGCCGGTCGAGCACCGCTAGCTCGACGAAGCGCTCGGACGGCAGCAGTTCGGGGAAGCCGGACAGGGACGTGGTGGGCATCAGTTCAGTCCCTGCAGGTACGGGTTGGTCGCGCGTTCCCGCTCGATCGTGGTGGTCGGTCCGTGCCCCGGGAACACCTGCGTCGCGTCCTCGAGCGGCAAGATCACCTCGCGCAGCGAGCGCTCCATGTCGGCCATCGATCCGCCGGGCAGGTCGACGCGTCCGATCGAGCCGGCGAACAGGACGTCCCCGGCGAACAGCAGCGGCGACTCGCCACCGGCCAGGTCGAACACGACCGAACCGGTGCTGTGGCCGGGCGCGTGGCGCACCGAGAAGTCCAGCCCGGCGATGCTGACCTTGTCGTGATCGTTCAGCGCGCGGACGTCGTCCGGCTCGGCGAAGGTGAGGGTGCCGAAAAGGGGCGTTCCGGCCGGAATGCCGACTCCGGACCACGGGTCGGCGAGCTGGCCGCGGTCGGCCGGGTGGATGAACGCCGGCACGTCGCGCGCCTGGCACACCGGCAGCACCGAGAAGGTGTGGTCGAAGTGGCCGTGCGTGAGCAGGACGGCGACCGGGTGCAGCCGGTGTTCCGCGATCACTTCGTCCAGTTGGCCGGTGATGCCGATCCCGGGGTCGATGACGACGCACTGCTCGCCGGCGGCGGGGGCGACCACCCAGCAGTTGGTGGCGGTGGCGTCCGACGGGAAACCCGCGATGAGCACGGCCTCAGGGCTCCTGAACGATCGATGGGAAGGGCACCCGCCAGCCTACCGAGCGCCCGACCGCGAGAATCACAGGCGGCGGACATGGATCATCCGTAGACTGCCCGCGTTTTGGTTGCCGAACCGTCACCGAAAGGGATCCGTCCGTGCCGACGAACAAGCAGCGCCGCGAGGCGGCCCGCCGACACCTGGAGCGCCAGCTGAAGCGCCGCGCCGAGCGCGAGGCCGCGCGCAAGCGATTCGCCCTGATCTCCTCGGTGGTCGGCGGCGTGCTCGTCATCGCGCTGGTGGTCGCCCTCGTCGTCGTCCTCGGCGGCAACGACAGCAAGACGCCGAACGCGGCACAGGCCGGCGCCGGGGGCAGTTCGGCCACGCCGACCACGTCGACGTCCCCGACCACCGCGGCGAACGCGTCCTGCCCCACCGGCAACAAGCCGGTGCCGAGCGCGACCGGTGTGGGCAAGGCGGTCAGCTTCCACGGCGTGACGGTCAAGAACGCGACGGACGTGAAGAAGGTCCCGTCCGTCGGATCCCACGCGACGACCCCGCCGAGCAAGCTGCTGGTCAAGGATCTGGTGGTCGGCAAGGGCAAGGCGGCCACGCCCACGTCCAGCGTCAGCGTCAAGTACACCGGCGTGCTGTACTGCGACGGCACCGAGTTCGACGGCCCGGCCGAGCACGGCGACAAGGCGATCACGTTTTCGCTCACCGGCGTCGTCCCCGGGTTCACGCAGGGCATCGGCGGCACCAAGGGCATCGCGCCGATGAAGGTCGGTGGCCGGCGGATCATCATCATGCCCGCGGCGCTCGGCTACGGCGCGAACGCGCAGGGCTCGATCCCGGCGAACGCCCCGCTGGTGTTCGTGGTGACGCTGGAGAAGGTCAGCTGAACTAGTTCGCGGAGTGGACGCGGTAGACGTCGTAGACGCCTTCCACGTTCCGGATCGCGCGCAGCAGGTGGCCCAGGTGCTTCGCGTCGCCCATCTCGAAGGTGAACCGCGAGACGGCGACCCGGTCCCGGTTGGTCGACACGTTCGCCGACAGGATCGACACCCGCTCGTCGGAGAGGACGCGGGTGACGTCCGACAGCAGCCGGTGCCGGTCCAGCGCCTCGACCTGGATGCACACCACGAACGTGGAGTTCGCCGACGGCGCCCACTCGACGTCGACCAGCCGGTCGGCCTGCTCCAGCAGCGAGGCGGCGTTGGTGCAGGTGCGCCGGTGGACGGACACTCCCCCGCCGCGCGTGACGAAGCCGAGGATGTCGTCGCCCGGCACCGGTGTGCAGCAGCGCGCCAGCTTGACCCAGACGTCGCTGACGCCCTTGACGACCACGCCCGCGTCGCCGTGCGCGCGGCGCTGGGCGGGCGCGTTCTCGAGCGGGATCATCGCCTCGGCGATGTCCTCGATCGAGCCCTCCGAACCGCCGAGCTGCGCGACCAGCTTCTTGACGACCGACTCGGCCGAGACGTGTCCCTCGCCGATCGCCGCGTACAGCGCGGAGATGTCGGCGAGGTGCATGTCGTGGGCGAGCGTGAGCAGCTGATCGCCGCCGAGCAGACGCTGGATCGGCAGCGACTCCTTGCGCATCGCCTTGGACAGCGCCGTCTTGCCCGCGTCGATCGCGTCTTCGCGCCGCTCGCGCGCGAACCACTGCCGCACCTTGGTGCGGGCGCGCGGTGACTTGACGAACGAGAGCCAGTCACGGGACGGGCCAGCGTTCTCGGCCTTGGAGGTGAATACCTCGACCGTGTCGCCGTTCTCCAGCACCGATTCCAGCGCGACGAGCTTGCCGTTCACGCGCGCGCCGATGCAGCGGTGCCCGACCTCGGTGTGCACCGCGTACGCGAAGTCGACCGGCGTCGAGCCGGCGGGCAGCGCGACCACGTCACCCTTCGGCGTGAACACGTACACCTCGGCCGCACCGAGGTCGTAGCGCAGCGCGTCGAGGAACTCCTCGGGCTCCTGCGCCTCGCGCTGCCAGTCCAGCAGCTGCCGCAGCCAGCCCATCTCGTCCGACATCCCGGCCGGCTCGGCGACCGCGACGTTCTTGTGCTCCTTGTACTTCCAGTGCGCGGCGATGCCGTACTCGGCGGTGCGGTGCATCGCGTAGGTGCGGATCTGCAGCTCGACCGGCTTGCCACCGGGACCGATCACCGTGGTGTGCAGCGACTGGTACATGTTGAACTTCGGCATCGCGATGTAGTCCTTGAACCGGCCCGGAACCGGTTGCCAGTTCGCGTGGATCACGCCGAGGGTGGCGTAGCAGTCGCGCTCGGACTCGACGAGGACGCGGATGCCGACCAGGTCGTAGATGTCGGTGAACTCGCGTCCCCGCACGATCATCTTCTGGTAGATCGAGTAGTAGTGCTTCGGCCGGCCGGTGACCTCGGCCTTGATGCCGCCCTCGCGCAGGTCGGCGTTGATCCGGTCGATCACCTCGGACAGGTACGTGTCGCGGGACGGCGCGCGCTCGGCCACAAGGCGAACGATCTCGTCGTAGCGCTTCGGGTACAGCGTCGCGAAGGAGAGGTCCTCCAGCTCCCACTTGATCGTGTTCATGCCGAGCCGGTGGGCCAGCGGCGCGAGCACCTCCAAGGTCTCCCGCGCCTTGCGCACCTGCTTCGCCGGCGGCAGGAACCGCAGCGTGCGCATGTTGTGCAGCCGGTCGGCCAGCTTGATCACCAGCACGCGCGGGTCGCGCGCCATCGCGACCACCATCTTGCGGATCGTCTCGGCCTCGGCCGCCTCGCCGAACTTGACCTTGTCCAGCTTGGTGACGCCGTCGACCAGGTGCGCGACCTCGGCGCCGAACTCGCGCGTGACGTCCTCGATCGTGTACCCGGTGTCCTCGACGGTGTCGTGCAGCAGCGCGGCGACGAGCGTGGTGGTGTCCATGCCGAGCTCGGCCAGGATCGTCGCGACCGCGAGCGGGTGCGTGATGTACGGGTCACCGCTCTTGCGCAGCTGGCCGCGGTGGCACTGGTCGGCGACGTCGTAGCCGCGCTGCAGCAGCCGGGCGTCGACCTTGGGATGCGCGCCGCGGTGGATCGCGAGCAGCGGCTCGAGGACGGGCTTGACCTGCGACTGGCGCGGCGCGCTGGCCAGCCGGCGCGCGAGCCGGTCCCGGACGCGGCGGCGGTGGGTAGCGCTCAGCTCGGGCAGAGCGCCACCGACCGGGACGGTGGTGGTCTCGGCCTCGGTCGGGCCAGCGGCGTCCGTGCTCAGCGCGTCCGTCCCTCCTGCGGTGATGTCGCCGCCGAGTCTACGCAGGCGCTAGGCGCTCAGCAGCGCGCGAAACGGCATCGTCCCGCCCAGCCGCTCGCGGCCGTGCAGCGCCGTCAGCTCCATCAACACCGCGACCGCAACGACTGTTCCGCCCGCGGCGGTGATCAGCTCCGCGGCGGCGGCCAGGGTGCCCCCGGTGGCGAGGACGTCGTCGACGAGCAGCACCCGCTTGCCGGCCAGGACGTCGACCGGAACCTCGATGCTGGCGGTGCCGTACTCCAGCTCGTACTCACGGGTGATCGTCGGCGGGGGCAGCTTGCCGGCCTTGCGCACCGGGACGAGGCCGCAGTCCAGGTCGCGGGCGATGGCGCCGGCGAACACGAACCCGCGGGCCTCGACGCCGGCGACCAGATCGATCGGGGCGGCGGTCCGTCCGAACTCGGCGAGCGCGCTGCTCGCGGCGCCGAACGCCGGTCCGTCGGCGAGCAGCGGCGCGATGTCCTTGAACAGGATGCCGGGCTCGGGGAAGTCCGGGACGTCGCGCAGGTGCCGCGCGATCAGGTCCGCGAGCTGCCCGTCGTCGACCGTGGGCGGCACGCTCACTTGCGGCGGCGTTGCGGACGCGCGCCCGGCCGCGGGGCCGGGGCGGGCTGGCCGACCGGCCGCTGCTTCGCGGCGGGGGCGCCGGCGGCGGAGGCGACGAGGTCGCCGTCGGCCTGCTTCTACGCCTCGCTGGCCCGCTT
>DASRSS010000234.1:0-10052 GCA_035656335.1 Jatrophihabitantaceae bacterium | reverse complement strand
CGGGACATCGACGCGATCCTCGCGGCCGTCGCGGACGGTTCGCTCTCCGCGCTTGTGGTAGGTGCCGTGGACCCGGCCGACACCGCGGACCCGGCGACCGCGGCCCGCGCGCTCGAGCGCGCCGGCTTCGTCGTCTCGCTGGAGATCCGGCACAGCGCGGTGACCGAGCACGCCGACGTCGTGCTGCCCGTCGCGCCGCCGGTCGAGAAGGCCGGCCGGTACGTCGACTGGGAAGGTCGCCGCCGTCCGTTCGAGCCGACGCTGCAGAGCGGCGCGATCTCCGACGCGCAGGTGCTCGACGCGTTGGCCGAGGAGCTGGACGTCCGGCTCGGGCTGCGCACGGTCACCGCCGCGCGCGACGAGCTCGCCCGCCTCGGCTCCTGGGACGAGCGGCTGCCCGCCCCGTCCCGCGCCGCCGGCCCGGTGGCGACGCCGGGCTCCGGGCAGGCCGTGCTCGCGACCTGGCACGAGGTGCTGGACGCGGGCCGCAGCCAGGACGGCGACGAGCACCTGGCCGGCACCGCGAAGCCAGCGCGCGCCGTCCTGAGCGCGTCCACCGCGGCACGGCTCGGCATCGCGGACGGCGGCACGGTCGCCGTAAGCAGCGACGCCGGCGTGATCGTCGTGCCCGCCGTGATCGGTGAGGCGGCCGACGGTGTCGTGTGGCTGCCGACGAACGCGCGGGACTGCGCGGTGCGCGCCACGCTCGGCGTCACCGCCGGCGCGGTCGTCGGCGTGACGAGTTCGTCGGCGCCGCCGGTGATCGGTGCCGATCCCAGTGCCGCGGCTGGAGGTGACGCGTGAGTTCGGTCCACGTGCTGGCGGTGTCGCAGAACATCCCGGGCTTCGGTGACCAGCCGATCTGGCTGAACATCATCAAGGTCCTCGGCGTGTTCGCGTTCCTCGTCGTCATGACGCTGTTCTCGATCGTCTTCGAGCGCAAGGTCGTCGGCCGCATGCAGAACCGCATCGGCCCGAACCGCGTCGGACCGTGGGGCACCCTGCAGTCGCTCGCCGACGGCGTGAAGCTGGCCTTCAAGGAGGAGGTCATCCCGCTGCTGGCCGACAAGCCGGTGTACTTCCTCGCCCCGATCCTGTCCGCGGTGCCGGCGTTCGTCGCCTTCTGCGTGATCCCGTTCGGCCCGGAAGTGTCGATGTTCGGGCACAAGACCGCGCTGCAGCTCACCGACCTGCCCGTCGGCGTCCTCGTCGTGCTCGCCTGCTCCTCGCTCGGCGTGTACGGCGTCGTGCTGTCCGGCTGGGCGTCCGGCTCGACCTACCCGCTGCTCGGCGGCCTGCGCTCGGCGGCCCAGATGATCTCGTACGAGGTCGGCATGGGGCTGTCGATCATCCCGGTGTTCCTGTTCTCGAACACGATCTCGACGTCCGGCATCATCGAGAGCCAGCGGCACATCTGGAACGTGATCCCGCTGTTCGTCTCGTTCTGCGTCTACGCGGTCTGCGTGGTCGGCGAGACCAACCGCGCGCCGTTCGACCTGGCCGAGGCCGAGTCCGAGCTCGTCGGCGGTTTCCACACCGAGTACTCGTCGTTCAAGTTCGCGATGTTCTTCCTCGCCGAGTACATCAACATGGTCACCGTCTCCGCGCTGGCGACGACGCTGTTCCTCGGCGGCTGGCGGGCGCCCGTCCCGATCTCGCTGTGGCACGGCGCGAACTCGGGCTGGTACCCGATGATCTGGTTCGTGATCAAGGTCGTGCTGTGCATCTTCGTGTTCGTGTGGCTGCGCGGCACGCTGCCCCGCCTGCGCTACGACCAGTTCATGCACCTGGGCTGGAAGGTGCTGATCCCGATCAACCTGGTCTGGATCCTCGCCGTCACGTCCATCCACGTGCTGCGTGACCGCGGCTGGTCCTCGTGGGAGGCGACGCTGGTGCCGCTCGCGATCGTGCTGGTCATCGTCGTCGTGCCGGTGCTGATGGTGCTCGAGGGCGCCGCCGCCCGGCGCGCGGCGGACCGCGCGGCCGAGGACGCGGAGGCGGCCCAGCAGCCGACCACGTTCCCGATCCCGCCGCTGGACCTCGTCGTGCCGACTCCGCCGCGGCGCTTGGCCACGACGAGCGCCGGTGCGCCGAATGCCCTGCGTACGAAAGATGAAAGCGATGACTGAGCCGCAGAACGCCGAGCCCGCCGGCACGCCGCTGGGGTTCGCCAAGGGCTTCGGCCTGACCTTCGGGACGATGTTCAGACGCGTCTACACCCAGCAGTACCCGTTCGACTTCTACGAGACCGCGCCGCGCTACCACGGCCGGCACGTGCTGAACCGGCACCCGGACGGCCTGGAGAAGTGCGTCGGGTGCGAGCTGTGCGCCTGGGCGTGCCCGGCCGACGCGATCTACGTCGAGGGCGGCGACAACACCGACGAGGAGCGCTACTCGCCGGGTGAGCGGTACGGCGCGGTGTACCAGATCAACTACCTGCGCTGCATCTTCTGCGGCCTGTGCATCGAGGCGTGCCCGACCCGTTCGCTGACGATGAGCAACGAGTACGAGCTCGCGCTCGACGACCGGCAGCAGCTGATTTACACCAAGGAGCAGCTGATGGCTCCGCTGCTTCCGGGCATGGAGGCGCCGCCGCACGCGATGCGCCTCGGCGACGACGAGAAGGACTACTACACCGTCGACTCGCAGGAGCCGCTGCAGCACGGCGAGCCCCAGAGCACCGCGAACGTGGCGGGCCGCCCGATCACCGGTGTCGCCCGCCAGGTCGGAGGTCTGCACTCATGAGCGCGTCCTTGATGATCGCGTCCGGGCCGCTGATGCACGGGCAGGTGCCGCTGGGCGAGGCGATCACGTTCTGGATCCTCGGCCCGATCTCGGTCGCCGGCGCGATCGGCATGGTGCTGCTGCGCAACGCGATCCACTCCGCGCTGTCACTGGTCGCCACCATGATGTCGCTCGGCATGTTCTACCTAATCGAGCAGGGGCCGTTCCTCGGCTTCGTGCAGATCATCGTCTACACCGGCGCGATCATGATCCTGTTCCTGTTCGTGCTGATGCTGGTCGGCCGCGACGCGTCCGACTCGATCGTCGAGACGCTGCGCGGGCAACGCTGGGTGGCCGCGCTGTTCGGCATCGGCTTCGCTCTGCTCGTCGCGATCTCGATCAGCCGGGCGTTCACCGACAGCAAGCCGGTGAACCTGGACGAGCAGAACGCGGCCGGCTCGAACGTCCAGTCGATCGCCCAGCTGCTGTTCACCCGGTACCTGTTCGCCTTCGAGCTGACGTCCGCGCTGCTGATCGTCGCCGCGGTCGGCGCGATGGTGCTCGCGCACATCGAGCGGGACGGGCCCAAGCCCACGCAGAAGTCGCTAGCCCGCGAGCGGATCCGCTCCGGGCGTCCGCAGCCGCTGCCCGGCCCCGGTGTGCTCTCCTCGGGCAACTCGATCGGGACGCCGGCGCTGCTTCCGGACGGAACGCTCTCGCACGAGTCGGTCATGGTCGGCGCGAGCGGCGAGCAGACCCCGAGCGTGCGCGAGCAGGAACGCGAGCGCCGCGAGCTGGAAGGCCGTGATCTTTCATGAGCACCCCAACGAATTTCCTCGCAAAGAACGCTCCGAAATTCGCCGGGGGCCCCGCATGACGCCGACCTATTACCTGGTGCTCAGCGCGATGCTGTTCGCGATCGGCGCCACCGGTGTGCTGGTGCGCCGCAACGCGATCGTCGTCTTCATGTGCGTCGAGCTGATGCTGAACGCGGTGAACCTGACGCTCGTCACGTTCTCGCGGATCAACGGCAGCCTGGACGGCCAGATCATGGCGTTCTTCGTCATGACCGTGGCGGCCGCCGAGGTCGTCGTCGGCCTGGCGATCATCATGACCATCTTCCGAACCCGCAGGTCCGCGTCGGTCGACGACCCGAACCTGCTGAAGTACTAGGGGCTCCGGGTGAATCCTGCTGTGCTTCCCGCAGACCACCTGCGCTCCGCTCCTCGCTCGCTGGCGCTCGCTGCGATGCTCACTCCGGAGGTCTGCTCGTGCTGAACGCACACGGAATCGAGAGCTTCGCGTGGCTGCTCATCGCGGTCCCGCTGGCCTCGTCCGGACTGCTGCTGATCGGTGGCAACCGGCTGAACAAGTGGGGCCACTGGCTCGGCGCGCTCGTCCCGGTCGCCCTGTTCGGCTACGTGATCGCGCTGTTCTTCGCCGTCAAGGGCGAGAGCAACCGGCACGTCGACCTGGACATGTTCACCTGGATCCCGGTCGCGGGCTTCCACGTGGAGGCCGGTCTGCTGCTCGATCCGTTGGCGATCACGTTCGCGCTGCTGATCACCGGCGTCGGGTCGCTGATCCACATCTACGCGGTCGGCTACCTCGACCACGACCCGGGACGGCGCCGGTTCTTCGGCTACTTCAACTTCTTCGTCGCGGCGATGCTGCTGCTCGTTCTCGCGGACAGCTACCTCGTGCTCTACGTCGGCTGGGAGTGCGTGGGCCTCGCGTCCTACCTGCTGATCTCGTACTACTTCAATCGCAACACCGCGGCGACCGCGGGCAACAAGGCGTTCTACGCGAACCGTGTCGGTGACGTCGGGCTGTCGATCGCGATCATGCTGATGTTCGCGTACTTCGGCACCACCTCGTTCTCCGGCGTCTTCGCCCACTTCGGCGCGAGCGGCAACGCCGGCAAGGGCGTCGCGGCCGCGATCGCGATCATGTTGCTGATCGGCGCGTGCAGCAAGTCCGGCCAGGTGCCGCTGCAGGCCTGGCTGCCGGACGCGATGGAGGGCCCGACCCCGGTCTCCGCGCTCATCCACGCCGCAACCATGGTGACCGCCGGCGTGTACCTGATCGCGCGGTCGGCGGTGATCTTCGAGGCGTCGCAGGCGGCCCGGACGCTCGTCGTGATCGTCGGCGCGGTCACCCTGCTCTACGGCTGCATCAGCGCGTTCGGGCAGGACGACCTGAAGAAGGTGCTCGCCTACTCGACCGTGAGCCAGATCGGCTACATGTTCCTGGCCGTCGGCCTCGGTAAGGGCGTGTTCGCGATCGGCATCATCCACCTGCTCGGCCACGGCTTCTTCAAGGCGGCGCTGTTCCTGTCCGCCGGTGCGGTCATGCACGCGATGAACGACCGGATCGACATGCGCCGGTTCGGCGGGCTGTGGCGGGTCATGCCGGTGACGTTCGGCGTGTTCGTCTGCGGCTGGCTGGCGATCATCGGCATCCCGCCGTTCACCGGGTTCTTCACCAAGGACAAGATCATCGAGGCCGCGTTCGACAAGGGCGGCACGTCCGGCTGGATCCTCGGCCTCGCCGCGCTGATCGGCGCCGGCCTGACCGCGGCCTACATGACCCGCGCGCTGGTCATGACGTTCCTCGGCAAGCGCCGCTGGGAGGACGACGTCCACCCACACGAGGCCCCGACCGTCATGACGGTTCCGATGGGCGTGCTCGGCATCATGTCGCTGATCGGCGGCTACCTGCTGATCTTCGGCGGCGGCGTGCAGCACTGGCTCACCCCGTCAGTCGGCCCGAGCGTCGAAGAGGGCGTGCACACGATCAGCCCGGTCGTGCTCTCAGTGATCACGATCGTGGTCGTGCTGCTCGGCATCGGCGGCGCGTGGGTCGCCTACGGCGTGCGGCCGGTCCCGGCCACGCGGCCCGAGGCCGTCTCGCCGATCACCGTCGCCGCGCGCAAGAACCTGTACGGCGACGCGTTCAACGAGGCCGTCCTGATGCGTCCCGGCCAGTGGCTCACGCGCGCGCTGGTGTTCTTCGACAACCGCGGCGTCGACGGCGCCGTGAACGGCGCCGCCGCCGGCTTCGGTGGCGGCTCCGGCCGATTGCGACGGATCCAGACCGGATTCGTGCGCAGCTACGCACTCTCGATGCTCGGCGGATCCGTCGCCGTCATCGCGGTCCTGCTTGCGGTGAGGTTCCAGTGAGCAACGCGCACAACGTCGCACTGCCGATCCTGCTGGCGATCCCGCTCGTCGGGTCGCTCGTGGTCTTCGCGCTCAGGGAGGCGCAGGCCAAGCTGGCCAAGCAGCTCACCCTGCTGATCTCGCTGATCGTCCTGGTCTACACGGCGGTCGTCGGCTTCAGCTTCGACACGAGCGCGCACGCTGACCGGTTCCAGTTCATGGGCAGCTGGACGTGGATCAAGGCGTTCGGCGTCCACCTCGCGTTCGGCGTCGACGGCATCGCGATGGTGCTGGTCGGGCTGTCCGTGGTGCTCGTTCCGACCGTCATCCTCGCGTCCTGGAACAGCTTCGACAGCAAGTCCGGCGCGGAGGAGGAGACCTCGCCGTCGGGTCGGCAGCGCAGCACGAAGAACTTCATGGGCCTGATCCTGCTGCTCGAGTTCTTCATGATCGGCGTCTTCGTCGCGATGGACGTCTTCCTGTTCTACGTCTTCTTCGAGGCGATGCTCGTGCCGATGTACTTCATCATCGGCAGCTTCGGCGGGCCCCGCCGCCAGTACGCCGCGGTGAAGTTCTTCCTGTACTCGCTGGTCGGCGGCCTGGTGATGCTCGCGTCCGTGATCGGCCTGTACGTGTCGACCGGCTCGCGCACGTTCGCGATCACCGACCTGATCGGCCAGGTGCCGGACAACGCGACGCAGAAGTGGCTGTTCATCGGCTTCTTCATCGCGTTCGCGATCAAGGCGCCGCTGGTGCCGGTGCACACCTGGCTTCCGGACGCCGGCGCCGAGGCGCCCGCCGGTGGCGCGGCGCTGCTCGTCGGCGTGCTGGACAAGGTCGGCACGTTCGGCTTCCTGCGCTACTGCCTGCCGCTGTTCCCGGACGCGTCCCGCTGGGCAGCGCCGCTGGTGCTGATCCTGTCCGTGATCGGCGTGCTGTACGCCGCGTTCCTGGCGATCGGCCAGCGCGACATGAAGCGGCTGGTCTCGTACACGTCCGTCGCGCACTTCGGCTTCATCGGCCTGGGCATCTTCGCGTTCACCACGCAGGGCAACTCCGGTGCCGTGCTGTACATGGTCAACCACGGCCTGTCGACCGGCGCGGTGTTCATCGTCGTCGGCCTGCTGATCGCGCGCGGCAAGAGCCGCAACGTCGCCGACTACGGCGGCGCCGCGAAGGTGACGCCGCTGCTCGCCGGACTGTTCCTGTTCGCCGGGCTGTCGGCGCTGGCGCTGCCCGGCCTGAGCACGTTCGTCAGCGAGTTCCTCGTCCTGGTCGGCACGTTCACCCGGTACAAGGCGCTCGCGATCTTCGCCGCGACCGGCATCGTGCTCGCCGCGATCTACGTGCTGTACCTGTACCAGCGGGTGTTCCAGGGGACGGTCAACGAGAAGGTGACCAAGTTCCGTGACCTGAACGTCCGCGAAGTGTTCGCCGTCGCACCGCTGCTGGCCCTGATCGTCTTCCTCGGCATCTACCCGAAGCCGGTGCTGAACGTGATCAACCCGGCGGTGAAGGCGACGCTTTCCGACGTGCACAAGACCGACCCGGCGCCCGAACTCGGCCCCGTTGCCGGAGGACAAAGGTGAAAACGCTCATGCTGGCGGACTCGGCGCAGACGATCTCCACCCCGTCGATCGCCTACCACGCGCTGCTGCCGATCTTCATCGTGCTGGGCGCGGCGCTGCTCGGCGTGCTGGTCGAGGCCGTTGTCCCGCGACCGCAGCGGTTCAACACCCAGGTGTTCGTGACGCTGGCCGGCCTGATCGCCGCGCTGGTCACGGTCGCGGTGCTGCACGGCACGCACGTCGCCACCCCGTCGCCGGTCGGCACCGACAGCCCGTTCGCCGGGTCGCTCGCGATCGACGGCACCGGCCTGTTCCTGCAGGGCACGATCCTCGCGCTGGCGATCATGGCCGCGCTGCTCATCGCCGAGCGCAGTGTCGACGTGGGCAGCGCGATCGTCGCGTCGGCCGCGTCCGTCGTCGGCTCGCCGACCGACCGCGAGCACTCGCGCACCCAGCGCGTGCAGACCGAGGTCTTCCCGCTGATGCTGTTCGCGGTGTCGGGCATGCTCGTCTTCCCGGTCTCGAACAACCTGCTGCTCATGTTCGTGGCGCTCGAGGTGCTGTCGCTGCCGCTGTACCTGATGGCCGGTCTGGCCCGTCGGCGCCGGCTGCTGTCGCAGGAGGCCGCGCTCAAGTACTTCCTGCTCGGCGCATTCGCGTCCGCGTTCTTCCTGTACGGCCTCGCGCTGCTGTACGGCTACGCGAACTCCGTCGACCTGTCCGCGATCTTCACCGCGACCAAGACGTCGACCAAGTCCGACCTGCTGCTGTACCTCGGCCTCGCGCTGCTGTTGGTCGGCCTGCTGTTCAAGGCCAGCATCGCCCCGTTCCACGCGTGGACGCCGGACGTCTACCAGGGCGCACCGACGCCGGTGTCCGCGTTCATGGCCTCGTGCACCAAGGTCGCCTCGTTCGGCGCGATCCTGCGCGTGCTGTACGTCGCGTTCGCCGGGACGAACTGGAACTGGCGGCCGATCATCTGGGCCGTCGCGATCGCCTCGATGGTCGTCGGCGCGATCTTCGGCCTGACCCAGACCGACATCAAGCGGATCCTCGCGTACTCGTCGATCGCGCACGCCGGCTTCATCCTCGTCGGCCTCGTCGTCATCTCGCAGGACGCGTCCGCGAGCGTGATGTTCTACGTCCTCACCTACGGCTTCACCACGCTGGCCGCGTTCGGGCTGCTCACGCTGGTGCGTGACGCGGACGGCGAGGCGACGCACCTGTCGCAGTGGTCCGGCATCGCGCGCAAGAGCCCGATGGTGGCCGGCCTGATGACGCTGCTGCTGCTGTCGATGGCGGGCATCCCGCTGACGGCCGGGTTCACCGGAAAGTTCTTCGTGTTCAAAGCGGCGTGGCACAGCGCCGGGCCGCTGGTGGTCATGGCGCTGCTGTTCTCGGCGGTCGCCGCGTTCTACTACCTGCGCATCGTGGTGATGATGTACTTCGCCGACCCGCCGGAGAACGCGCCGACCGTGGCGATCCCGGGCTGGACGTCCTCGGTCGCGCTGACCGTGGGCGCGGTCGTCACCGTCCTGCTCGGTGTCTTCCCGCAGCCGATCATCGATCTGGCGACCAAGGCTGCCGGGTCGCTCATCGGCTAAGTACCGTTACCTCTGTGGGAACAGTGGGGACAACTTCGCTCGGCGTCGAGTTCGCCGATCCTGAGCTCGAGGCATCTGTCCGGGCCGGGCTGAGCACGATCGAGGCGGCGCTCGCCGCGGCCGTCCGTACCGACGATGCGTTCGTCGCGGACGCCGCCGGCTACCTGGTCGATGCCGGGGGCAAGCGGTTCCGCCCGCTCGTCACGACGCTGGCCGCGCACTTCGGCGACCCCACCCGGATCGAGATCGTTCCGGCCGCGGTCGTCGTCGAGCTGACGCACCTGGCGACGCTGTACCACGACGACGTGATGGACGAGGCGCTCGTGCGTCGCGGGGCGCAATCGGCCAACGCGCGGTGGGACAACACGGTCGCGATCCTGACCGGCGACTTCCTGTTCTCGCGGGCGTCCAACCTGCTGGCCGACCTCGGTCCGTGGGCGGTGAAGCTGCAGGCGCGGACGTTCGAGCGGCTCGTGATCGGCCAGATCCACGAGACCGTGGGTGCCGCGGAGGGTGCCGACCGGATCGAGCACTACCTGAGCGTGCTCGCCGACAAGACCGGTTCGCTGATCGCGACGTCCGCGGAGTTCGGCGCGCACTTCGCCGGCGTCGACGAGGCGACGGTGACGCGGCTGCGCGAGTACGCCGAACTGATCGGTGTCGCGTTCCAGCTCAGCGACGACATCCTGGACATCGCCTCGGACTCGGTCGACTCCGGCAAGACGCCGGGCACCGACCTGCGCGAAGGGATCGCGACGCTGCCGGTGCTGTACGCGCTGCGGTCCGACGACGAGGCCGGGCAGCGGTTGCGCGAGCTGGTGGCGCGTCCGATCGCGGACGACGCCGAGCACGCCGAGGCGCTCGGCCTGCTGCGCAAGTCGCCGGCGCTGGACGAGGCGCGCGAGACCCTGCGCGACTACGCCGCGAAGGCGCGGGCAGCGCTCGACGGGCTGCCGGACGTCCCGGCGCGGCAGGCGTTCGCGCTGCTGACCGAG
>DASRSS010000233.1:0-18453 GCA_035656335.1 Jatrophihabitantaceae bacterium | reverse complement strand
AAGGTGCCGCCGGCAGCGACTTTCGCGCCGCCGTCGACGCTGGCCGTCACCAGCGAGTGGATCTTGTCGCGCTGAGCGGCGTCGATGATCGGTCCCATGGCGACTTGAGCGGTCGCCGGATCGCCGACCGGCATCGCATCCGCCTTGGCGGCGAGCGCCTCGACGTACGCGTCGGCGACCCGTTCGTGTACCAGATGCCGTCCGGTCGTCATGCAGATCTGGCCCTGGTGCAGGAAGGAACCGAACGCGCCCGCGCCGACTGCCAGGTCGAGATCCGCGTCGTCCAGCACGATCAGCGCGGAGTTGCCGCCGAGTTCCAGGTGTGCCCGCTTGAGGTGACGGGCGGCCGCCTCGCCGACCCTGCGACCCGCGGCGGTGGATCCGGTGAACGAGATGACGCGGACGTTCGGGTCGGCCACCAGCGCCTCGCCCGCGTCGGCACCGCCGGGCAGGACGTGCAGGACGCCGTCCGGCAGGCCGGCCTCCGCGAACACCCGGGCCAGAACGACGCCGCCGCTGACCGCGGTGCGCGGGTCGGGTTTGAGCACGACGCTGTTCCCGAGCGCGAGCGCTGGTGCGACCGAGCGGATGCCGAGGATCAGCGGGACGTTGAACGGCGCGATCACGCCGACGACGCCGGCCGGCACGCGGCGCTCGAGGCTGAAGCGTGGTTGCTCGCTGGGCAGCAGCTGACCGTACGGGCGCGACGGCAACGTTGCCGCCTCGAAGCACTCCTGCGCGGCCACGTGTGTTTCCAGTTGCGCCTTGGGCAGGACGGAGCCCGCTTCGCGAATGATCCACCACTGGATCTCGTCGGCGTTCGCCTCGATGATCTCGCCGGCCCGGCGCAGGATCGCCGCGCGTTCCTGGAAGTCGGTGGCCGCCCAGTCGGCCTGCGCGCTCTTGGCGGCGGCCGCGGCGGCGGCCACGTCGCTCGCGTCGGCCACGCCGACCGTCGCGAGCTGCTTTCCGGTGGCCGGTTCGACCACTGCGCGCGTACCCCCGGCTGCTGCGCGCCACCCCGACGTGAAGATCCGGCCGTCCCATCCACTGGTGTCGAGCAGTGCCATGGTTGTCTCCTTGCACTGGCGCAGGGTCCGCCGCTATGTTCGGCTAGCGAACAACTGTTCTGTGAATGAACGCTAGGCGCTGCCCGTGCGCACCGTCAATACCCCTGCCTGAGAGTGGTGAGCAGATGAGCGAACCGTCCGCAACGGTGCGCAACAGCGAGTTCGTGCAGTCGCTGGAGCGCGGTCTCGCGGTCATCCGTGCCTTCGACGGTGAGCATCCGGAGCTCACCCTCAGCGATGTCGCGCGGGTGACCGGCCTGACCCGGGCCGCGGCCCGGCGCTTCCTGCTCACGCTGGTGGACCTGGGCTACGTGCGCACCGACGGCCGGCTGTTCGCACTGCGCCCGCGCGTGCTCGAGCTCGGCTACTCGTACCTGTCCAGCCTGGGGCTGCCGGAGGTCGCGCTGCCGCACATGGAGTCGCTGGTGGCGCAGGTGCACGAGTCGTCGTCGCTGTGCGTGCTCGACGGCACCGACATCGCCTACGTCGCCCGCGTGCCCACGCACCGGATCATGACGGTGGCCATCACCGTGGGGACGCGCTTTCCCGCGTTCGCGACGTCGATGGGACGCGTCCTGCTCGCGGGCTTGTCGTCCACCGCGCTGGACGACTACCTAGCGGACGCCGAGCTCGCCGAACTGACGCCCAAGACGATCACGCGACCGGATCGGTTGCGCGCCGCGCTGAACAAGGTCGCGTCCCAGGGGTACGCGCTCGTCGACCAGGAACTGGAAGTCGGGCTGCGCTCGATCGCCGTCCCGCTGCGGGTGCGGGGCAAGGTCGTCGCGGCGTTGAACGTCTCCATGCACGCGTCGCGCGGGAGTTCGGACGCGGCCCGCCGCGAGCTGCTGCCGCCGCTGCGCGAGACCGCGGATGCGATCGAGGCCGACCTCGCGGCGGCGCCGGTGAGCGCGCGTCTGGTCGCTCCGCACGAGCAGGGCTGAGCCCCGGACCGACACCGGTTCGTGACCGTCCGGTCCCTTGACAGGCCGGGAGGGCGGGTCAACAGTGTGTCCATCACTGCGGACACTTGTTCGGATCGCGAACAACCTGGAACTGGTGGCCCCTCACGAAACGGAGCTCCGGCATGGCAGATGGCGGTACCGAGAATGAGCAGCTCGCACTGAGTGAATCCCTGTTCGGCCGATCCGTTTCCCGCCGAGGCGTGCTCCGCGGTGCCGGCGCAGGCGCGGCGCTGCTCGCCGGCGGGTCGCTGCTGGAGGCGTGCTCGTCCGGTCTGAAGGGCAACTCGAAGAACTCGAGCAAGAAGATCACGATCGGCTTCGTGTCACCGCTGACCGGCGACCTCGCCGGGTTCGCGGTAGCCGACAAGTTCATCATCGACACGATTCGCAAGACCCAGGCCTTCAGCAAGGGAATCAAGCTCGGCGGGACGACGTACGAGATCGACATCGTGGTGGCCGACAGCCAGTCCTCGACGAACCGCGCGTCCCAGGTCGCCAAGCAGTTGATCAACAACAACAAGGCCGACATGGTCTTGGTGACGTCAACGCCCGAGGTCACGAACCCGGTCGCGTCGGTGTGCGAGTCGTTGCACGTCCCGTGCGTGTCCACGGTCGTCCCGTGGGAGTCGTGGTACTTCGGCCGCGGCGCCAAACAGGGCGACACGTTCAAGTACACGACGATGTTCTTCTTCGGCGTGCCGGAGTTCGGCGAGTGCTTCATCCCGATGTGGAACCGGATCCCGAACGACAAGACGATCGCCGGCATGTTCCCGAACGACGCCGACGGGAACGCGTTCCGGCAGGGCTGGCCGCCGCTGGTCAAGCCGGCCGGCTACACGCTCGTGGACGGCGGCGCCTACCCGGACGGCACGACCGACTACACGTCGATGATCACCAAGTTCAAGCAGCGGCACTGCGACATCTACCTGAACGGCCCGCTGCCACCGGACTTCAACGTGATGTGGAAGCAGGCCGCGCAGCAGGGATTCAAGCCGAAGCTGGCGACGGTGGCCAAGGTGCTGTTGTTCCCGGCCGATCTGGTCGCACTCGGCTCGCTCGCCAACAACATCGCTACCGACGCGTGGTGGACGCCGAGCTGGCCGGGCAAGAGCTCCCTCGACGGGATGACGCCCAAGCAGCTTGCGGACAGCTTCGAGTCGTCCGTGGGCAAGGAGTGGACGCAAACGCTCGGCAGCACCTACGCCCTGTTCGAGGTCGCGTACGAGGCGTTCAAGCAGGTCGACGACCCGCACGACCACGAGGCCGTGGCGGAGAAGCTGCGGAGCATGAACCTCGGCAACACGATGGACGGTCCGCTCAACTTCACCAACGGCCCCGCTCCGGGCGTCGCGATCGTGAAGCCGGCGGGCGCCCAGTGGCAGGCCGGCACCGGCAAGTTCCCGTTCGACTTCGTGGTGGTCGACAACTCGGCGAACAAATCGGTACCGATCGGTGGCGACCTGAAGCCGACGAACGCCTGACGGGGCACGCTGCGGGTATGGGTGCATCCGGGCTGCTGGAGCTGGACTCGGTCAGCAAGCGCTTCGGCCGCGTGGTGGTCGCCGACGGGTTGTCGTTGTCGGTACCCGAGGGCGGGACGCTCGGTGTCGTCGGGCCGAATGGCGCGGGGAAGACGAGCCTGTTCGGCCTGATCTCCGGTGAGATCAGGCCCGACTCCGGCCAGATCCGGCTCGCCGGCGTCGCGCTGGCTCATACCGGGACGGCCCGGCGGGCCCGGTTGGGGATCGGCCGCACCCACCAGGTGCCGCGACCGTTCACCGGCATGACCGTTTTCGAGAACGTGCTGGTGGCAGCGCACCAGGGCGGCGGGCTGCGCTCGTCGAGTGCGGTCGAGCGTGCCCTGGACGCCCTGGAGCAGACGCGGCTGACCGACCAGGCCAACACGCTCGCCGGCCGGCTCGGCTTGCTTTCGCGCAAGCGTCTCGAGGTGGCTCGCGCACTCGCCACCGGTCCGCGCCTGCTGCTCCTGGACGAGGTCGCGGGCGGGCTCACCGATCCCGAGGTGGCCGAGCTGGTCGCGATCGTCCGAGCCGTGAACGCGCGCGGAGTCACGGTCGTGTGGATCGAGCACGTCGTGCGCGCGCTGCTGTCCACGGTCGACCGGCTGGTCTGCCTCGCCTTCGGGACGCTTATCGCGGACGGCGAACCACGCGAGGTCCTGGCCCGGCAGGACGTCAAGGAACTGTTCCTCGGCACCGAGTCCGCCGTCGCCGAACTGGACGAGCCATGAGCGAACCGTTGCTCGACGCGCAGGACCTGACCGTCCGGCACGGGCAGCTGGTAGCGCTGCACGAGGTGAGCCTGCAGGTGAGCGCGGGCGAGGTGTTCGCGGTGGTGGGCGCGAACGGGGCCGGGAAGTCGACGCTGCTGCGGACGCTGGCCGGCCTGCATCCGACGCACGGCCGGATCCGCTTTGCCGGCGAGGACATCACGCGGGAATCGGCGCACGCCCGGGTGCGGCACGGCATCGCGATGGTGCCGGAGGGCCGGCGCTTGTTCCGTTCGCTGACGTTGGAGGAGAACATCCGCATCGGACAGGTGAACGCCCGCGCGGGCAGCTGGGACGTGGCCGCCTGCTACGACCTGTTCGGCTGGATGCATGCGCGCCGCCACGAGCGGGTCAGCCACCTGTCCGGCGGCGAGCAACAGCAGGTGGCGATCGCGCGTGCGCTCGTGGCCAACCCGCGGCTGCTGTTGCTGGACGAGGTCTCGCTCGGACTCGCGCCGGTGATCGTGCAGCAGATCTACCGGGTGCTGCCGACGCTGCTCGAGCAGGGGATCTCGATGCTGTTGGTCGAGCAGGACGTCTCGCAGGCGCTGCGCGTCGCCAACCGTTTCCAGTGCCTGTTGGAGGGGCGCACCACGCTGCAGGGCACGCCGGAGCAGTACACCGTCCACGACGTCGAGGCGGCCTACTTCGGCTTCACCGCCGAGGACGCGTCGTGAACTGGATCAACGCGATCATCCAGGGGCTGATGCTCGGCGGCCTGTTCGCACTGTTCGCCTGCGGCCTGTCGTTGCTGTTCGGCGTCCTCGGGATCATCAACCTGGCGCACGGGGATCTCGCGGTGCTCGGCGCGTACGTCGCCGTGGCGCTGCTGCCGTCCGTGCACTCGAACGCGCTGTGGGCGCTGTTGTTCGTCCCGCCGATGTTCGCGATCTTCGGCTACGGCGCGCAGCGGACCCTGCTGCAGCGCAGCATGCAGAGCGGGCCGCTGACGACCTTGCTGGTGACGTTCGGGCTGTCGGTCGTACTGCAGAACGCGTTGCAGGAGGGCTTTTCGGCCGACAGCCACTCGCTGAGCGTGGGCTCGCTGGTGACCAAGGCGTTCCATCCGGCCTCGTCGATCTCGATCAGCTACCTGCGGCTCGGCATCCTGGTCGCCGCGGTGATCATCCTGGTCACGGTGCAGCTGTTCCTGGCCGGGACGAGCACCGGGCGGCAGATCCGCGCGCTGTCCGACGATGTCGAGGCCGCGTCCATCGTCGGGATCAACACGCGGCACGTGGCCGGCGTCGCCGCGGCCATTGCGTTCGCGACCGTCGCCGTCGCCGGACTGGCCGACGGCATGTACGCCCAGTTCGCGCCGACCAGCGGAAGCCAGTTGCTGCTGTTCGGGTTCGAGGCGGTGATCATCGGCGGCCTCGGCTCGCTGTGGGGGACGCTGCTCGGCGGCTGCGTGCTCGGCCTGGCGCAGACGATCGGGGCGCAGGCCGACCCGACGATCGGTGTGCTGGTCGC
Organism: Jatrophihabitantaceae bacterium; assembly: GCA_035656335.1. Taxonomy (GTDB): domain Bacteria; phylum Actinomycetota; class Actinomycetes; order Mycobacteriales; family Jatrophihabitantaceae; genus DASRSS01. The sequence goes on along the minus strand of DASRSS010000233.1, from coordinate 12,655 downwards.
CCACCTGGTGTTCCTGGCAATCCTCGCGGTGCGGCCGAGCGGCCTGATGCCGGCGACGGTGGAGGCGTAGTGGCCGAACAGGTCGAGCTCGACAAGCGGGCAGCGGCGACCGCGCCGGCACGAGGCCCGCGCATCCTGCGCTCCACCCGCGCGTCGCGCTGGGCCATCGGTCCGGGTGTCGTGGCGCTCGCGGTGCTGGGCTACCTGCCGTACCTGGTTGACCCGAACAGCACCACCACCTTGGTGAACTTCTTCATCCTGCTCGTCCTGGGAATGACGTGGAACCTGCTGGCCGGTTACGCGGGCCTGGTCTCCGTCGGCCAACAGGCGTATATCGGCATCGGCGCGTATGCCACGCTGTGGTTCGCCCAGCACGGCGTCGAACCGTTCGTGGCCTTACCGATCGCGGCGGTCTTCTGCGCCGTTGTGGCGTTTCCCCTTTCCTGGCTCGTGTTCCGGCTACGCGGCGGGTACTTCGCCATCGGGACGTGGGTGGTGGCCGAGGTGCTGGCACTGCTGACGATCCGCGACTCGTCCCTTGGCGGCGGCACCGGAACCAACGTGCCGGGGCTCGACGGTTTCGACCCGGTCGTGCTCGGCGCGATCACGTATTGGGCAGCGCTCGCCGTCGCGGTCCTCACCTTGGCCGGCTGCTACATCGTGCTGCGCAGTCGCGTCGGCCTGGCCCTGACCGCGGTGCGTGACGACGAAACGGCAGCGCGAGCGGTGGGTGTGCTCGTGCCGCGTGCGAAACGGATCGTCTACCTGGTTGCCGCGCTCGGCGCCGGGGCAGCGGGCGCGTTGCTGGCGATCAGCCAGTTGAACGTGCAGCCGAACAACGTCTACGGCGTCCAGTGGTCCGCGTACATGATTTTCGTGGTGCTGATCGGCGGGATCGGCACGCTGGAGGGGCCGATCATCGGCACGATCGTGTTCTTCGTGCTGCAGCAGACGCTGTCCGACCAGGGGGCCTGGTACCTGATCATCCTCGGCTCCGTCGCGGTGGTGATGGCGGTGTGGGCGCGGCGCGGGCTGTGGGGGCTGCTCGACCGCTGGGGGTTGCGGCTGTTCCCCGTCGGCTACCGCGTGCTCGGCGCGCGTAGCGGACGGCTGTGAACGAGCCCACCGCGCGCGGTTTCGCGTATTCGCCGTCCGGGTAGGGGCATGGCGAGCCGGCAACAGCCGGCCTTCGTCGCGAGAACGGGACAGCATGCTCGCAGCGCTACTGCTCGCCGGCCTGCTGGCGGCACCGATCGCCACCGTGATGCTGTTCGTACGAATGCCGATGCGCGGACGGGCAACCGGGGCCTGGCCGACCCTGCGCCGGTTCCTGTTCGCGCTGATCACCACCCTCGTCCTCGCCGCAGTGGTCGCGGGCCTGCTCGCGCTTCTCGGCGTGACCGTCGGGAACCTGATCGCGGGCGCGGCCGCGCTCGTCGCCGTCAGCCTGCTCTGGATGCCGGTGACCCGCCGATGGAGCGCGCGCGCCCACCTGTGCTGGGCCGCGACGACATACCTGTTCCTCGCCTACCTGGCGTTCATGCTGCGCTGGACGTTCGTCACCCACCTCGGGCCGGCGGGCACCGCGGGCGGCGTGCTGCTCTGGCTGCTCGAGGTCGCCGCGGGGTTCCTCGGCTGCGCCTACCTGTGGGAGCTGTGCGACGCGCTGGGCCGGGAGAGCTGGCAGCGGCGCATCTCGCGCGGAGTCACGTCCGAGCATCCGGAGGTGCTGCCGTTCGTCAGCCTGCACGTTCCCGCGTACAACGAGCCGCCGGAAATGGTCATCGAGACGCTGCAGTCACTGCGGGCCATGGACTATCCGAACTACGAGATCGTCGTCCTGGACGACAACACCGACGACGAGTCGCTGTGGCACCCGGTGCGCGACTGGTGCCAGCAGCACGGCATCAAGTTCGCGCACCTGCAGGACTGGCCCGGTTACAAGTCCGGTGCGCTGAACTACGCGCTGCGCGAGCTGATCGACCCGCGCACCGAGCTCATCGGCGTGATCGACTCGGACTACCAGCTCGACCCGGAGTTCCTGCGCCGGTGCGCGCCGCTGTTCGCCGACCCCACGGTCGGGTTCATCCAGGCGCCGCAGGACTACCGCGATTGGGAGCAGGCGCCGTTCTATCGACGGCTCTACTACTCGTACAAGTACTTCTTCGTGGTGTCGCAGCCGTCCCGCAACGAGCGCGACGGCGCGATCTTCGCCGGGACGATGGGACTGATCCGGCGCAGTGCCCTGGAGCGGGCCGGCGGCTGGGACGAGTGGTGCATCACCGAGGACGCCGAGCTGTCGCTGCGGCTGCTGCGCGACGGCTGGTCCGGGTTGCACGTCGACCGGTCCTTCGGCGTCGGCGTGATGCCGTTGACGTTCGAGGCGCTCAAGGGCCAGCGGTTCCGGTGGTGCTTCGGCGGGATCCAGATCCTGCGCCGGCACTGGCGGTTGATGCTTCCCGGCCCGCGGAACGCGAAGAACCAGATGAGCCTGGGGCAGCGCTGGGCCTATCTGTCCGGCGCGCTGCAGTGGTACGGCGACCTGCTCGCGCTGCTGTTCTACATCTTCCTGCTGGTGGGCGCCGCCAACGTGACGTTCGGCGCCGGGCTTCTGCTGCGCAAGCTGACCGGCTTCCTGCTCGCGGCGATTCCGGTGCTGGTGCTGCTTGGTCTGGTGCGTGCCGTCGCCTTGCTGCGCCGCGGGACGGGCGCCGGCTGGCGGGACGCGTTCGGCGCGTTCATGATCTGGCAGTCGACAGCGCTCGTGGTGGCGCGCGCGTCCGTCCAGGGATTGTTCGCCCGCGAGGCTGAGTTCCTGCGCACGCCGAAGACCGCCGGCGAGGCGAAGTGGTGGGACGCGATCCGCGGCAACATCGGCGAGACCGTGCTTGCGGTGCTCGGCATCGCGGCGATCGCCGGAGCACTCACCAAAGCCGGCGGCTACGGCGGCATCCTGACCGCCTGCTTGCTGCTGTGGCCGACGGTCGCGTTCGCCGGTGCGCCGTTGAACAGCCTCAGCGCGCAGCGCGCCGCACTGCCGGAGGAGCTGCGCCGGCGCCGTGCCACCGAGAACAGGCGGTACCGGACGGCCCGGCGGGCCACGTTCGCGGTCGCCGGACTGGCCGGCATCGGGGCCAGCGTGGCGGTCGCGCTCGCGCTGCTCAGCCCGGGTGGCAGCCCGTCGGTCACGCCGCAGCTGGTCGGTCCCGCGCGCGGGCACCCTGAGCACTACAACTCGACGTCGTCCAGCCGACCGGCCGCGCCGGCGGGCAGTGGTTCGGCGCCCGTTTCCGGTGCGCCCGCGTCCGGCGCGGGCGGCAGCGGTGCGCCGACGGGGACGCCGACAGCCCCGAGCAGCGCGCCGGCACAGTCCTCGACGGCGTCGTCCTCGGCGGCACCGTCCTCGTCGGCGTCGTCGTCGGCATCGTCCTCGTCGGCACCGGCGAGCCCGGCTCCGTCGCCGTCTCTCACCGCAACGGGAACGGGCTGATGCCGAGCGCACGGCGGGTGATCGCCGGCGGAGCCGCGGTGCTGGCCTGTGTAGTCGCGACCGGTTGCGGTTCGTCGTCACCGTCTCGGCCGTTGACGAGCACCGGTACGTCCACCGGGTCGGTCCAGCCCAGCACAGCACCGTCGACAGGATCGAGCACGCAGAAGATGGTGTCCGAGCAGAACTTCCTCGCCGGTTACGTCACGTCCGACGGCCGGGTGATCCGCCGCGACCAGGGCAACGACATCGTCAGCGAGGGGCAGGCGTACGGCATGCTCGTGGCCGAGGTGGACGGCAAGGCGTCGCTCGCGCGGGCGATCTGGACGTGGACGAAGCAGCATCTGCCCGGCAAGCACGGGTTGATCGCGTCGCGCGCCACCAGTAGCGGGCAGGTGCAGGACAGCAACTCCGCCGCCGACGCTGACGCCCTGCTCGCGTACGCGCTGCTGCGGTACCGCGGGCCTGGCTCGGCGGGACTGCACGCCGACGGCCGCCGCTTGGCGAACGCGATTCTGGCTGCCGAGACGACGACGGTGGGTGGCAAGACCGTCGTGCTTGCGGGGCCGTGGGCGAAGTCGCCGCCGCAGGTCGACCCGTCCTACTGGATGCCGGACGTGTACCTCGCCCTCGCGCACTTCACCGGCGACGAGCGGTGGCAGCAGGCGTCCAACAGTGCGCTGAGCCTGCTAGAGCAGGTCACGTCGGACGGACAGAAGCTGCCGCCCGATTGGGCGCAGATTTCCGGTGACGGGCTGAACCCGATCGCCTCGCCGAGCGGGGGAGCGCCGGTGCAGTACGGGTTGGACGCCGCGCGGTTGCCGATCTGGCTCGGCTCCGGTTGCAGCGATCGGGCGCGGGGGCTTGCCGCGAAGTGGTGGCAGCTGCTCTCGCAGGGCGAGACGACGCAGTACTTGGCGGTGTCGCTGACCGGCCAGCCGATCAACCAGACCAAGCATCCGCTGATGCTGCTGGCCGGCGCTGCCGCGGCCGCCGCTGCGGGGGACAGCTCGGCCAGTGAGTCGCTGCGCGTGCAGGCGAACGACCTCGCCGGAGCGCACCCGACGTACTACGGGGGCGCGTGGCTTGCGCTGGGTGGGGCGCTGCTGGACGGCTACCTGGATCCCTGTCACGACGCGGGCCTTCGCTAGCAAAAAGTAGTCCGGAATCGTCGGAGGTCAAGGGTTCGGCGCGAAGATCTCCCTTATTTTCAAGGCGATTCCGCCATCATCAAGACCACGTTGTGGCCGCCCTGGCAGCCACAACCTGCTCTTGATCAAGGAGGGGAAGGGGGCGGCTGAAGAACGCCGGGACGAGCGCCGGCAGCGGAAGCGGGTCAGCACGAAGCCGCCCCGCCGTCGCTGCCAAGAGACGCGAGCGAGCTGGAACAGCAGACCGGCAGCGCAACCCGCGGCGCAGGAACCCAGCCCGCCACCGCAACAGCACACTCCCTGGCCGGCAGCCCGCTATGGTCAGTGCGCGACGAAGATGCCCTTCGCGCCGTGCTCTGCGTCCACCATCGCGTGGTCGAGGAACGGGTAGTGCCCGGGCGCGGCAAGGGTGAACTCGACGAAGCCGCCCTGTGCCGGGGCGAGGTCGAGGGTCTGCGCGGCACCGTGCTCGGGGTTATCCGGCCGCAGCAGGTACGCGCCCTCCTTGAACACGGTGTCGAACTGGGTGCCGACGACGTGGAAGGACGTTCCGAACTGCGGGCCGGCGTCCACGACCCATACCCGGATGCGCTCGCCCGCACGCACGGAGATCGGAGCGTCCACGTACTGGTCCACGAACCCGTTGAACACCACGGCATCGGGCTGCCGTGCGTCGATCTTGTTCTCGTCGGCCACGCCGTTCTGCGCGCCGAGGTACAGCTCGGACTGCACGATCACGAACTGCTTCGCGACGTGATCGAGATCGGGCGGGTCGACGATCACCGCGCCGTACATGCCGTTGGCGATGTGCAGCGACATCGGCATCGTGCTGCAGTGGTACAGCCACGCGCCCGAGTAGCGCGCGGTGAACGCGTAACTGAGCGACTGGCCGGGCTCGATCGAGCGCATCGGCCCGTCCGGTGCGACGGCGCCGGCGTGGAAGTCGACGCCGTGCGCCATGTCGCCGTCGTTCACGAGCGTGACCACGAACCGATCGCCCACCCGGCCGTGCAGGATCGGTCCCGGCGCGGTGCCGTTGTACGTCCACAACGTCTGATACACGCCCGGCGCGACCTCGGTGCGGGTGTCGCGGATCGTGAACGTGATCCGGTGCGTCCTCGCCGGGGGAAGCGGCTGCAGCGACGGCTCGTACGGCTTCCACTGCGGCCCCGGCTTCGCGGTGAAGTCGATGGCGGGGGAGTTCGCGCGGCCGCCGCGCATCGCCATGCCCATGCCGGACGATGGCGCCGCGGCCGAACCGGTGACGCGGATCGTCATCACCATCCCGGCCGCCTTGTGACCGGGCACCGTGCACCAGCCCTGGACGGTCCGCCTGACGACGCCGAGGTCGAGGCGCGCCGACTGCCCGGGCCGCAGCAGCGGCGTGCCGGGCCCGCCGTCGATGTACAGATCGTGACTCATCTGGTCGCTGTTGCGCACGTCGAGCACCAGCCGCGTGCCGCGTGGGATGCTGATCAACGACGGCGTGACCCGCATGTCCGCCAGCTCGACCGAGACGGTCCGCGTCCCGCCGCCGCTCAGCGCGACCGACGAGCTGGTGCCGGACCGTCCGACGAACACGGCAACAGCCAGCGCAGCCAGAACCATCAGCGCACCCAACGCGATGCCGAGCAGGCGATCCGTGCCCGGCCTGCGCGCGCTCATGCGGCACGCACCACGGACGGTCGCGTCGTGGACCGCGGCCGCGACCTGCGCGCCCGCACCACGGCCACCGCGGACACGGCCAGGAACGCGAGGATCGCGACCTCGGCCCCGGCCCCGCCCACCTGCCAGGCGAGCCGCACGCCGCCCGCGTCGCCGACCACCAACCGCAGGATCAGCGCGAGGTGCAGCACGGCCAGGTGTCCGTAGAACCACGGACGAAACGGCAGCGGCGTGCCTAGCACCGCGGGGACGATCACCGGCGCGTGGCCGAAGATCATCGACATCACGAAGCCCAGGAATACGGCGTGCAGCGCGAGGTCGTAGGTGCCGACCGAGCGCCCGATGTCGCCCGAGGCGAGCCAGGTTGCGCCCGCGACCAACAACCAGGCGTAGCCGGCGAGCAGGCACACTGCCATGAACCTGGTGACGCCGGCGATGCGGACGGTGCGCCGGGCGACGTCGTAGCGGGCGCCCCACAGCGCGAGCGCGATCAGCGCCGCGCCCGCCAGCCGGATCCCGACTTCCGCGGTGCGTCCTGACACCGCGGTGAGCACGAGCCCGGAGGCGAGCGCAACACCCCCGACGGTGACCGCCCGGAGCGACGCTGGCGACAGCAGTGCCACGCGCGCGAGCTCCAACCGCTCACCGAGGATCGTGAAGACCAGGAAGCCGGCGAGCCACGGCACCAGGTGCGGGATCGTCCAGCCGCCGAACCAGAGCACGGTGGCGACGTACCAGCACACGGCGCCGGCGGTCATCACGATGATGTGCGGCGCGGCGTCGATAGTGAGCACCACCGCGTACACGAGGACGAACACAACCGCGGCCAGGCACAGCAACGCCCAGCCGAGCACGGCGGGCAGGCCGGTGAGCAGGGCCACCCCACCGGCGCCCGCGGCGGCCGGTGCGGCGAAGGCCCAGCGGCGGCGCAGAGCCACGGCCCGCTCCAGCGAGATCACCGTGCCCAGGAAGCCGAGCGCCATCAGCGGACCGTGGTCGGCAGCGGTCGCGGCGCGCAGCGTGGGCAGCGGCAGGCCGAGCAGCAGCAGGCCGCCCCACAAGCCGGCCAGCAGGCTCAGCACGCCGAGCACCAGCACCGGCAGCCGTCGCCGCAGCACGGACGTCATCGTCCCCACCCGAACGCCCGCTTCGTCACGTCCTCCATCAGGTCCGGCGTCCACGGGGGAGAGTGGGTGATCTCCACCTCGACGTGGTCGGCCGCGCCGCTGCCCAGCACGACCCGCTCGATCTCGGCGGTGATGTAGTCGGCGAGCGGGCACGCGGGCGTCGTCGTCGTGGCGATCACCGCGACGGTGCGCCTGCGGACCTCCAGCCCGTACACCAGCCCGAGCGACACGATGTCCACCCCGAGTTCGGGGTCGATGACGTCCCGCAGCAGCTCGCGCACCTGCCCGACCTCGCCGGGCTCGTCGAGCAGGTGTGTGATCGACAACGGACCGCGACTCATGGCTTGTAGTTTTCACGAATTGAGGTGTAAAAACAAGCTGTTCCCTAGCAGGTCACAGTCACCGGAGAGCCGCATGTCCATCGACACCGCCGTCAGCACGACCGATGCAGCCGGGCCCAACGAGGCCGTGATCGCGGCGATCCGGGGCCACCACGACACGATGGCGGCCCAGCTCGCAGAGCTCACCGCCGCGGTTCTGACGGATGCGGCCGCCGGCGACTGCACTCAGGCGCAGCGGCGATTGCACGACTGGTACCGCACGGAGCTGCTGCCGCACGCCGTCGCCGAGGAGCGGGCGCTGTACAGCGAGGGCGCCGAGCTGGACGCGGTCAAGCTGTTGATCTGCGCGATGCTCGCCGAACACCGCCAGCTGGTCAGCCTGATCGCCGAGCTCGCGCTCGCACACGAGCCGTTCCAGGTGGCCACGGTCGCCGCGGCGACCCAGGCGGTGTTCCGGTTGCACCTGGGCAAGGAGAACGACCTGCTGCTGCCCGCGCTCGATCAGGCCGGTGTCGATCTCGGGGCGAGCCTGGCGGGCATGCACGAGGTGCTCGGACGGGACGCTGCCGCGGACGACCACGGCTGCGGCTGTGGCTGCTCGCACGACGCGCCCGAGCCGGGCGAGGGGGAGCGCAGCGGCGCGGTACCGCTGCAGCTACTCAGCGCACCGCCCGCGCCGCAGCCGCCCGCGCCGGCCGCCGGCCCGGCCGAGCTGGACGTGCGCACGCTGCCCCATGGCCAGCGGCACGAGATCATCTTCGCCCAGCTGAACGCGCTGCGGCAGGGCGAGGCGCTCGTCATCGTGAACGACCACGACCCGAAGCCGCTGCGGTACCAGACGGCCGCGCTCTGGCCGGACACGTTCGAGTGGACGTACCGCGAGGCCGGCCCGCAGGTCTGGCGTGTGGCGATCACCCGTGTCGGCTGAGACGGCCGGCGCTGTCGAGCCCGATCCGGTCGACAGCCTCACCCGCGTGCTCGTCCGCGCCTGCCGCGCACTCGCCGACGCAGGACGTCCACACGACGCGGGCCGACTGGCCGCCGACGCGTGGAAGGTGCTCCGGCACGGCTATCCCCGCCAGGCCCAACATCTCGACGGCGCGATGCACCACATCGCGCGCGTGGATCAGCGGCTGGAATCCGAGCCGCATCCGATCCGCCCGGCGTCGTCCGGGCCAACCAGAAAGGCAACTCCCGTGTCCGACGACCGCGTGCTCGACGTCCGTACCGAGATCCCGAAGCGGCGCCACGAGCTGATCTTCGAGACGTTCGACCAGACCCCGGTCGGCACCGGCTACGTGCTGGTCAACGACCACGATCCGAAGCCGCTGTACTACCAGCTGCAGGCCGAGCACAACGGCGAGTTCAGCTGGGAGTACCAGGAGTCCGGGCCGGACGTCTGGCGCGTGCGCATCGGTCGTGTCGCGCCGCCGGCCGCTCAGTCCTCCTGATCCGTCGGCGGGTTGCCCTTCTCCGTGGTCCTGCCCGGATCGATCGGCATGCCCGCCGTGGTGAAGTGGGCGCCTTCCTCGGGATCGCGACTGCTCATGGACGTCATCGCCCGGTGCGCGCGGCCGGAGTGCGCCTCGTGCTCGAGCTGTTCGAGCAGGTGCGGGTAGTGGTACTCGAACGCCGGCCGCTCCGAACGGATCCGCGGGATGGACGTGAAGTTGTGCCGCGGCGGCGGCGTCGCGGTGGCCCACTCCAGCGAGTTGCCGAAGCCCCACGGGTCGTCCGCCGTGACGACCTCCCCGTACCGATAGGACCGGTACACGTTGTAGGTGAACGGGATCATGGACGCCCCGAGCACGAACGAGCCGATCGTGGATACCGTGTTCAGCGTGGTGAACCCGTCCGTCGGCAGGTAGTCGGCGTAGCGCCGGGGCATGCCCTCGTTACCGAGCCAGTGCTGCACCAGGAACGTCATGTGGAAGCCGATGAACGTCAGCCAGAAGTGGACCTTGCCCAGCTTCTCGTCGAGGAAGCGGCCGGTGAACTTCGGGAACCAGAAGTACACGCCGGCGTAGGCGGCGAACACGATCGTGCCGAACAGCACGTAGTGGAAGTGGGCCACGACGAAGTACGTGTCCGACACGTGGAAGTCGACCGGCGGGCTGGCCAACAGCACGCCGGTGAGGCCGCCGAACAGGAACGTCACCATGAAGCCGACTGAGAAAAGCATCGGCGTCTCGAACGTGACCGAACCGCGCCACATCGAGCCGATCCAGTTGAAGAACTTCATGCCGGTCGGGACGGCGATCAGGAACGTCATCACCGAGAAGAACGGCAGTAGCACCGCGCCGGTGGTGAACATGTGGTGCGCCCAGACCGTCATCGATAGCGCTGCGATCGACATGGTCGCGAGCACCATGCCCTTGTAGCCGAACAGCGGCTTGCGGCTGAACACCGGAATGACCTCGGTGATGATGCCAAAGAACGGGATCGCGACGATGTACACCTCGGGGTGCCCGAAGAACCAGAACAGGTGCTGCCAGAGCATCGCGCCGCCGTTGTCCGCGGTGAACACCTGCGCGTGCATGTTGCGGTCGATCCACAGCACCAATAACGCCGACGTCAGGATCGGGAACACCAACAACACGAGCAGACTCGTCACGAGGATGTTCCACGTGAAGATCGGCATCCGGAACATGGTCATGCCGGGCGCGCGCAGGCAGACGACGGTGGTGACCATGTTGACTGCACCGAGGATCGTCCCGAGACCGGCGATGCCCAGGCCGATGATCCACAGGTCGGCGCCCACACCTGGTGTGTTCACCTCGTTGTTGAGCGGCGCGTAGGCGAACCAACCGAAGTCGGGAGCGCCGTTGGGAGTGATGAAGCTGGAGACGGTCATGATCCCGCCGAACAGGTACAGCCAGTAGCTGAACGCGTTAAGGCGCGGGAAGGCGACGTCGGGCGAGCCGATCTGCAGTGGCAGGACCAGGTTCGCGAACGCGAACACCAGGGGGGTGGCGAACAGCAGCAGCATGATCGTGCCGTGCATGGTGAACAGCTGGTTGTACTGCTCGGGCGAGAGGAACTGCATGCCCGGACGGGCCAGCTCGGCGCGCATCAGCAGTGCGAGCACCCCACCGAACGCGAAGAACGCGAACGAGGTCGTGAGGTACATCCGGCCGATCATCTTGTGATCGGTGGTGCGCAGGAGCTGGCTGAACAGCGAGCCCTTGGTCGCTTCGTGCACCGGGAAGGGCCGCGCGGTGATCGCCGTGGGCTCGGGAGTGCTCGGGATCTCGGTCGTGGTCATCGGTGCTCCACTCGGATTGCCACTCGGATGTCCTCGATATAGGTCAATATGCCACTTTCCGGACCTGATGTCTGGAGGGGGTCGCGGTCAGGTTGCGAGCAGGGAACCCAGCGCGATGAGCGCGAAGGACAGCAGCCCGATCGCGGCGCGCAGGATCGTCGCCCCGCGGGCGCCGCGGCCCACCCGCTGCTGCAGCACGGCGTCCTGTGGTTCGGCCAGTGCCGCGCTCCGCAGCCGGGTCATTCGGCGGGCCTGGACGACGCCGATGGCGAGCGACACCACGAGTGCGGCGGCCACGATCACGGCGGCCGTCGCCGTTCCCGTCCAGGCGCGATCGGTGAGCAGTCCGGCCCCGGTACCGAGGGCGACCACGAGCGCCGGCGTGCCGACCCACAGGTAGGAGCGGCCGAGCGCGCGGAAGAACGCGACCCGGTGCGCGGTGTCGAGCGTGTGCACGGCGGTGCGCGCCACGACCGCGATCGCTACGTAGCCCCCGACCCAGATGCAGCTGGCCAGCGTGAAGACGCCCAGCAGGGCGGCCTGCGTCGTGTCCGACATCGTGCTCCCGTCGTCGCCCGAAGTTCGCTCCTAATTTATCTAAGTTGGTTCAGAAGAACTAGACGTGGTCGCCGTGGCTGGCGTCACCAGCACGCGAACGAGGTTGTGCACCATGGCCACGAACGTCAGCACCCAGGCGCCGAGCGCCACCCAGCTCTCGTCGGCGCCGATGATCCGCACGATGGGCAGCTGGTCGGCCTGACCGAGGTAGTGGCTGCCCACGCCGTACATGCCCAGCGGGAACACGACGCTCCACAGCGCGGTCTCGTAGCGCAACGGGATGCGGTGCACCGCGTGCCGCCAGATGCCGGCCGCGACGAGGACGGGGATCAGCCAGCTGCCGAACGCCCAGAACACGACCGAGGTGCCGGCCGCGAGCCCGCGCGTGGCGGCCACCATCGGTGCGTCCGCCATCTGCACGATGCGTGCGCCGGCGACGACGGTGATCGCGGTCGCCCCCATCGCGACCCAGTACGGCGGCGTGAGGTCCTCCGGCCGCAGCGGGTACAGCAGCATGCGCGCGGCGACGAACAGTCCCGTCGCCGCGTACAGGAACACGCCGACCGACCAGGAGAACACCGCCAGCAGCGCGAGCTCGCGCCGTCCGCCGCTGACGGCCGGCTCGATCGCGGCCGCGAGCACGGCGATCGACTGGCTCGCGACCACCCAGATGAACCACGTCCCGTTCGCGTCCTGCAGCACCGGGCGCCGCGCGTGGCTGAGCACCGCGGTCCACGGCACGACGTACCCGAGCACCAGCCAGACGGCCCAGCCGATCACCAGCAGCACGAAGCCGACCCGGTCGTGCCCGTCCGCGGCCCAGCGCGTGCCGACGACGTCCGTGGCCGCGACGAAGGTGAACAGCCCGAACGCACGGCGCGGATCGGCGAGATCCGCGGCGACGTCCCCGCGGAACGCGATCAACCGCCAGCCGTTCAGCAGGATCAGCACCGCGTACGACACGCACGCGATCCACAGCAGCACCACCGACACCGTGATCACGCCGTGGTTGCGCATCGCGACCAACACGATGCCGGTGGCCATCACTAGCGCGAAGTACC
>DASRSS010000232.1:0-1614 GCA_035656335.1 Jatrophihabitantaceae bacterium | reverse complement strand
GACCAGCAGCGAGATGGCGCGCTCGGTGAGCGAGGCCGCCACGGGTTCCGGCCAGATCGCGGAGAGCATCCGCGACGTCGCCGAGGCCGTGCGCGTCACGACCGAGGGCACCGAGGACAGCCGCGCCGCGACCGTCGAGCTCGCCCGGATGTCGGCGGAGCTCAAGACCGTCGTCGCGCAGTTCCAGTTCTGAACCGAGGCGGACCGCCGGATGCGATCCGGGCACAATGGACTGATGAGCACGGCAACGTCCATCAAGCCCGGCCGCGTCTCGGCGCGGCGCGCGGTGCCGGCCTCGATCGCCCGGCCGCACTACGTCGACGCCAAGCCGGGCGTCCCGGCCGACTTCGACGACCCGATGGTCAAGGACGCGGACACGATCGCCCGCATGCGCGTTGCGGGACGCATCGCCGCCGACGCGATCGTCGAGGTGGGTAAGCACGTTGCCCCGGGCATCACCACCGACGAGCTGGACGCGATCGGCCACGAGTACCTGATCGCGCACGGCGCCTACCCGTCCACGCTCGGCTACCGCGGCTTCCCCAAGTCGTTGTGCACCAGCGTGAACGAGGTGATCTGCCACGGCATCCCGGACGATCGCCCGCTGGCCGACGGTGACGTGGTCAAGGTCGACATCACCGCGTTCGTCGACGGCGTGCACGGCGACACCTGCGCGACGTTCTACGCGGGCGAGCCGGCGCAGCAGGTGCGCGACCTCGGCGAGCGCACGCACGAGGCGATGCTGCGCGGCATCAAGTCGATCCGCCCGGGCCGGTCGGTCAGCGTCATCGGCCGCGTGATCGAGTCGTACGCGCGGCGCTTCGGCTACGGCGTGATCCGCGACTACACCGGGCACGGCGTCGGCCCGAGCTTCCACACCAAGCCCACGATCCTGCACTACGACGACCCGAGCGCGACCACGATCATGACGCCGGGCATGACGTTCACCGTCGAGCCGATGCTGACCCTCGGCGGTCACGACTGGTACAGCTGGGACGACGACTGGACGATCCTCACCCGCGACGGCTCGTGGGTCGCGCAGTGGGAGCACACCGTCGTGGTCACCGACGACGGCGCCGAGATCCTCACCCTGCCCTCTTCATGATCACCAGCCGGCGTCGCGCATCAGCCGCGTCGCCGCGTGCCGGTCGAACCGGCCAGCGGGCATCCTGCTCGTGCCGCACACGCCGTCCGACTCGCCCGGCGCCTTGATCCACAGCAGCGCGTCGACGTCGCGGTTGTGCGGGTTGGTGCCGGGCAGCGGGCCCACGGCGCGCGACGGCGGGTTGCACCAGCCGCGGGGACGTGGCGTGGCGCCGTTGCGTGAGGTGTCGATCACGAACCGCTTCCAGCCGACCAGGCCCGACACGGCCCGCCCGTAGGCGATCTCCGAGCTCGTCGGGTCGAAGTTCGAGACGTTCACGGCGAACCCGCGCGCGTGCAGAATCCCCGCGCGGGAAAGGCGTTTGGCCATGTCGTGCGCCGAATGCCAGCCGCGGTTTCCGGCATCCAGGTACACCATCACGCGATGCGTCTGCAGCGCACCGACGGCCCACTTGAGCAGCCGGTAGCGGCCCTGCCGGTACCGCGGTGGGACGCAGTCGATCTGGGCCA
>DASRSS010000231.1:0-1662 GCA_035656335.1 Jatrophihabitantaceae bacterium | reverse complement strand
CGCCTGCCACGCCGATCCGTGGCGGGCGCTGTACGCGGCGCTGCTCGAGGTGATCGAACGCGACGCGGTCATGATCAGCTGGCTCGCCAGGACGGGTGCCCGGCCGCTGCGCGCGTCGCTGCGCTGGACCGCGCCGCGGGGCAACGCCGTGCGGTTCGACCGTGCGCCCGAGCAGTACCGGCTGTACCTGCTGGACTCGCCGACCGGTGCGCCGGTCGTGTTCGCGGTGGCCCGCGGCGCGCAGGGCCAACCCGGCGCCGCGGTCGGCGCGGCCGCGCACCCGAGCCTGCCGCACGCGTGCCGCAAGGCGCTGGTCGAGGCGCACCAGACGATGCAGTGGGCCACGCACATGCTCGCCGAGGGACGCACGCCCGCACCGTCCGCCGAGCAGGTCCACGACCTGGACGCGCACGTCGCCTACTACCTCGACCCGGCGCGCGTCGACGCGTTCGCGTTCCTCGACGGCGACGGCGCCGCACCCGAGCCGGCCGAGTACGTCGAGCTGGCGCAGCTGCCGGTGCTGCCCGATCCGGAGTCGGCCTGCCGCCGGCTCGTCGCCGACGTGATCGCCGCCGGGCTGGACTGCTACGCCGCCGACGTCACCGCGCCGGAGGTCCGCGCCGCCGGCCTGTGGGTGATCCGGGCGGTGGTGCCCGGCCTGTACCCGCTGCTGGTCGGCACCGGGCCGCGTCCGGACCACCCGCGCCTGCCTGCAGACGCTTCCGTCAATCCCGATCCGCACCCGTTCCCGTGAACCCCGACCGGACCCGCGACCAGACAGGAGCGACGTGACCGACGCACCGACCCCGATCGTCCACGCGGCGCTGCGCGGCTTCAGCCACGAGCTGCGCGGTCCCGGCGGAGCGGACGGCGCCGAGCCGCTCGATCTCGCCGAGGAGTTCCACCTCGCCTGCAAGGTGACCGCCGCCTTTCCCGGTCAGTCGCTCGGGCCGGCGGGGCGCTTCCTGGCCACGACCGAGGGGGCGCCGTTCGCGCTCGGCCGCAAGGCCCTCGCGCACGTCGGCCCGCGGATCACGTTGCCGGCTCCGCAGCCGGTGCCGTGCGAGCTCCGCGCCGTCGGCTATGCCCGGCGCAGCCGGCTTCCGGCGCGGTGCGGTCGGCTGGACCGGCAGCTGGTCGGCACCGTCCTCGGCCTGTCGGCGGGCGCGTCGCCGGATCGTCCCGAACTGCGGGTGACGCCGTCCGGGGGCGCGATGTACCCGCTGGACGTGTTCGCGATCGCGCACGCGGTCGACGGCCTGGCGCCCGGCGCGTACCTGTACGACCCGCTCGCGCACGCGCTGCTGCCGCGCGGCGAGGTCGACCCGGCCACGTTTCACGAGCTGGCCAGCGCCGCCGGCCCGATGCCGCAGCCGGCGCTGACGCTGGCCGTGGTCGGCACGTTCGCCCGGTCCCGCACCAAGTACGGGCTGCGCGGCTACCGGTTCACGTTGCTGGAGGCCGGGCATCTCGTCCAGGCCGCGGTGACGGTCGCGACCGCGCTGGGCCTGTGCTCGTTGCCGTGGGGCGGGTTCATCGACGCCGCCGTGGACGGACAGCTCGAGCTGGACGGTCTCGATCGGGGCTGCGTCTACCTGCTCGCACTGTCGGCCGGCGACGGCGTGCCGCACGGCGCGGAGAGTGACGACGCGGATGGGGCGG
>DASRSS010000230.1:0-10349 GCA_035656335.1 Jatrophihabitantaceae bacterium | reverse complement strand
AGCGACGGCGGTCAGTTCGATCTTCGCGTGCGTTTCGTTGCCGGGCTGCGGTTCCGGCTTGTTCGACGGCGTCCGGGTGAAGATCGAAATGGACCGGATCGCCTTTGTGGATATGGCGAATCGGGCAACCAAAATTGTCAGACTCTGCGGCTAGCTTGTCCGTATGAGTCAGGCAATCGACTTCGACAGATCGGACGCGTTCGCGCATGTGCCGAACCCGTGGGAGGTGCGGCTGCACCCGGCCTCGGCCGCCGCCTGGACGGTCAACGTGACCCCCGGCTCGGCCACCGCCGGCGTACTGGCCCAACTGGATCCGGCGCGGTTGTCGCAGGCCGGACGGGTCGACGCGCTGGTCGGGCTGGAACGCCTGCAGGCATGGGCCGCCGCGGTGCAGGCTCGGATGATCACCGCCCTGATCGACGAACCGCACGTCGGTGCTCCGGCGCCGAAGCTGGACCGCAAGCGGGCCGAAGAGGATGTCAAAACCGCGCTCGCGGAGTCGATCACCGGCATCCAGGCACGGATCCACATCGCCACCGACCTGGTGCACCGGCTAACGGACACGCTCACCGCGTTGGAGCAGGGGCGGGTGACGGCCCGGCACGCGAGTGCGGTCGTGGACACCGTCCGCACCCTCGATGAAACCGCCGCCCGCGAGGTCGAGGCGGCGGTGCTGCCCGAACCGGAACACATCAGCGACCCCGCCCCGACGCTGGCGGCGTTCCGCCGCAAGCTGCGTAAGGCCGGCATCGCCGCCGACCCGCGCTCGGCGGCGGAGAAGGCGGCGCGAGCCGCCGAGGACCGCGACGTGTGGGTGCTGCCGCAAGACAACGGCATGGCCTATGTCGGGGCGCCGCTGCCGGCCGAAGGCGCGGCCACCGTCGCCGCCGCCGTCGACGCGAAGGCAGAGCAGATCCGCACCACCGACGACCCGAGGACGAAGGCGCAGCGTCGCGCGGACGGGCTGGTGCAGATCTGCGCCGACTACCTCAACGAGGAACACGCGAAGATCAAAATGGACACCCCGGCCGTCAACCACGTCGACGCTGGCGCGGCCGGCCGCGAAACCGGCGCGGAGATCAAAATGGACCCGCCCGGACAGGACGGCGACACCAAGCTCGATCCCACCGCGAAGATCGAAATTGACAACGCGGGTGTGGCGACCCGGGCGGGGGCGCAGGCACCGCGCTACCACCGGCTGCGGCCGCAGATCAACGTCTGCGTCGCACTCTCCACCCTGCTCGGCGTGGATGAACAACCTGGCGAGATAGACGGGCACGGTCCGATCCCGGCCGACCTCGCCCGGCGACTGGCGGCAGACCCGTCCGGCACCTGGCGGCGCCTGGTCACCGACGAGCTGGGCCACCTCGTCGACTACGGGCGCACCACGTACGAACCTCCGACAGACCTGGCCCAACACGTGATAGCCCGCGACCGCACCTTCCCCCGCCGGCTACGCCCTCATTGGCGGGGGGACCCCCATCGAGCGCCGGGCTGCGAAGGTCCCGCGGCCAAGTGCGACCTGCACCACGTGCGGTGGTGGAGCCGCGGCGGCGAAACCAACGCCACCAACCTCGTCCCGACCTGCGAACGCATCCACTACGGCATCCACGAAGCAGGCTGGCAAGTCGTCCGCGAACCCGACGGCACCGTCGTCTGGACCTCACCCGCCGGACACGTCTACAAAGTGCCGCCCGCCACCTACCCGATCGACAACACCACGAAGATCAAAAAGGACGACGACGAGCCGCCGGCACCGTCGCCGGATTTCCAGTAGTCCCGCTGGGCGAGAATCGCGGCATGACCGAAGCGCACGCCGAACCTGTATCGATCGAAAGCGTCATCAGCGAGCTAGCCGGTCCTTGGCAGCCCCGCGACCTGGTCACCGCCAACGACACCGTCGTCCGGGTCGCCAAGCTGGAAGGTGAGTTCGCCTGGCACCAGCACGACGAGGACGAGCTGTTCCTCTGCTGGGACGGGTCGTTCCGCATCGAGATGAACGGGCGCGAGTCCGTCGAGCTGACCCGGGGCGAGCTGTTCGTGGTACCGGCGGGAACACGGCACCGTCCGGTCGCGGAGTCCGCCGCGCACGCGCTGCTGATCGAGCGTCCGGAAACACTGCAGTACGGCAACGACGCGAACTGACAGCGCGCGGCAACGCAGCACCGCAAGCGCAGCACCGCGAAAACGCGCCGAAACGCACAACGGCCCGTCCGGTGGTTCCGGGCGGGCCGTAGACCGTGCTGGCCGATCCGTCGAGCGGATCGGCTGCGGTCGCGTGTGGGGGACTAGTCGTCCCAGGGGCCGAGGCCTCCGTTGTTGTCTTCCATGGCGTTCTCCATTTCGTTTTGGTAGCCCGGCTGCGGCGCGGATAGCGCCAGCGGAGACGGGCTAAGTCGTCCTACCTGTTCCAGGCCGGTGACGACATGACACAGATCGACAGGCTCGCTCGAAATATGAGCCGTCGGCAGCCACTAGGTGGGCTGCTGGTATCAGCATAGCAAATCGCACGAGGCTTTTATTTCCCAGCAACGGGCGCCCGCTCACATGTCCGCCGCGCTCGTTAGGCTCCGAAACATGCCAAGACCTGACGGCCGCGCGCCGAACGAGCTCCGCCCGATCACGATCACCCGCCGCTGGCAGGCCTACGCCGAGGGCAGCGCGCTGGTGGAGTTCGGCGACACCAAGGTGCTGTGCGCCGCGTCGGTCCAGCAGGGCGTCCCGCGCTGGCGCAAGGGCAGCGGCCTGGGCTGGGTGACCGCCGAGTACTCGATGCTGCCCCGCGCGACCCTGACCCGCAACGACCGCGAATCGGTCAAGGGCCGCCTCGGCGGGCGCACGCACGAGATCTCCCGGCTGATCGGACGATCCCTGCGCGCGGCCATCGATCTCTCCGCGCTGGGCGAGAACTCGATCGCCATCGACTGCGACGTGCTGCAGGCGGACGGCGGCACCCGAACGGCGGCGATCACCGGCGCGTACGTCGCCCTGGCCGACGCCGTGTCGTGGCTGCGCGACAAGGGCGCGCTCGCGCGTCCGGAACCGCTGATCAACTCGATCTCCGCGGTCTCCGTCGGCGTGATCGACGGCGAGGCGCGCCTGGACCTCATGTACACCGAGGACGTGCGCGCGGAGACGGACATGAACGTCGTGGTCACCGGCTCCGGCGAGTTCGTCGAGGTGCAGGGCACCGCCGAGGGCGCGCCCTTCCGCCGGGACGAACTGGACGCGCTGCTCGACCTCGCCGTCGCCGGATGCGCCCAGCTGTCGGCGATCCAGCAAAGGGCCCTCTCCGAGTGACCCGAATCCTGCTGGCGAGCCGCAACGCCAAGAAGCTGGCCGAGCTGCGCCGCATCCTGGCGCCGGAACTGCCCGCGCTTGAGGTCCTCGGGCTGGACGACGTCCCCGCCTACGACGAGGTCCCGGAGACGGGCGCGACGTTCGCCGACAACGCGCTGATCAAGGCCCGGGAGGGGTTCGCGCACACCGGCCTGCCCACGGTCGCGGACGATTCCGGCCTGACGGTCGACGCACTGAACGGGATGCCCGGCGTGCTGTCCGCGCGCTGGTCCGGAAAGCACGGCGACGACGAGGCGAACCTGCAGCTGGTCCTCGGCCAGCTCGGCGACACCCCCGACGAGCGGCGCGGCGCGGCGTTCGTCTGCGCCGTCGCCTTCGTCGACTCCGCCGGCGAGGTGGTCGTGGACGGACGCATGCCCGGCCAGCTGATCCGCGATCCGCGTGGCAGCAACGGCTTCGGCTACGACCCGATCTTCGTCCCGACCGGGTACGAACTGACCAGCGCCGAGCTCGCGGCCGAGGAGAAGGACGCGATCAGCCATCGCGGCCAGGCGTTGCGCGCCCTCGTCCCGCACCTGATCAACCGGCCCGGCCTCACGGCAGAGAGCGAGGAATCCCGATGACGACCACCGCCTGGGCCGCGAGCGACGCGACCAGCCCGCTAGCTCCGACCACGATCGAACGGCGCGCGGTCGGGCCGTCCGACGTCCGCATCGCGATCGAGTTCTGCGGCATCTGCCACTCCGACGTGCACACCGCGCACAACGACTGGCGCGGCACGCGCTACCCGTGCGTGCCGGGGCACGAGATCGTCGGCAAGGTCGTCGAGGTCGGCGCTAACGTCACCCGGCACGCGGTCGGCGACCGGGTCGGCGTCGGCTGCCTCGTCGATTCCTGCGGCGAGTGCGAGGAGTGCCGCGCGGGCCTGCAGAACTACTGCACCGGCGGCGCGACGCTGACCTACAACAGCATCGACAAGCACGGCACCACGAACCACACGTTCGGCGGTTACTCCGGCGAGATCGTGGTGACCGAGGGCTTCGTCGTCTCGGTCCCGGACGGCATGGACCCGGCCGCGGCCGCACCGATCCTGTGCGCCGGCATCACGATGTACTCGCCGCTGCGGCACCACGGCGTCGGCATGGGCTCGCGCGTCGGCGTCGCGGGTTTCGGCGGGCTGGGCAGCATGGCCGTCAAGCTGGCCAAGGCGATGGGCGCGGAGGTCACCGTGATCACGCGCAGCGACCGCAAGGCCGACGACGCGCGCAAGGCCGGCGCCGACAACGTCCTCGTCTCCGCCGACCGCGCCGCGATGAAGGCCGCGACCCGCTCGCTGGACGTCATCGTCAGCACGATCCCGACCAGCCACGACCTCAACCCGTACCTGCAGCTGCTGCGCCGCGACGGCTCGTACGTCATCCTCGGCGCGCTCGAGCCGCTGCGCGAACCGATCCAGGGCGGCCTGCTCGCGCGCACCCGGGTGAACGTCACCGGCTCGCTCATCGGCGGCATCCCGGAGACGCAGGAGGTGCTGGACTTCTGCGCCGAGCACGGCATCGTCTCGGACGTGCAGGTCATCGGCGTCGACGGCATCAACGACGCGTACGAACAGCTGACCGCGGGCGACCCCGGGTTCCGCTACGTCATCGACATGAGCACGCTGTGACCGAGCCGGCGGCCCTGGAGCCGATCGACGAGTCCTGGTCGACGGCGCTGGCGATCGTCGCGCACCCGGACGACCTCGAGTACGGCGCCGCGTCTGCGATCGCGCGCTGGACGTCGCAGGGCAAGCGCGTCGTGTACTGCCTGGCCACCAGCGGTGAAGCGGGCATCGACGGCCTCGCTCCCGAGGAGGCCGGACCGCTGCGCGAGGAGGAACAGCGCGCGTCCGCCGCGATCGTCGGCGTCGACGTGGTCGAGTTCCTCGGCCACCAGGACGGCGTGCTGGAGTACGGCCTGCCGCTGCGGCGGGACATCGCCCGTGCCGTGCGCCGGCACCGTCCGGACGTGGTGATCACCGGCAACTACCACGACAGCTGGGGGCCCGGACGGCCCAACCAGGCCGACCACATCGCGCTCGGCCGGGCCGTCCTGGACGGCGTCCGGGACGCCGCCAACCGCTGGGTGTTCCGCGAGCTGCTGGACGAGGGCCTGCCGCCGTGGCACGCGACGACGGTGCTCGTCTCCGGCAGCCCGGACGGCAGGCACGGGGTGGATGTGACCGAGCACTTCGAGGCCGGTGTCGCCTCGCTGGAAGCGCACGCGCAGTACCTGGCCGGGCTCAGCAACAGCGCGGTGGCCGAGCCGCGGGAGTTCCTGGAATCCTTCGCGCGCGCCACCGGCACCCGGATGGGCTGCCGGCTGGCCGTCTCGTTCGAAGTGATCGAATTCTAGATCGGTGCGCCATCAGGGACTCGAACCCCGAACCCGCTGATTAAGAGTCAGCTGCTCTGCCAATTGAGCTAATGGCGCCTACAGGCGTCCGGCCCACCGAAGCGGGCCGTAGCACGACTTTAGCAGGCGTTTGAGGCGCGGCGCAGCGGGGTAGCTCCGCTGCGACACAGCAGGTCGGGCCCCCGTGGAGCGTCCCGATCTTCGAGCGAGCGAAGCAGGCGCGATGTTCACCAACCTCCTGCGTGGGGCGGCCGCCGGCGCGGCGGGCACCACCGCGCTCAACGCGACGACCTACGCGGACATGGCGATCCGGGCCCGTCCGGCGAGCAGCACCCCGCAGCAGGCGGTCGACGAGATGGCCAGGCGCGGCGGCCACCCGGTACCGGGCGAGGGCGAGGAGCACGAGAACCGGCTGCAGGGCCTCGGCCCGCTCACCGGCATCCTCACCGGTGTCGGCATCGGCATGGCCGCCGGCCTGTTGCGCCCGATCGTCACGCGCCTGCCGCTGCCGATCGGTGCCGCGGCACTCGGCGCGGCAGCCATGGCGGGGGCGAACGTCCCGCTGAGCAAGCTCGGGCTCACCGACGTCTCGTCCTGGTCGACGACGGACTGGATCAGCGACGTGGTGCCGCACCTGAGCTACGGCCTGGTCACGTTCTGGACGCTGCGCGGCGAGCGCCGCTGACCGCGCGCGGGCAAGGTCATTCGGCGAGGAGTCGCAGGTCCGCGACCAGACCGTCGTACCGGTCCTGCCGCGAGTCGGGATCGCCGCGCAGCACCGCGGACGGGTGCAGCGTGGCCAGCGCGTACTCCACCGTCGCGTCGTCGCCGCAGTAGGGTCCCTTGGCCGGCGGCCACGGCAGCCGCTCGCCGCGGTGCTGCGTGAGCCGGAACCCGGTGCCGAACAGCGCCTGCGCCGCGGTGGCGCCGAGGGCCACGATCACGTCCGGCTCGACGACGCCCAGCTCAGCCGCGAGCCAGGGGTGGCAAGCGCGGACGTGGCGCGCGTCCGGCCGCTTGTGCAGCCGCCGCTTGCCCCGCTCGGCGCGCTCGAACCGGAAGTGCTTGACCGCGTTGGTGAGGTAGACCGCGTCGCGAGCGATCCCGGCGTCGCGCAGGGCCCGGTCCAGCACCCGTCCCGCCGGGCCGACGAACGGCTCGCCCTCGCGGTCCTCCACGTCGCCCGGCTGCTCGCCGACCAGGACGAACCGCGCCGACTTCGGGCCCGAGCCGAACACCGTCTGCGTCGCGTTCTCGTACAGCTCACAGCCCCGGCAACCCGCGGCCGCCCGGGCGAGGGCGCTCAGGCTGCGCCGGTCCGGGACGAACTCGCTCGCGTCCTGTGCCTGCACGAGCACGAGAGTTCCCGCGTGCGCGACCGGGGCAAACCGCGGGTGCGGTCGGCGATTGCCTGCCGCGTCCGAGGGGAAGGCTCGATCCATGCCCGATGCGAAGGACGGCGGTGGCGACA
Organism: Jatrophihabitantaceae bacterium; assembly: GCA_035656335.1. Lineage (GTDB taxonomy): Bacteria > Actinomycetota > Actinomycetes > Mycobacteriales > Jatrophihabitantaceae > DASRSS01. The sequence continues at coordinate 3,184 of DASRSS010000230.1, read as the reverse complement.
GCACGCTGAGCGTGGTGACCGCGCTCGCCGCGAACGTCGGGGTGGGCCTGGTGAAGCTGGTCGCCGGGCTGTTCTCCGGCTCCGGGGCGCTGCTGTCCGAGGCGGCGCACTCCGCGGGCGACAGCACCACCGAGCTGCTGCTGCTCGTCGCGCTGCGGCGCTCGGACCGCCCGGCCGACCGGCAGCACCCGTTCGGGTACGGTAAGGAGCGCTACTTCTGGTCGCTGCTGGCCGCGGTCGCGATCTTCGTCTCCGGCGCCGCGTTCTCGATCTTCGAAGGCATCCACACGATCCTCTCGCCGGCCGAGGACTCCGGCATGCTGTGGGTCAGCTATCCCGCGCTGGCCATCGCGTTCGTCTTCGAGGGCACCTCGCTGCGGGTGGCCGTGCGCCAGCTGCGCGCGCACATCCAGCGGCGGCACCAGACGTTGCGCCAGTACCTCGCGAACCCGATCGACCCCACCGTCAACAGCGTCACGCTCGAGGACTCCGCCGCGCTCGTCGGCATCTGCTTGGCGGCTCTCGGTGTGGGCCTGCACCAACTGACCGGTTCGAAGGTCTGGGACGGGCTGGCCTCGCTGGCGATCGGGTGCCTGCTGCTCGTCGTCGCGTTCGTGCTCGCCCGCACCTGTGAGGCGCTGCTGATCGGCAAGCAGGCCGACCCGCGGCTGATGCGCGCGATCGAGCAGCGGCTCGAGGAGCAGGACGAGGTGGTCGACGTCGTGGACCTGCTCACGATGCTCACCGGCACCGGACGCGTCCTGCTGTGCACGCGCGTGGACTTCGTGGACACGGTGAGCGCCGGCGAGCTCGAGCGCGCGTGTGTCCGCGTGGCAGAGCAGCTGAACACGGAGTTCCCCGAGCTGGACGAGATCTTCATCCAGCCGGCGTCCCGGGAGGACCGAACGGTGCGCGAGCGGGTCCGCGGCCGGTACGGGCACGTGCTCGCCGACGAATGACCGGCGCGGCCGCGCGTTGTTTGGCGCGTCCGCGCGGCGGGGTAGCCCGGTTGTGACGTTTTCCGGCAGGCGCGGCGGAAAGGATCAGCACGATGCGCTCGTTTCCTGACTCGATCAGCTCCCTGTACGACCACCACGGACCGTTCGTCACCGCCTATCTCGACGCGTCCCGGACGACCGAGAGCGGCGCCCACGAGGTCGAGCTGCGCTGGCAGGAGCTGCGCCGTTCCCTCGCCGCGGGCGGTGCCGGCGAGGACAACCTGCGGGCGATGGACGAGGCGCTCGCCGAGCCGCCCGAGGTCGGCGGACCGCACGGCAAGGTCGTCGTCGCCGTCGACGGCCAGGTGGTCCTGGACGAGCTGATGCCGCAGCCGCCGGCTCAGCCGCAGGCCAGCGTCGCCCCGCTGCCGGACCTGATGCCCATGCTCGCCGCCCGGCTGGCCGGCGTGCCCTACGTGCTCGTCGTCGCCGACCACACCGGCGCCGATCTCGTGACGGTGCCCGCCGACCTGGCCGCCGCGGGCATCCGTCCGGGAGCGACGAGCGTCGCCGGCAGCAGTCCCTACCCGATCCACAAGACCGGCCGTGACGAGTGGGACGAGCGGCACTTCCAGAACCGGGTCGACAACTCGTGGGCGACCAATGCGCGCGACGTCGCCGACGAGGTGCGCCGCCAGGTGGAGGAGGTCGACGCCGAACTCGTCGTGCTGGCCGGCGATCCGCGTGCCCGCGGGTTGCTCAGGGAGGACCTGCCGCAGGTGCTTGACGCCGCGTCCGTCGAGATCGTCGAGGCCGAGGCCGGCGCGAGGGCGGACGGCGCGTCCGACGAGCCGCTCGACACCGCGGTCCGGGACGCGTTGCTGCAGCACTCGTGGCGGCGCCGGCGCGAGGTGCTCGAGCACTTGCAGCAGAACCTGGGCCGCGAACGCTATGCCGTCGCCGGCGTACCCGGCGTGGTCGAAGCGGTCCGCCGAGCGCAGGTGGACACCGTCGTGCTGTCCGACGACCCGAGCTCGAACCTGACCGCGTGGATCGGTCCGGAGCCGCTGCAGGTCGGACTGTCGGCCGACGACCTGAAGGCGATGGGTGTCGAGCAGCCGGAGCAGGTCCGGTTCGACTCGGCGCTGCTGCGCGCGGTGGTCGGCAGCGGGGCGGACGTGCTGGTCACTCCCAACGCGCACGACTACGTGCAGGACGGCATCGCCGCGCTGCTGCGCTACGACGACGCCGTGACGACCTGACTGGAAGCGCGGTGTCCGAGGACGAGCCGACCAAGCGCGATCCGCAGTCGCGCGCGCGGCCGGACTACCATGACCCGCTCGCCGGCTTCGGCGGTGCGCCGCCGGCGCAGAGCGCGTTGACGCTGCGCCTGGTGCTCGCGTCGTTCGGGCTGCTGGTGTGCACCGGCGGAGCCGTCGGCTCGGCGCTCGTCGGGACGACCGGGTTCTGCGTGCTGTTCGCGGTGCTGGCCGCGGCCGCGCTCGTGGACATCGCCGTCGTCGTGCGCCGCAAGCTGCGCGGCGAACCCGGCTGACGCGCCCTCAGCCGGAGGTCCGCAGCGCGGCGCGGGCGCGCTCTTGCATCTGCGCATACGGGATCTCCATGGCGTCCACGCCGGACTCGACCTGCTCGACCGCGGCGCGAATCCGGTCCGCGTCCGCGTCGGAGAAGTCACCGTCCAGCTCGCCGAACTCGGTCAGCTCCTCCGCCTCGGCGTGCTGCAGGACGGCGTCGCGCAGGCCGCGGAACTTCGTCTCGAACTCGGTCGACTCGACGTCGAGCGCCTCAAGCGTGGTCAGCAGCGCGGCGGCCTCGTCCTCCTCGTGCATCCGGCTGTCCGGTGCGCCGGCGTCCTCGTCCTTCGCCTTGGAATGGACGAGCTGCCGCTCGACCGCCTCGTGCACGGCGAGCAGCCGGCGCAGCTCGAGGAACGCCTGCGCGCGCACCGAACCCATCTCGCGCGGGATCCGGTCGAGCAGCTCCTCGATCCGGTCGTGCTGGGACTCCAACAGCGCGATGACCTCGCTACTCATGCGCCGACGACCTCCTTGCGCTCCAGCCGTTCCCGCTGCGGGACGACGGTGTACTTCGGGTCGAGCGTGGACGCCCGTCCCGCCTCGAAGATGCCGAACCGGGTCAGCGCCGAGCCGGCGAGCAGCGCCGCGCCGGACACGGCCGCGGCCGCCCGGCTGCGGCGGCCGAGCGTCGCGCCGAGCGCGGCGCCG
>DASRSS010000229.1:0-12493 GCA_035656335.1 Jatrophihabitantaceae bacterium | reverse complement strand
CCTGCGTGCCGCGCGCCCGACCGCGGTGAACCTCGCCTGGGGCGTCGACCGGGCGCTGACCCGGTTGGACGAGGGACCGGACGCCGTGCTGGCCGAGGCGCTGGCTGTCCGCGACGAGGACCTGGCCGCATGCGTGGCGATGGGCGCGAACGGCGCGGACCTGCTGCGCGAACTGCTCGGCGACGGCGCCAAGCGGTTGATGACGATCTGCAACACCGGCGGGCTGGCCGCAGTCGAGCGCGGGACGGCGCTGGGAGTCGCGCAGACGGTGTTCGAGCGCGGCGAGCTGGCCGAGGTGATCGCGATGGAGACCCGCCCGCTGCTGCAGGGCGCGCGGCTCACCGCGTGGGAGCTGCAGCAGATGGGCGCGCCGTTCCGGCTGGCCGTCGACTCGGCCGGCCCGTTCCTGCTCGCGCGCGGCGCGGCCGACGCGGTGCTGATCGGCGCGGACCGGATCACCGCGAACGGCGACACCGCGAACAAGGTGGGCTCGTTCTCGCTGGCGCTCGCGGCGCGGCACGCCGGCGTGCCGTTCCTGGTGGTCGCGCCCGAGTCGACCGTCGACGTCGGGACGCCCGACGGAGGCGCGATCGAGATCGAGGACCGCGGCTCGGCCGAGGTCGTCGGCTTCGGCGGTGTGCGCACCGCGCCTGAGGGCACGACCGCGATCAACCCGGCCTTCGACGTCACGCCCGCCGAGTTGATTACCGCGATCGTCACGGACCAGCGGGTGATCTGGACCAGCAAGGGCCAGACTCCGGCGGAGGGCTGATGGACGCGGCCGAGATCGCGCGGCTGCTCGAGCTCGAGCCGCTGCCCGAGGAGGGCGGGCTGTTCCGGCGCACGTCCGCGGACGGGCACGCGAACGCGATCTACTTCCTGCTCGCGGACGGCGACTTCTCGGCGATGCACGTCCTCACGTCGACCGAGGTCTACCACTTCTACGACGGCGCCCCGCTGCGGATGCTGCTGCTGCACCCGGACGGCCGGGTCGAGCAGCCGGTGCTCGGGCGCGACCTGGCCGCCGGCGAGCGTCCGCAGCTCACCGTCCCGCCCGGTGTCTGGCAGGGATCCTCGTCCGCGGGGGAGTGGACGCTGGTCGGCACGACCGTCTCGCCGCCGTTCGAGTGGGACGGCTTCCGGCTCGGCAGCCGGGAGCGGCTGGCCGAGCGCTACCCGACTGCGGCCGCACGTATCGCGGAACTCACCCGCTCCGCAGATTAGTTAGACTCCTAAGTATTAGGGCGAGTTCCGGCCGGGGCTCGAGTTCGGGACGGAGCTGACGGATGGCACGCAACCCCGCGGCGGACACGGCGGACCTGCTCGCGCTGGAGCGTCAGGTCTGCTTCGCGCTGGCCGTCGCGAACCGCAGCGTGCTCGCCATCTACCGTCCGATCCTGGAGCCGCTCGGGATCACCCATCCGCAGTACCTGGTGATGCTCGCGCTCTGGGAGCAGTCGCCGCGCACGGTTACCGACGTCAGCCGGGCGCTGCAGCTCGAGCCCGCGACGCTCTCCCCGCTGCTCAAGCGGCTGGAGGCCAACGGGCTCGTCGCGCGCGAGCGCAGCGCCGAGGACGAGCGCCAGGTGCACGTCGCGCTCACGCCGGCCGGCCGCAAGCTGCGCGCGAAGGCCGAGCGCGTGCCGCCCGCCGTGATCGCCAAGCTGGGCATCGAGCTGGCCGAGCTGGAGCGGCTGCGGGACGCGCTGAACCGGGTCACCGCCGCCGCTCGGGCCGCGCTGGAGGGCTGACAACCGAGCTGTCGCCGGAAGTGGACGAGTTGTGTGTCACTCGAATGTTTAGGGCGACAAGTGTTCGCGTACCATGTGTCCTATGGATGTCGAGCAGGAGCGCGTGCGACCGAATCCGCTGCGCTGGATCTGGTACGCGCTCGGCGGCGCGCTTCCGCCGCGGCACAACACCTGGGTGCTGCACGACACGACCTGCCGCACCTGGATCCCGCGCTATGTCGCCCGGACGACCGTTCAGATCAGCCCGCTGGTCGTCGCCGTCCTGGTGTTCATCCCGGCGGCCCTGAACGTCCGGGTGCTGACTGCGGTCGGTACCGGGCTGCCGTCCATCCTGTTCGCGCTGTTCTTCGCGGTGCCCGGCAACGAGAACCGGCTGGCCAAGGCCGGCTACCCGGCGGGCATCGGCGAGCGCATCCGCACCGAGCGCTCGACGCGCGCGCAGATCGAGGGCAACCGGCTGCGCCGCGAGCGGATCGCGGCCCGGCACGCCCGGCGCGCGCTGCGCTGACCCGGCGCGCCCTGCGCTGACCCGGCGCGCCCTGCGCTGACCCGTCCGGCCGGCAAGCAGCCCGGCTGACGCCGTCAGGCGGAGACGAGTGCGTCCAGCGCCACGGTGAGCGTCGTGGCGACGGCGCGTGCGACCACCTCGCGGAACGGGTCGTACCCGGACATGTCCGTGTCCTTTTCGGCCAGCGGGTTGCCGTCGATCGCGAACACGCCTCCGGCCCGGGCGCCGTGCTGCGCGGCGATCACCAGCAGCGCGGCCAGCTCCATCTCGACCGCCACGCACCGGGCGCGCTGCCACAGCGCGAGGCCACCGTCCAGCACGGGGTGCGGGTAGAACAGGTCGGACGTCAGCACGACGCCATGGTGCGCGGTGAGCTCGTTCGACGACGCCGCGGCACGCAGTGCCAGCACCAGCTCGGGATCGGCCACCGCGGGGTAGCCCAGCGGGACGATCTTGGGCGTGACGCCGTCGTCGCGCACCGCGGCGGTGGCGACGACGAGCGCGCCGTCCCGCACATCCGGGGCTAGCCCGCCGGCCGTTCCTGCGCGGACGAGGACCTGCGCGCCGCCGCGGCACAGCTCCTCGAAGCAGATCGCGGCACCGGCGCTGCCGACCCCGTGCGAAGCGACGGAGACCGGCACACCCCGGAAGTGCCCGGTGTACGTGACGTACTCGCGGTTCGAGCCGACCTGCCGCGCGCCCTCCAGCAGCTGCGCGGCCGCAGCGGCGCGGGCCGGGTCGCCGACGACGAGCACGCGCGGGGCGAGGTCGGCCACCGGCACCTGCAGGAGCGTCAGCGTGTCCTGCGGACCCAGGCGCGCGGGTGGAACGGTCACGGACGGCTCCCTCTCATGCGGACAACTCGGTGGTGATGCGGGCCGCGGTGGCGGCGACCTCGGTGCGGGCGGCGTCCTCGTCGACCGTCAGCAGCGTGCCGTCGCGCATCAGCTCGCGTCCACCGACGACCACGTGCCGCACGTCGTCGCCGCGCGCCGCGAACGTCAGGAACGAGACCGGCGAGATCAGCGGCGTGGCCCGCGTCGAGTCCACGCTGAGCACGATCAAGTCTGCCGCGCGCCCGGGTGCCAGCACTCCGGACGCGCCGAACCCGGCCGCAGCGGCGCCGTCGCGCGTCGCCATGTCCAACAGCTCGGACCCGCTGATCAGGTCGGACACCTGGTGCCGTCCGCGGTGCACGATCGTGCCGGTCTTGATCTCCTCGAACAGGTCGAGGGTGTTGTTCGACGCGACCGAGTCGGTGCCCAGCGCCGTCCGCACACCGGCCGCGCGCAACTGCGCGAGCGGTGCGATCCCGGCGCCGAGCTTGAGGTTGCTGACCGGGTTGTGCGAGACGGACGCGTCCGCCGCGGCGAGGATCTCGAGGTCGGACGGATCCGGGTGGACGCAGTGCGCGACCAGCACGGGTCCGCCGAACAGCCCGCAGTCGCGCGCGAGCTCGATCGGCGTGCGGCCGTGCTGCGAACGGCACTGCTCGACCTCGAACGCCGTCTCGGACAGGTGGATGTGCACCGGCAGGCCGAGGCGCGCCGCTCGCGCGGCGACGTCGGACAGCAGCTCCGGCGGGCAGGTGTACGGCGCGTGCGGGCCGAACGCGATGCGCACCTGCGGGTCGCCGGCGAACGTCGCGGCGAGCTGCTCGGTGAGCGCGAGCGCGTCGCGTCCGGTCTGCGTGGACGCGGCCGGGTAGCCCAGCGCGTCGTACCCGAACACGGCGGGTGCGGCGAGTACGCGCACGCCGGCGGACGCGACGTCGCCCAGCAGCGTCTCGTCCCACAGGAACATGTCCGCGAAGCAGGTGATGCCGTTGCGGATCATCTCCGCCAGGGCCAGCTGCAGCCCGGCGCGGACGTCGGCGGCCGTCATCAGCACCTCGAACGCGCGGATGCCGGCCCGCCACGACTGCAGGTCGCGGTCGGCCGAGTACCCGCGCAGCGGCGTCCTCGCCGAGTGCGTGTGCGCGTTGACCAGTCCCGGCATCACGATCGCGCCGGCCGCGTCCAGATCGCCGGTGTCCGCCGGGCCGCGCGTCGGGCCGACGTACGTGATGAGCCCGGTGTCCGGCGAGTACGCGACCTCGCCGTCGGTCAGGATCCGCCGCTGGTCGTCCTGCGTGACCACGGTGGCGTGCACGATCCTGCGTGTTGGCCCCTGAGCAGGTGACTGCGCGGCGTGTCGCCCTGCTACGGGGCCAACAGGGTCAGATGACACGGTCGCTGCCGCCGTCGATCGGGATCTGCGCGCCGGTGGTCGCGACGAACGCCGGCCCGCACAGCGCGACGGTCAGCGCGCCGACGTCCGCGCTGGTGACTTGCGTGTGCAGCAGGTTGCGCCGCTTGTACTCGTCCACGCTCATCCCGTACCGGGCGGCGCGCTCGGCGATCAGCTCGGGTGTCCACAGCGCGGTGTCGAACACGGCGTCCGGGTGCACCAGGTTGACCCGGATCCCGTCGCCGGCCCACTCCAGCGCGGCCACGCGGGACAGCTGCGTGAGCGCCGCCTTGGACGCCGAGTACGCCGCCGCCCCCGGACCGGGAGCCGGCACGTTCTTGGACGCGATCACCACGACGCGTCCTCCGCCGGGAGCCAGGGCGAGCAGCGGATGCGCCGCCGAGAACAGCGACGCGACCGAGTCGACGTTCACCGCCATCGTGCGCCGCCATGCATCCGCGTCCAGCTCGGCGATCGGCGCGGACGCGGGGAAGATCCCGGCCGCGACCACGAGCACGTCCAGGCCGCCGAACCGCTCGACACCACGGCGGATCGCGGTCGCGGTCGCGTCGGCGTCGGTGACGTCCAGCTGTAGGCCGAGCCACTCGGGGCCGCTGAACGTGCCCACGACCGACTCGCTCAGGTCGACGCCCACCACGCTCGCGCCCGCCGCCAGCAACGCCGACGCGCAGGCGCGGCCGATGCCGGACGCCGCGCCGGTCACGAACGCGACCTTGCCGGCCATCGCCGGCGGCGCGCCCGCGAGCCGCAGCTTGGCCTGCTCCAGCTCCCAGTACTCGACGTCGAACAGGTCCTCGGGCGGCAGCGCCCGATAGCCGCCCAGCGCCTCGGCGCCCTCGATGACGTCCATCGTGTGCAGGTAGATGTCGCGCGCGATGTCCGCGTCCTTGCCGCGCCGGCCGGCCGTGAGCATGCCCAGGCGCGGGTCGAGCACCACGCGCGGCGCCGGGTCGAGCATCGTGAGCGGCACGCCCCGGCGACCCGAATTCGCGTCGAAGTACGCGCGGTAGTCAGTGGCGAACGCGTCCACGTCGGTGCCCACCAGCGGCACGCGCTTGGTGCGGATCACGTGATCCGGCGTCGCCGGGCCGCGCGTGGCGAGCGAGCCGAGATCCGGACGCGCCACGAACCCGGCGGTACGCGGGTCGGTGCGCCGCGTGACGATCATCGGCTGCCCGGCGAGCTCGCTGATCTTCGCGCGCAGCGTCGCCAGCTCGAGCGCGGGCACGTCGGGCAGCGGATGCCCGGACGGAGCAGCCGGCACGCGAGCCGACAGGAACTCCTCCGCCCGCGTGATCAGGTCGATGTGCCGCTCGTACGCCTGCCGCGTCGAGTCGCCGAACGTGAACAGCCCATGGTTCAGCAGCACCATGCCGACCATGCCCGGCCGGTACTGCTCGTCCCAGGTACGCGCGACGAGCCGGGCGAGGTCGAAGCCGGGCATGCAGTACGGCACGACCAGCACGTCGTCGCCGAACGCCGCCCGCACCGACGCGGCGCCGTCGGCCACGTTGGTCAGCGTGACGATCACGTCGGCGTGGCTGTGCTGCACCGCGGTGAACGGCAGGTGCGCGTGCAGCAGCGCCTCGACGGACGGGTCCGGCGCGGACGAGTCCAGCAGCGCGCAGCGGAACTCGTTCATCATCGCCGCGTCGGACAGCTCGGGCACCTGCAAGACGGCGCGCAGCCGGTCCAGCCGCAGCGGCGCGAAGCCGCGCGCCTCGATCGTGGCGAGGTCCCAGCCGCTGCCCTTGACGTGCAGCACCTCCACCTCGTCGCCGGTGACGTCACGGACGCGCGCCTTCACCGACGTGTTGCCACCGCCGTGCAGCACGAGGGTCGGCTCGCTGCCGAGCAGGCGCGAGCCGTAGACGCACTCGGCGAGCGCGCCCGGTTCGACCAGTTCGGCGTCGTCCCAACGGTTCTGCATCGACATGCCTTTCGAGGATCACCACGTGGGGTGGACGGACACCCCGCCGTCCACCACGAGATCATGACCGGTGATCCAGCGCGCGAGCGGGGAGGCCAGGAACACGCACGCGTCGCCGACGTCCGACGGCGTGCCGAGCCGGCCCAGCGGAGCGGACGCGTGCCAGCGAGCCACGCCGTCCGGCCAGTCCTGTTCGAGGCCGTCGCGCGCGATCAGCCCGGGGGAGACGGTGTTGACGCGGATCCCGCGCGGCCCGTACTCCAACGCGGCCGCGCGCGCGTGCATGATCACGGCCGCCTTGGCCGCGCTGTAGTGGGAGTGCCCGAATGCCGGCTGGCTGCCCTCGATCGAGGCGATGTGCGTGATCGTTCCCCCGCATTCCATGACCGCGGCGGCCGCCTGGGTGCACGCGAACACGCCGGTGAGGTTGCCGTCCAGCACCCGCTGCCACTCGGCGGGCGACAGGTCGGCCAGCGGTGTCACCGGCTGCACGCCGGCGTTGTTGATCAGCGTGGTCAGCCCGCCGAGTTCCGACGCGGCGGCGTCGACCAGCCGGGCGCACGCGTCCGGGTCGGTGAGGTCGGCGGCCAGCGCGACGGCGCGCGTGCCGCCCGACGCCAGCTCGGCCGCGAGCGCCCCGGCCGCCGCCGTGCCCCGGTGGTAGTGCAGCGCGACGGACGCGCCGGCCACGGCGAACCGGCGGGCGATCCCCGCGCCCAGATTGCCGCTGGCCCCGGTCACGAGAACCGCGAATCCGGTCAGGTCCGGCAGCCCGGCGGGCGATTCGTCCGGGTTCATCGGTGATCATCAACTTCCTGCAGCGGGCCGGCCTGTCGGCGGTAACCCTAGGCGCTGCGTGCGCCGCGTCCAGAGGGATCGGCAAGGTTGCATAACGCTTTGCCCGGTAGGGCCCCCTGGCATTGACCCATGCCCTCACCGGGGAGTTAGGGTGGCTCCCGTCCTCGGACGTCCGAACAAGACTGCGCCGGCCCAACGCGGCCCGCGCCGCGTCCACTACTAGTGAAGGTGATCAGGTTGCGTCGTAATGTCACGGCGGTGGCACTGGCCACGCTCGCCGCGAGCGCTCTGCTGCTGAGCGGCTGCGGCAGCAAGCCCAGCTCGAACAACAACAGCTCTGCCAACAGTGCTGCCAACACCGGGGCCAGCACCGGCACCACGACCGCGAGCTTCAAGGCGTGCATGGTCACCGACGTCGGCGGCATCGACGACCACTCCTTCAACCAGTCCGCGTGGGCGGGCATGCAGGAGGCCCAGAAGGACGGCAAGGCGCAGGTCACCTACGTGCAGTCCAAGACCGAGGCGGACTACACGACCAACATCAACAACTTGCTCACGCAGAACTGCAACCTGATCGTCACGGTCGGTGGCCTGATGGGCACGGCGACCACCAACGCCGCCAAGGCGAACCCGAACCAGCACTTCGCCGAGGTCGACAACCCGGGCAACGGCACCAACATGGTCGGCCTGCAGTACAACTCGGCGCAGGGCGGCTTCCTCGGTGGCTACCTGGCCGCCGGCTACTCCAAGACCGGCAAGGTCGCCGTGTACGGCGGTCTGCAGATCCCGCCGGTGACGGTGTACATGGACGGCTACTACGACGGCGTGCAGTACTACAACCAGAAGCACGGCACGCATGTGCAGGTGCTGGGCTGGAACGAGAAGACCCAGAAGGGCACCTTCGCGGGCAGCTTCACCGACACGGCCAAGGGCCAGCAGCTCGGCAAGAACTTCCTCAACGCCGGCGCCGACGTCATCTTCACCGCAGCCGGTGCGGTCAACAACGGCACCGCCGCCGAGGTCAAGGCCGAGGGCAAGGGTGTCGTGCTGTGGGTCGACACCGACGGCTGCGTCCAGGCCGCGAACTACTGCAGCGAGTTCCTGAGCTCGGTCACCAAGAACGTCCAGGGCTCGGTCAAGGACATCGTCGAGCAGGCTGCGGCCGGCACCTGGACCGGGAAGGACTACATCGGCACGCTGGCCAACGGTGGCACCGGCCTCGCGCCGTTCCACGACTTCGACGGCAAGGTCTCCTCGCAGCTGAAGTCCGAGCTCAACCAGGTCAAGGCCGACATCATCAGCGGGAAGATCCAGGTCGCCTCGCCGTCGGCGCCGAAGGCCGGCAGCTGATCCGAACAGCTCTCGACGACGCTGCGCCGGCCGCTCCGGTCGGCGCAGCGTCGTCGCATGTGCTGCCGAACCTCATGACTGCAGAACTGATGATCCGATGAAGCTCGAACTGCGGGGCGTCACCAAGACGTTCGGCCCGGTCGTCGCGAACGACTCCATCGACCTGACGATCGAGCCCGGCGAGATCCACGGACTGCTCGGCGAGAACGGCGCCGGCAAGTCCACGCTGATGAACGTCATCTACGGCATGCAGCAGCCGGACGCCGGGGAGATCCTGGTGGACGGCCGGGCGCGCCGCTTCCGCGGTCCGAACGACGCGATCGCTGCCGGAATCGGCATGGTGCACCAGCACTTCATGCTCATCCCGGTGTTCACCGTCGCCGAGAACGTGATGCTCGGCAACGAGGCCACGTCCGGCCCGTTCGGCCGGCTGGACCGCAAGACCGCACGCACCCGGGTGCGCCAGCTATCCGAGCAGTACGGCTTGGACGTGGATCCCGACGCGCTCGTCGAGGACCTGCCGGTCGGCGTCCAGCAGCGCGTGGAGATCCTCAAGGCGCTCGTGCGCAGCGCCGGCGTGCTGATCCTGGACGAGCCGACCGCGGTGCTCACCCCGCAGGAGATCGATGACCTGATCCGCGTGATGCGCGAGCTGCGCGAAGCGGGCACGTCGATCGTCTTCATCACTCACAAGCTGCGCGAGGTCAAGGCCGTCGCGGACCGGATCACGGTCATCCGGCAGGGCAAGGTCGTGCAGGAGGTCCCGCCGACCACGTCCGAACTCGACCTCGCCGGGCTGATGGTCGGCGGCAGCGTGCACCTGTCGCTGGACAAGAAGCCGGTCGAACCCGGTCCGGTGATGCTGCGAGTCAACGGCCTGCAGGTGCTCGACGACCGCGGCCAGATGAGCGTCGACGGAATCGACCTGGACGTCCGCGCCGGCGAGATCGTCGCGCTGGCCGGCGTGCAGGGCAACGGCCAGGAGGAACTGGTCGAGGCGCTGATCGGCACCCGTCCGGTCGAGGCCGGAACCATCGAGCTGGACGGCCAGTCGCTCCTGGGCAGCAGCCCGCACGAGATCCTCGCGCGCGGTGTCGGGTTCGTTCCCGAGGACCGCCAGCACGACGGGCTCATCTCCAGCTTCACCGTCGCCGAGAACCTGGTGCTGGACATCTACGACCGGCCCGAGTTTTCGCGCGGCCCGAGCCTGCGCCGCGGCGCGATCGCGCAGAACGCCTCGCAGCGCATCGCCGAGTTCGACATCCGCCCGCCGGCAGCGGCCAGCGCGGTCGGGACGCTGTCCGGCGGCAACCAGCAGAAGGTCGTCGTCGCGCGCGAGCTGTCGCGTCCGCTCAAGCTGCTGGTGATCTCGCAACCCACCCGCGGCGTCGACGTCGGCGCGCAGATGGCCATCTACGAACGCATCGTCGCCGAGCGCGACCGGGGCACGCCGATCGTGCTCGTCTCCACCGAACTGGACGAGGTGCTCGCCCTCGCCGACCGCATCGCCGTGCTCTACCGCGGCAAGATCATCGGCGTGCTGGCCGGCGGCGCGTCCCGTGACCAGGTCGGCCTGATGATGGCCGGCGTGTCCGAGCAGGCCGCGCAGTCCGAGGCCGCCGAACACGTCAGCGAGGTCAGCAAGGCCGGCGACGATGACGAAGGAATCGGGGCACTAATATGAGCACCCCGCAAAGTTGCTCCTCCCCCACCGGCTACGCCCTCATTGGTGGGGGGACCCCCAGCCGCACTCCGCAACTTTCCGGGGGCCCCGCATGACAGCAACGGTGACCGAGTCGGCGCCGCCGCCGGAGACCGACCGCAAGGCCGTCGAGCGCCGTCCGCCGATCGGCGACTCGTGGCTGGTGACGCTGCTGGCGTTCGTCGTCGCGCTCGTCATCGGCGGCATCCTGATGGCGTTGTCGGACCAGACCGTCCGCAATGACATGGGCTACTTCTTCCAGTCGCCCGCGGACACGTTCCGCGACTCCTGGTACACGATCCGCGACGCGTACCAGGCGATGTTCGAGGGCGCGATCTTCGACCCGAACCACGCGTACACCGCCTCGCTGGCGTTCCGGCCGATCTCGAACACGATCTACACGGCCACGCCGCTGATCGCGTGCGGACTCGGCATCGCGCTCGCGTTCCGTGCCGGCCTGTTCAACATCGGCGGCCAGGGCCAGGTGATCGCCGGCGCCGCGATCTCCGGCTACGTCGGCTTCGCCTGGCAGCTGCCGCACGTGATCCACCTGATCGTCGCGCTGGCGGCCGGCATCGCTGCCGGAGCGTTCTGGGGGTTCCTTGCCGGCTTCCTCAAGGCGCGCACGGGTGCCAACGAGGTGATCACCACGATCATGCTCAACTGGATCGCGTACTTCCTGCTGGCCTGGTTCATCCAGCTCGGTGGCGTGGTCAGCGGTCCGGGCGGGCAGGCCAGCAAGATCGTGCACGGGACGGCGCGGCTGCCGCACCTGTTCGGTGCGTCGCTGCAGGTGAACCTCGGCATCGTCCTCGCGCTTCTCGCGGCGACGCTGGTGTGGTGGCTGTTGAGCCGCAGCGTGCTCGGCTTCCGGATGCGGGCGGTTGGCGCGAACGCGGCCGCGGCCGGGACCGCCGGCATGAAGGTCGGCGGCATCACCATGATCACGATGGCGCTCGCCGGCGCGCTGTCCGGGCTCGCCGGCTGCGCGCTGACGCTCGGCGGAGCGACGTCCTACCAGGTCACACCGAACATCGACTCGAACGTCGGCTTCGATGCGATCACCGTGGCGCTGCTCGGACGGTGTCGCCCATGGCCGACGGTCGCGGCCGGCCTGCTGCTCGGCGCGCTGCGCGAGGGCGGCGCGACGATGCAGGCGCGGACCACGGTGCCGATCGACATCGTCACCGTCATCCAGGCGCTGATCGTCATCTTCATCGCCGCGCCGCGCCTGATCCGCGCACTGTTCCGTCTCAAGGACCGCGGCTCGCTGAACCTCACCGGCGCCGTCAGCAACCTGGCCGTGAGCGTCAAGGTCATCCGCAAGACGCGCCTGCCGCGGCACGTCACCGCGGGCGGGCTGCAGATCGTGCTGGGCCTGCTGTCGCTGTGGTTGTTCGGGCTGGGCTCGAGATCGCGGCACGACTCGACGTTCCAGTTCTCGTTGCCCGGCGCGAAGATCGATGTCGGCTCCTGGACGGTCAACGCGCGTATCGCGGTGATCGTGCTGAGCGTGCTCGCGATCCTCGCCGGGGTGCTGCGCGTGACCGAGCGGCTGGCCGCGCGCTGGTGCGCGACGATCGCGGTCGTCGGCATCGTGCTGTCGTTCATCATCTGGTCCGAGGCCGGGACGGACGTCGGCCTGAACGTGGTGTCGCTGCTGCAGGGATCGCTGTTCCCGCTCGCGATCCCGCTGATCCTCGGCTCGATGGCCGGCGTGGTCGGCGAGCGCGCCGGTGTCGTCAACGTCGCGATCGAGGGGCAGTTGCTGCTCGGCGCGTTCACGTCCGCCTTCGTCGGCACGGTGGTCGGCAGCGTCTGGGGTGGCGTGCTCGGTGGCGTGCTGGCCGGGTTGGCGCTCGGCGCGATCCTGGCCGTGCTGTCGATCCGCTACCTCGTCGACCAGGTGATCGTCGGTGTCGTGCTGAACGTGTTCGCGCTCGGCCTGACCACGTTCCTGTTCAACACGCTGATGACCAGCGGCTCGGGCAGCACGAGCTACAACAGCCCCGGCTACTTCGGCGTGTGGAAGATCCCGGTGCTGGGCGACATCCCGATCATCGGTCCCGTGCTCTTCGACGGCACGATCTTCCTGTACGCGACGTACGTGATCGTGGCGGCAGTGCACTTCGGGCTGTTCCACACCCGATGGGGGCTCCGGCTGCGCGCGGTGGGCGAGCACCCGCAGGCGGCGGACACCGTCG
>DASRSS010000228.1:0-12622 GCA_035656335.1 Jatrophihabitantaceae bacterium | reverse complement strand
TGAGCAGTTCCGATCTGCTCGTGCTGCTGACCGAGGACTGCTGCTGGCAGGCGGCGACCGACCACTGGCGCCGCCGCCGTCCGCCGCTCTGGCGACGCAGCGACCGGCGCGGCTGGCGTGCCGAGGGCCGCGTCCTGCGGGACAAGTCGCGGCGGCTGCGCGAACTCGGTGCCGAGCTCGGACTCGGCTCGACGGAGCGAGCGGGTCAGCGCCCGCGGTTCGGCCATGACGACCACTGACGGCACCGGGCGGGGAGACCCGCGGGGGGCTCCGTCCCTCACCGCCGTTGCCCCGCCGGCACACGGGCACTTCGAGCCGGGGCTGGTCGCCCACCTGCCGGAGGCAGCGCGTCGCTGGCTGTGCCATGCGATCGCCGAGGGAACCCCGATGTGGCGCACCGCGAAGCTGGAGATGCACGGATTCATCCGGCTCGGGCGGTGGCGCTACTTCGCGGCAGAGCAGACGATCACACCGCCGGACCGCTTCCTCTGGACGGCCCGGACCCGGATGGCCGGGCTGCCGGTGCGCGGCTACGACAGCTATGCCGACGGCCGCGGGGAGATGCACTGGCGACTCCTCGGTGCGCTGCCACTGCATTCCGGCGAAGGCCCGGACGTGACGCGCAGCGCGGCCGGCCGACTCGCCGGCGAGGCCGTCCTCGTACCCACCGCCTTCGCCTCCGCACGGTGGGACGGCTGCCCCGACCCGGATCGGGTGCGCGCGACATGGACGGTCGGTGGCCACGAAGTGCAGGTGCAACTGCACATCGGCCACCACGGCGAGTTGCTGCAGCTGTCCATGCTGCGCTGGGGAAACCCGGACGGCCGGCACTTCGGCGCCTACCCGTTCGGCGTCGTCGTCGAGCAGGAGCGGCGCTTCGACGGCGTGACGATCCCGTCGCGGTTCCGCGCGTCCTGGTGGTGGGACACTGACCGGCAGGCGCGCGGTGAGTTCTTTCGCGCGCAGGTGACCGCGGCCCGCTTCACGATGCAGTAGCTCCGTCGCCGGGCCTATGGCACGTCCATCCGGTCGAAGGCGACCGCGGTGAGAATGCCAGCGACCACCCCGACCGCCGCCAACACGGCGAGATGGCCCGGACGCGGTGTGTCGAGCTGGCCCGAGCCCGTCGCGTAGAAGAACAGCGATGCGTACCGCGCCGGCCGCAGCCACGATACGACGGGCGCCAGCGCGCTGAGCACGTACGCGGCGAGCGCGAGGCCAGAAGTGACGCCGAGGGCGACGGCCCGGCTGCCGGCAACCGTGCCGAGCAGCATGGCCAGCAGACCGAAGTCGAGCGCCAGCAGCAGCGATCCGGCGGTGATCGCCAACAACCCGCCGTACCCGAGCGTGAGTCCGAAGACCCGCCCGAACGCGACTCCGGCCACGACCAGGGCCGCACTGGGGAACGCCAGCAGCACCAGGGCGGTCACCTTCTGCTCCAGCACGCTGCGGCGCGTGACCGGAAGGGTCAGCACAGCGCCCAGCGTGCCGTCCTCGCTCTGGCCGGCGATCGCGTGCGCCCCGTAGCCGATCGTGATCAACAGCAGGATCAGCGGAACGAAGTTGCCGTAGAGGTTGGCGTTGATCCACCCGCTGGGTGAGGTCAGGGAGCCGCTCGCGCCGAAAGGGCGGCGACGGTCGCGTTGCTGCCCTCGGTGAACCGGTCCAGCGCCGGATCGTCCCGAAAGGACGGGTAGAGAGCCACGATGAGCACCGCATACGCGGCCGTACCGACGGCGTAGGCGAGCGCGGAGCGGCGCCGTAGCCGGAGGTCCAGTCGGGTCAGCTCAACGCGCATCAGCCGCCACCGTCCTGGACCGGTAGTAACTCAGGAACACTTCCTCGAGGTTGACCGGACGAGCCGTGACCGTGATCGGGTCCAGCCCGGCCGCCACCTGCAGGATCGGCGCGACGCTCCCGACGTACGAGAGCAGCACCCGAGCACCCGCCTGCTCCACGACCCGAACGCCAGGCAGGCCCGCGAAGCAGGCGGAACCGACCGGGGTGGCGAACTGGAACTCGATGGTGCGCGGCGCAGTTCCGCGCAGTCCCTCAACCGTGTCGGTGACGAGGATCCGGCCGTCCTTGATGACGGTGACCCGATCGGCCACCTGCTGCACCTCGTCGAGGTCGTGCGAGGACAGCAACACGGTCCGGCCGTCCGCGACGCACTCGCGCACCAGCTTCACGAACTCCGCCTGCAGCAGCGGGTCCAGTCCGGCCGTCGGCTCGTCGAGGATCAGCAGCTCGGGCCGGTGCATGAACGCGGCCACCAACCCGATCTTCTGCCGGTTACCCTTCGACAGCGTGCGCACCGGACGATCGAGTTCGGCCTCGAAGCGGTCGACCAGCCGGCGCTCCTCCGCCCGGTCGGTCAGCCCGCGGGTGCGGGCCACGGCGTCCAGCAGGGTGCGCCCGGTCAGCCTCGGATACAGCGCCAGCTCACCGGGCAGATAGCCGATGCGCCGGTTCACCCGGACCGCCGCCCGACGCCGGTCGAGCCCGAACAGCTCACTGCGCCCGCGATCGGACCGATAGAGCCCGAGCAGCACCCGCAACGTGGTGCTCTTGCCGGCGCCGTTCGGCCCGAGGAACCCGAGCACCTCGCCGCGACCGACGGTGAAGGACACATCGAAGATGCCGCGCCCGACGCCGAAGCGACGCGTCAGCCCCTCGGCACGCACAACCGTCTCAGACACGCCGGCCCTCCAGCCGGTGGACGAAGTACGCGGCCCTGCGCCGCAGGTGCCGGTTGTGCGGACGCCTCGCCACGGCGGCACCCGGCGGGCGCGCAGCAGCCATCCGGTAGAAGCGCGCCTTGCCCAGTTCGATCAGCGCGAGGTATGCGACGACCAGGACGATCAACAGCAGGTAGAACGAGGCGGGCGGCCGTCCGAAGCCGAGTGGTCGAGCGAGCGGGCTGAGCGGCAGGAGCGCACCGACGGCGACGGCTGCCAGCGCCGACAGGGTCAGCGGCAGACTCGGCCGGCTGCGCCAGAACGGCGTCCGGCGGGTACGGATGGCGAAGATCACCAGGGTCTGGGTCGCGAGCGACTCGACGAACCAGCCGGACCGGAACTCGGCGGCGCCGGCGTGCAGGCCCCATAACAGCACCGCGAACGTCGCGAAGTCGAACGCCGAGCTGACCGGACCGAAGAAGATCATGAACCGCCGGATGAATCCGACGTCCCAGTGCGACGGACGACGCAGCTGCTCGGCGTCGACCTCGTCGCTCGGGATGGCGAGCTGGCTGGTGTCGTACAGCAGGTTGTTGAGCAGGATCTGGCCGGGCAGCATCGGCAGGAAGCGCAGGAACGTCGACGCGCCGGCGGCGGAGAACATGTTCCCGAAGTTGCTGGACGTCCCCATCAGCACGTACTTGATCGTGTTCGCGAAGATCCGGCGGCCCTCGGCGACGCCGTCGGCAAGGACCCCCAGGTCCTTCTCGAGCAGGATGACGTCGGCCGCGTCCTTGGCCACGTCGGTGGCCGAGTCGACCGAGATGCCGACGTCGGCAGCGTGCAGGGCGAGCGCGTCGTTCACTCCGTCTCCGAGGAAGCCGACATCGCCGCCGGTCAGGCGCTGCAGCCGGACGATCCGGGCCTTGTGCTCCGGACTCACCCGCGCGAACACCCTGGTGCGGGAGATCGCGGCGGCCAGCTCGCCGTCGGGCAGCCGGTCGATGTCCGCGCCGGACAGCACCTCGCCCGGGGGCAGTCCGAGGTCGGCGCACACCTTGGCGGCGACCGCCGCGTTGTCGCCGGTCACCACCCGGACGGTGACCCCCAGCTCCGCCAGCCGTCCAAGCGCACGCGCGGCGTCGGGTTTGGGCGGGTCGAGAAAGACCAGCAGGCCGGCCAGGTGCAGATCGCGCTCGTCGGTGCCGTCGATGCGGGCGGACGGCTTGGCGGTTCGCGTCGCGACGGCGACCACCCGGTTCCCGGCGGCGAACTCGGCCGCCAGTGCCGCGCGTGCCGGTTCGGTGACCGCGGCACAGCGATCGAGCACTGTCTCGGGCGCGCCCTTGGTGATGAGCGTCGGCGTCGCTGCGCCGTCCTCGACCAGCACCGAAACCATCCGGCGCTCGTGGTCGAACGGCAGCACCGCCAGCCGCCGCGAACCCAGCAGCGCGGCACGGTGCGCGGTCGCCGCGGGTGACTCCCAGAGCGCCACGTCGAGTGCGTTGCCGCCGGCGGCTCGACCGTCCGGACCCGGCATCACCTCGGTGCACAGCAACCCCCATCGCAGCAGCTCGGCCGTGCTGGTCCCCGCACACGGCACCGCGCGCATGAAGCTGATCCGTCCCTGGGTCAGGGTTCCGGTCTTGTCGGTGAACAGCGTGTCGAGGTCGCCGAGGTCCTCGATGCAGACCAACCGCTTGACCAGGACCTTGCTCCGGCTGAGCTGGCGCGACCCGGCCGCCAGGCTCGTCGACACCACGGCCGGCAACAGCTGCGGCGTAATGCCGACCGCGATCGCGAGCGAGAAGAGCAACGCGTCGACGAGCGGCTTGTGCAGAGCAACGTTGATCACGAAGATCGACGTCGTCAGCGTGCCGGCGACGTACACCAGCAGCATCGAGAAGCGGCGCAGACCGGCCTGGAATCCGGTCTCGACCTCGTGCCCCGCAAGCCCGGCGGCGACAGCGCCGAACTCCGCACGCGGGCCGGTCGCGACCACCACGCCACGTCCAGACCCGGCGTGCACGACGGTTCCCATCAGTGCGCACCCGGCGAGCTCGGCCAGCGCGGCATTCGCCGGTACCGGGGCCGAATCCTTCGCCACGGGCAGCGATTCGCCGGTCAGAACCGACTCGTCGCACTCCAACTCGATCGCGTCGATCAGCCGGACGTCCGCGGGCACGATGTCGCCGAGCCGAAGCTGGACGACATCGCCGGCAACCAGCTCGGTCACATCGACCGGCACCGGCCGCCCGTCGCGCAGCGCGAGCACGTTGTGATGCAGCTGCGAATGCAAGGCTTGCGCCGCCCGCTCGGCCCGGTACTCGTTGACGAAGCCGAGGCCGACCGAGAGCGCGACGATCGCGCCGATGATCGCGGCGTCGCTGCGCTCGCCGACGAAGGCGGACGCGAGGGCGGCGGCGAGCAGCAACCCCAGCAGCGGCGAGCGGAGCTGGTGCCACAGCACGCGCAGCGCCCGAGCTCGGTGCGTCGACACCGCGTTGCGGCCGTCGACGGCCAGGCGACGGAACGCCTCGGCCGACGTGAGGCCGGACGGCTCGGAGTCGAGCGAGGCCAGCACCTCGTCGACCGGCTGCGCGGCCGCCACGCGAATCGCCGACGGTGAGGCACCGGCTGACGGTCGCGTGACGGCCGGGGCGCTCATCTGGTCAGCTCGGCGCGGCGTCGTCCGCCACGCGGATCACATCGGGAAGCGGGCGGCGCGGAGTCGGTGCGGTCGGCGGGGCGATTCCGGCACGCAGCAGCAGCTGCGGGTTGGCCGACAACCGCAGCCGGTGGCGCAGTTCCTGACGCGTCGACGGCACCTCGCAGACCTGGGAGAAGATGCTGGCCACGTAGCCGGCGTCGGTCAGTTCCAGCAGCACGCGGTACAGCGCCTGGCCCGCAATCAACCAGTCGCGGCGGTGATCGGCGGCCGTCGCGATGACGAACAGCGTCTGGTGCAGGCTCGAACGCGTCTCGCCGGGCAACTGCCCGGAGCTGGTCGTGTCGAAGCCACGGATCGGGACCTCGTCCCGCGATTCGTCCGGGCGCCCGCTGACGTGCGGCACGGCGGCGGCCGGCACACCGTCGGTGCGTTCCGGATCGTTCGTGGTCCACGCGCGCAGCTCGACGCGGTAGGCGGGGTCCTCCAGCTGGATCTCGGCAGCACGCTGGGCGAGCATCGCCACCGCGATCCGGTCGTCCAGCCCGGTGACGAACTGCAGCGACGCGCCCTCCCGGTGAGCGCCGTCGTGCAGCGCGTCGACGACCTCGGTACGGAGGTTTGCCTCCCCGAACTCGCGCCGATTGCTGCGCCTGCTGCGCGCCGCGAGGTCGAGCCGGTGCGCGGACTGGTCGCGGGACTCGGTCTCGTCCAGCACCAGCACCGCGAGCAGGTCCGGTTGCGCGCTCGCGTCGGGAAGCAGCTCGACTCGCACACCGAAGCCCGCCGCGGCCAGGCTCAGCCGCGCGCCCAACAGTGCCGCGCCGCAGCTGATGGCCAGCTGGCGCCCCTCGGGATCGACCACCGGCACGGCGCGTGAGCTGTCGGCGAACAGCTCGAGCCGTCCCGGACGGACGACGAAGCGCCACGGTTGGGTGTTGTGGATCGACGGCGCGAGCGTTGCCCGCGCGGCCGCCCGATACAGAGCCTGCTGTGCCGTCTTGGAGCTGGCCGCGGTCACCATCGTCGTGTCCTCACCTGGGAACGGATTGCTGCGTCCAGCGTGATTGCGCCAGGCGCCGCAGGTTAGGTGCGAACGGGCCCTGCCGGGCGGGACGTAGGTCCCGGGACGGCCCGACCGATGGGCCTTGTTCCGTCCGTGGCCGGCGACAACCGTGGAAGCCATGACCTCTCTCGAGCAGCGTCCGTCCGCGTCCGGCACCGCCCACGGCTCCGGCCCGCTCGACGAGGAGCAGCTTCGCCTGATCGACGCGTACTGGCGGGCCGCGAACTACCTGTCCGTCGGCCAGATCTACCTGCTGGACAACCCGCTGCTGCGCGAGCCGCTGCGCGCCGAGCACATCAAACCGCGGCTGCTAGGCCACTGGGGAACGACGCCGGGCCTGAACCTGATCTACGCCCACCTGAACCGGGCGATCCGCGAGCGGGACCTCAACGCGATCTACGTGACCGGCCCGGGTCACGGCGGGCCGGGCCTGGTCGCGAACGCGTACCTGGAGGGCACGTACAGCGAGGTGTACTCGCACATCCGCCAGGACGAGGACGGCATGCGGGCGCTGTTTCGCCAGTTTTCGTTCCCCGGCGGGATACCGAGCCACGTCGCCCCCGAGACACCTGGCTCCATCCACGAGGGCGGTGAACTCGGCTACTCGCTCACGCACGCTTTCGGCGCCGCGTTCGACAACCCCGACCTACTGGCGGTGTGCGTCGTCGGCGACGGTGAGGCCGAGACCGGGCCGCTCGCCGCCAGCTGGCACTCGAACAAGTTCCTGAACCCGGCCACGGACGGCGCGGTGCTGCCGATCCTGCACCTGAACGGCTACAAGATCGCGAATCCGACGGTGCTGGCGCGCATCCCCGAGGACGAGCTGGCGGAGTTGCTCCGCGGCTACGGCTACGACCCGATGTTCGTGACCGGTGACGAACCGGCCGCCGTACACCAACTGTTCGCCGGCGTCCTCGATGCCGCGCTGGATCGGATCGCGTCCATCCAGCACGAGGCGCGGGACGGTGACGCGCCCGCTCGGCGGCCGTACTGGCCGTTGATCGTGCTGCGCACCCCGAAGGGCTGGACCGGGCCGAAGGAGGTCGACGGAGTGCCGGTCGAGGGGACGTTCCGCGCGCACCAGGTCCCGCTGACGCAGCCGCGTAGCGACGCCAAACACCGCGCGCAGCTGGAACGGTGGTTGCGCAGTTACCGCCCTGAGGCGCTGTTCGACGCGGACGGTCGGCCGGCCGAGGAACTGCGAGCGCTCGCGCCCACCGGCACACGGCGGATGAGCGCGAACCCGCACACCAACGGCGGCGTTCTGCTCCGCGAGCTGGACCTGCCCGACTTCCGCAACTACGCGGTCGAGGTCGAACGTCCCGGCATCGCGACGAGCGAGGCCACCCGGGTGCTCGGCGCCTGGTTGCGCGACGTGATCGCCGGTAACCGCGACCGGTTCCGCCTGATGGGCCCGGACGAGACGGCGTCCAACCGACTGCAGAACGTCTTCGAGCAAACCGACCGCGCGTGGGATGCGCAGACCGTCCCCGGTGACGACCACCTCGCGCCGGACGGGCGGGTGATGGAGGTGCTGTCCGAGCACCTGTGCCAGGGCTGGTTGGAGGGCTACCTGCTCACCGGTCGGCACGGGATGTTCAACTGCTACGAGGCGTTCATCCACATCGTCGACTCGATGCTGAACCAGCACGCGAAGTGGCTCAAGGTCACCCGCGACATCCCGTGGCGCCGGCCGATCGCGTCGCTGAACTACCTGTTGTCCTCGCACGTATGGCGCCAGGACCACAACGGGTTCTCGCACCAGGACCCCGGGTTCATCGATCACGTCGTGAACAAGAAGGCCGAGATCGTGCGCGTCTACCTGCCGCCGGACAGCAACACGCTGCTGTCGGTCGCCGACCACTGTCTGCGCAGCCGCCACGACATCAACGTGATCGTGGCCGGCAAGCAGCCGGCGCGGACGTATCTGCCGATGAACGATGCGATCGCGCACTGCACCCGAGGCCTCGGCATCTGGGACTGGGCGAGCACCACCGACGGCGAACCGGACGTCGTCCTCGCCTGTGCCGGGGACATCCCGACGCTCGAGACGCTGGCCGCCGCCGACCTGCTGCGCCGGCATCTGCCCGAGCTGAAGGTACGCCTCATCAACGTCGTGGACCTGATGCGGCTGCAACCGAACACCGAGCATCCGCACGGGTTGCCGGACCGCGAGTTCGACGCGCTGTTCACCACCGACAAGCCCGTGGTGTTCGCCTATCACGGTTACCCGTGGCTGATCCATCGGCTGACCTACCGACGCACCAACCACCACCAGTTCCACGTGCGTGGCTACAAGGAGGAGGGCACCACGACGACGCCGTTCGACATGGTCATGCTGAACGACCTCGACCGGTTCCACCTAGTCATGGACGTCATCGACCGGGTGCCGAGCCTCGACGGCTCGGCGGCGGTGTTGCGGCAGCAGATGGCCGACGCGCGGCTGGCGGCGCGGGCCTACACCCGTGAGCACGGTGAGGACGATCCATCGATCGCGGACTGGACCTGGCCGTACGCGCCGTGAGAATCCTCGTCGTCAACGCCGGGTCGTCCAGCCTGAAGCTGCGGCTGCTGGACGATTCCGGCGAGGTGATCGCCTCGGTCGACCTGGCTGCCGAGACGTCGGGGCTCGACGCCGATGCGATCGCGGCTGCCGTCCGCGACTGGCCCGCACCGGACGCGGTGGGCCATCGCGTCGTGCACGGCGGTACTCGGTTCACCGGGCCGGTGCGGCTCGACGCGACGGTGCGCGCGCAGCTGGACGAACTCACTGCGTTGGCGCCGCTGCATCAACCGAAGTCGCTGACCGCCCTGGACGCGGTCACCGCGGTGTATCCGGACGTGCCGGCCGTAGCCTGCTTCGACACCGCCTTCCACACGACCCTGCCGGAGCCGGCCGCGACGTATCCGGTGCCGCGCGAGTGGCGTTCGCGTTACGGCGTCAGGCGTTACGGCTTCCACGGGCTCTCGCACGCCTACTGCGCAGCGCGCGCCGCGGAGCTGCTCGGCCGGACGAGCGACGGGCCGCGGCTGGTGACCTGCCACCTAGGCGCGGGCGCGTCACTCGCGGCCGTCGTGGACGGGCACAGCGTTGACACCACGATGGGTTTCACTCCGCTCGAGGGGCTGATGATGGCCACTCGCTCCGGCAGTGTGGACCCCGGCCTCGTACTGTGGCTGGAGGAGCATGAGCGGCTGCGGCCGCATGAGGTGGCCGCGGCATTGGAGGAACGGTCCGGGCTGCTGGCGCTCGCCGGCACTGCGGACCTGCGTGAAGCAGAGCGACGAGCTGCCGCCGGCGACGCCGACGCACAGCTCGGCGTCGACGTGTACGTTCACCGGCTGGTCGGCGGAATCGCCGCGATGGCCGCGTCCGCAGGCGGACTGGACGCGCTGGTGTTCACCGGCGGAGTCGGCGAGCACTCGGCGTCGATTCGGCAGCGCGCCTGCACCGCGCTCGGCTGGCTGGGCGTCGCGCTCGACAACGAGGCGAACTGCGCCGCCAGCCCCGACGCCGACATCTCGGCCACTACGGCCGCGGTGCGGGTACTCGTCGTGACCGCCCGCGAGGATCTGCAGATCGCCGCCGGCACGCGGCAGGTGCTGGCAGGCTCAGCTGCCCCGCAGGCGGCCGGATGACCGGTCAGGAGACCTTCGCGGTCGACGGGCCCCGGGAGCGGGGCGGCTGGCACCAGGCTTCGTCCGAGGTTTCGATCGCGCTGCTCTCCGGCGCGGAACCGGGCGCGGTTCTCGACCTGGTCGCCGCGCACGCGACAACCATCGCTGACGCCGATCTGTCGGTGATCT
The DNA here is from genome assembly GCA_035656335.1 of Jatrophihabitantaceae bacterium. GTDB lineage: Bacteria > Actinomycetota > Actinomycetes > Mycobacteriales > Jatrophihabitantaceae > DASRSS01. Next base: position 2,403 of record DASRSS010000228.1, on the reverse strand, counting down.
GCCTGCCCGAGGAAGACGAGCTCGTGATCGACGTCGTGTACGGCGCAGGAGACGAGCGCTACCGAGGCATGGTGCTCCCGCAGGACAACAGCGGCGCGGGTCGTGCCTTCCGCACCGGAGCGCCGGTGATCACCTACGACCTGCCGCCGGACGACGAGGGCCTCGTCTCCCGTGAGCCCGATCGCTGGGCCGCCGGCCTGTACGTACCGCTCGGCGTCCACGGCACGGCCCGCGGCGTGCTCGGGACCCTGCGCAGACCTGGCCATGCAGCGTTCACACCCGAGGTCACCGCGACGCTGCAGGCGTTCGCGAATCAGGCCGCTGTCGCGATGGAGGTCGCCGAGCGGCGCCGCGATGCCGAGCGACTGGCCGTCTTCGCCGACCGCGACCGGATAGCGCGAGACCTGCACGACCTCGTCATCCAGCGCCTGTTCGCGATCGGAATGCAACTCGAGAGTGCGTCCCGGCTGGTCGAGCACATCGACACGAAAGCCCGCCTGCACCACGCGATCGACGATCTCGACGCGACGATCCGAGAGATCCGCGGCACGATCTACGCGCTGCACTCCAGTCCGGCGGACGAGCCGGCCGGCAGCGTGCGTACCCGGGTACTGCACCTGATCGACAGCGCCACGGAGCAGTTCGGCTTTCCGCCCTCGGTGAAGCTCGCCGGGGCGATCGACGGCCGAATACCGCCGGTCGCGGCCGAGCAGCTGTTCGCCGTGCTGCGCGAATCGCTGTCGAACGTGGCCCGGCACGCGAAGGCCACCTGGGTCGACGTCCGCATCGAGGCGGGCGACGCGCTCGTGCTGCGGGTCCGTGACAACGGAGTCGGGCTGCCGAGCAGCGGCCGGCGGAGCGGGCTGGCGAACATGCGGCAGCGGGCGGCCGACCTCGGCGGCAGCTTCAGTGCGGGTCCACGCGCCGGGGGCGGCACCGAGCTGGTGTGGACGGTTCCGCTACCTCAGTGAACAAGGGCGCGTCCCGGCGGGACCTTGGCCCCTGTCCGCCGTAGCTTCCGCGATGAACGCTTGGTGCCGTGACCACACTGCGCACGCCGTCAGAACCAGAAGCGATCGACGCGGTCCGCTCGGACGGCGGGCTGGTCCGGCTACGCCCCGCGCGTGCCGGCGACCGAGCCGAACTCACGAAGCTCTTCGAACGGGCCTCCCAGCGGTCGCTCTACCTGCGCTTCTTCAGCCTCAGCCGCGAGGTCGCCGTCGAGTACGTCGACCGGTTGCTGGCCCGGGGCGACGGCAGCCGGCATGCCGTGGTCGCGACCGTGCTCGGCGAGATCGTCGGCGTGGCCGAGTACCAGCGCCGCACGGGCGCCGATGCCACCGCGGAGTTCGCCTTCCTCGTGGACGACGACAGGCACGGCCAGGGCATCGGCACCTTGCTCGTGGAGTATCTCGCGCAGCTGGCGCGCCGCGAGGGAATCGCGCGCTTCGAGGCCGACGTGCTCGTCGAGAACGCCACCGCGCTGAAGCTGCTGGCCGAGAGCGGGCTGCGCCTGCACACCGACATCGACGCGGGAACGGTGCATGCGCGCATCGACCTGGAGCCGGCTGAAGCCACCATCAGCGCGATCACGGACCGCGAGCAGGCAGCCGACGCGCTCAGCCTGCGGTTCCTGCTCGCGCCGCACTCGATCGCCGTCGTCGGTGCGAGCAACCGCCCCGGCGCCGTCGGGCACGAGGTGCTGCGCAACATCCTCGACGGCGCCTTCACCGGCCAGGTGTTCGCCGTCAATCCGAACTACCAGTACGTGCAGGGCGTCCAATGCGTGCCGACCCCCGAAAAGCTACCGGTGGCAGCGGACCTCGCCATCGTCGCCGTACCGGCCGACCGGGTGGCCGACGTCGTGCGGGGCTGCGGCGAGCGCGGGGTGCGCGGCCTGCTGTTGCTCACCGCCGGCTTCTCCGAGACCGGCGCGGACGGGCGGGACAGGCAGGGCGAGATCACCGCGCTGGCGCACCGCTACGGCATGCGGCTGATCGGGCCCAACTGCCTGGGCGTGCTCAACACCGACCCGGCGGTCCGCCTCAACGCCACGTTCGCCGCGATGCCGATGCGGCCGGGTGGTCTCGGCCTGGTCTCCCAGTCGGGCGCACTCGGCATCGCCGTGGTCGGCGCCGCCGCCCGCTGTGGACTCGGCATCGCCCAATTCGTCTCGATCGGCAACAAGGCCGACGTGAGCGGCAACGACCTCCTGCTCGCTTGGGAGCACGATCCGTCGGTGTCGGTCATCGCGCTCTACTTGGAGTCCTTCGGAAATCCGCGGCGCTTCGCGCACATCGCGCGACGCGTCGCCCGGCAGAAGGCGATCATCGCGATCAAGTCCGGCCGGTCAGCCGCCGGCGCCAAGGCCGGCCAGTCGCACACCGCCGCCGCGGCGTCGTC
>DASRSS010000227.1:0-14600 GCA_035656335.1 Jatrophihabitantaceae bacterium | reverse complement strand
TCGCGGGTGAGCGACAAGCTGCCGTCGCCGGCGCGGTCGAAACGCGCGCCGATCTGGGCCAGTTCACGCACCGCGGCCGGGCCCTCGCGCACCAGCACCCGCACCGCGGCCTCGTCGCACACACCCGCGCCAGCCACGATCGTGTCGGTGAAGTGCTCCTCCGGCGAATCGCCCGCGCCGAGCGCTGCGGCGATGCCGCCCTGCGCCCACGGCGTCGACCCCGCGGCGAGAATGTCCTTTGTCACCAAGGTGATTCGCAGCTGCGAGTGCCGCGCGATGTGCAGCGCCGTGGTGAGGCCGGCGATGCCGGATCCGACGATCACCACGTCCGTCTCGGTGGTCCAGCCCGGCTCCGGGGCGGCCAGTCGCCGCGGCAGGCTGATCACGGCAGTGTCACCGGGACGTTGTCGATCAGCCGGGTCGTGCCCACGCGCGCGGCGACCAGCAGCCGGGCCGGTCCGGACGCGGGCGCGGCGCCGAGCTCGGGATCGGTCAGCTCCAGGTAGTCGACGTCCGCGCCGGGGGCCGCGTCCAGCACGGCGCGCGCCGCGGCGAGCACGGCCTGCGCCCCGCCCGGCGCGGCGTCCTGGCCGGCGAACAGCGCGCGCGACAGCGACAACGCCTGCGCGCGATCGTCCGCGGACAGGTACACGTTCCGGCTGGACAGCGCCAGGCCGTCGTCCTCGCGGACGGTCGGGACGCCGGCCACTGCCACCATCAGGTCGAGGTCGGCGGCCATCCGCCTGATCAGGGTCAGCTGCTGATAGTCCTTCTCGCCGAAGAACGCGACCGCGGGGCGCACCAGCCCGAAGAACTTCGCGACCACCGTGAGCGCGCCGGCGAAGTGCCCCGGACGAGTAGCACCCTCCAGCCGGTCGCCGAGCGGCCCCGGGTCGATGCGCACCGTCGCGGCGCCGCCCGGGTACACGTCCTCGACGGACGGCGCCCACACCACGTCCACGCCTGCCGCCTCGCAGCGCGCCACGTCGGCGTCGAGGGTGCGCGGGTAGCGCCCGAAGTCCTCGTTGGGCCCGAACTGCAGCGGGTTGACGAAGACGGTCGCGATCACCGACTCGCTCGCCTCGCGGGCGGCCGTCATCAGCGCCTGGTGGCCGGCGTGCAACGCGCCCATGGTGGGTACCAGGCCGACCGGCCCGCTCAAGGTCTCGCGCGCCGCGAAGAAGTCCGCGCGCGAATGCACCACCTTCATGCGTCCAGCACCTCGATCACCGCGGCGAACTGCGTGCCGTCCAGCCGTCCCGCGTCCCGCGCCCGCTCCGCGGTTCGCCGCGCCATCGCACGGTACGACGGCAGCACGTCCGGCGCGGCCGCCTGCAGCGTGCGCAGGTGCGCGGCCACCGTGGCGACGTCCCCGCGCGAGACCGGTCCGGTGAGCGCGCCGTCGCGCAGCCGCAGAACGTTGTCCAGGGCAGCGCTGACCAGCGGGGCGAGCAGCTGGTCGGAGCGCTCCACGCCGGCGCCGTCCAGCAGCGCGAGCGCGTCCGCGATCAGCGTGACCAAGTGGTTGGACCCGACCGACAGCGCGGCGTGATAGAGCGGACGCGCTGACTCCGGCACCCAGACCGGCTCGCCGCCCATCTCCAGGACCAGCGACTCGGCGACCGGGCGCAGGTCGTCGTCGGCGGTGACCCCGAACGGCGCACCGTCGAGGCGGTCGAGGTCCTCAGGGCGCCCGACGAACGTCATCACCGGGTGCAGGGCGAGCGGGACGACGCCGCGCGCGGCGGCCGGATCGAGCACGCCGATGCCCTGGGCGCCGGAGGTGTGCGCGACCAGCTGCCCGGCGCGCCAGGCGTCGGTCTCGGCCAGGCCGGCGACCAGCGGGCGCAGCGCGTCGTCCGGCACCGCGAGCAGGACCAGGTCCGCGCCGGCGACAACCTCGTCCGTCGGCAGCACCGAAGCCTGGGGGAGCAGCCGTTCGGCACGCGCCCGCGATGCCGCGGACACCGCGACGACGCCGGTGATGTCGTGGCCGCTGCGGGCCAGCGCGGCGCCCAGGGTGCTGCCGACGCGCCCGGCGCCGACGACCCCCACCCGCAACCGGGCCGGCCTGCTGGATTCTGGAGTGCCCATCGTTGGCTGGCAGCCTACTTGCGCGCTCGGCACGCCCAGTAGGTTGTCCTGTCGTGGAGTCCCTCACCGAGGTGGTGACGCGCACCGCCGACGCCGCCGACTTGCACGCCCCCGTCCCCACGCTGCTGCTGGAGTTGCAGTCGCTGCTCGGCGCGTTGACCGCGGCCGTCACCGACGCGACCGACCGGGGACGGCGCCCGTTCCGTCCCACACCGGACTGGACGGATCGTTTCGGCGAGCTCGCCTACGGCATCTACCTGCTCGCCGACCAGAGCGGTGTGGACGTGGACGCCGCCGTGCGCACCGCCGCGGCCTCCGTCCAGCACCGACTGCGGCGCAGCGCTCAGCAGGCGCCGGCGCAGGCCGAGTGGCCGTTCGGATCGGAGTGAATTCCCTTGCTGCGTAAGCGGATTCTCATCACCGGTGCGAGTTCGGGACTCGGCGCGGAGATGGCGCGGCAGTTCGCCGCTCGCGGCCATGACCTGGTGCTGTGTGCCCGGCGGCTGGACCGGCTCGAGGAGCTGCGCGGCTCGATCGCGGCTGCGCACCCGGACGTGCGCGTCGTCGTCCGCGAGCTGGACGTGAACGATCACGACGCGGTTTTCGAGGTCTTCGAGTCGAGCGCGTCCGAGCTGGGCGGGCTGGACCGGGTGATCGTCAACGCCGGGCTCGGCAAGGGCGCGCCGATCGGCAGCGGACGGTTCGATGCGAACCGCGAGACGGCGATGACGAACTTCATAGCCGCGCTGGCTCAGTGCGAAGCGGCGATGCGGCAGTTCCATGCGGCCAACGCCGGCCACCTCGTGGTGATCTCGTCGATGTCCGCGATGCGCGGCCTGCCCCGCACGCTCACCACGTATGCCGCGTCGAAGGCCGCCGTGGCCGCGCTCGCCGAGGGGATCCGGGCGGACGTCCTCGGCTCGCCGATCCAGGTCACCACGATCTTCCCCGGCTACATCCGCTCGGAGATGAACGACCAGGTGGCGGGACGCACGCCGCTCATGGTCAGCACCGAGAAGGGGGTCCGGTCGATGGTGCGCGCGATCGAGCGCGAGCCGGCGACGGCAGCTGTGCCGCCGTGGCCGTGGGTGCCGCTCGGGTTCGTGATGCGGCACGCGCCGCTGGGCCTGGTCCGCCGGCTGTCCTGAGCGAGCGGCACAGCAGCGGCGTCCCACCTGCCGTGATCAACAGCGCGTTCCGGCCGCCCGGGCGGCCATTTCGGGCTCTTGATCAGCGAGATTGAGAGCGAAACAAGCAAGCGGGCTTGATTTATTTGGTGCCGCAGTGTCAGGCTGGCACGGTGACGGACCTGAACGCCGCGCTGCTCGCCGACCTCGCCGCGGAGGGCGCCGACCTCGACGCCCTGGTCGCAGACCTGCCCGACGCCGACTGGGCGCGCCCGACCCCGTCCGCGGGCTGGACGATCGCCCACCAGATCGCGCACCTGGCCTGGACGGACGGCGTGGCGGTGCTGGCCGCGACCGACCCGGACGCGTTCGCCGCCGAACTGCAGGCGGCGCTGCCGCGCATCGCCACGTTCGTCGACGACGCCGCTGCCGAGGGCGCCGCGGCCCCGCCGCCGGAACTGCTGGCAAGCTGGCGCACCGGGCGCGCGGACCTGACGGGCGCGCTCGCCGCCGTCCCGGCCGGGACCAAGCTGCCCTGGTTCGGCCCGCCGATGAGCGCGTCCTCGATGGCGACCGCGCGGTTGATGGAGACCTGGGCGCACGGCCAGGACGTTGCCGACGCGCTCGCCGTCACGCGCACGCCCACAGCGCGGCTGCGGCACGTGGCGCACATCGGCGTGCGGACGCGCGACTTCGCGTACGCGGTGAACGACCGGACACCGCCCGCCGAACCGTTCCGCGTCGAGCTCACCGCCCCCGACGGCGAGCTGTGGACGTGGGGACCCGAGGACGCGGCGCAGCGAATCACCGGTCCGGCGCTGGACTTCTGCCTGCGCGTCACACAGCGCCGGCACCGCGACGACCTGGCGCTGGTCGCGATCGGCGCCGACGCCGACGCGTGGCTGGACATCGCGCAGGCCTTCGCCGGCCCGCCCGGCGCCGGACGGCCCGCCGGAGCGCACGCGTGACCGCTCCGCTGCGGATCGCGAACTGCTCCGGCTTCTACGGCGACCGGTTCGACGCGATGCGCGAGCTGCTCGACGGCGGCGAGATCGACGTGCTCACCGGCGACTACCTGGCCGAGCTGACGATGCTGATCCTCGCGCGCGACCGGCTCAAGGACGCGAGCCTCGGCTACGCCAAGACGTTCCTGCGCCAGCTGGAGACCTCGCTCGGCACCGCGCTCGAGCGGGGCGTGACGATCGTCGCGAACGCGGGCGGGCTGAACCCGGCGGGCCTCGCGGCGGCCGTCCAGGAACTCGCCGGACGCCTCGGGCTGGACGCGAAGGTGGCGCACGTCGCGGGTGACGATCTGCGCGAGCGCGCCGACGAGTTCGGGTTCGGCAACGTCCTCGCAGCCAATGCCTATCTCGGCGCGTGGGGCATCGCCGAGTGCGTGCGGGCGGGCGCGGACGTCGTCGTCACCGGGCGAGTCACCGACGCGTCGCTGGTCGTCGGGCCCGCCGCGGCGCACTTCGGCTGGACGCGCACCTCGTTCGACGAGCTCGCCGGCGCGGTCGTGGCGGGGCACGTGATCGAGTGCGGCACGCAGGCGACCGGCGGCAACTACGCGTTCTTCCGCGAGATCACGGACCTGCGCCGGCCCGGCTTCCCGATCGCCGAGGTGCACGCGGACGGAACGTCGGTGATCACGAAGCATCCCGGCACGGGCGGCGAGGTGTCGGTCGGGACGGTCACCGCCCAGCTGCTGTACGAGATCGGCGGCGCGCGCTACGCGGGCCCGGACGCGACGGCGCGGTTCGACACGATCACGCTCGCGGCCGACGGCGTCGATCGGGTGCGCATCAGTGGCGTGCGCGGCGAGCCGCCACCGCCGACGGTCAAGGTGGGGCTGAACACGCTCGGCGGGTTCCGCAACGAGGTGACCTTCGTGCTCACCGGCCTGGACATCGAGGCGAAGGCGGACCTCGTCCGCGCGCAGCTTGAGGACGCTATGGGCAATGCGGGTTGCACGTTCACGCTGGCGCGCACCGATCACCCGGACGCGTCCGTCCAGGAGGAGGCGGCGGCGCTGCTGCACTGCGTGGCGCGCGGGCCGGACCCGAAGGCGCTGGGCCGCGCGTTCTCCGGCGCGGCCGTCGAGCTGGCGCTGGCGTCGTATCCGGGTTTCCACGTGACGGCGCCGCCGGGGGACGCGGCGCCGTACGGCGTGTTCACGTCCGCGTACGTGCCGGCGCCCGACGTCCCGCACCTCGCTGTGCTGCCGGACGGGACGCGCGTCGACATCGCGCCGGCTGCCGAATCGCTTGCGCTGCAAGACGTTCCGGCGCCGGATGTGCCGGCCGCGTCCGACCTCGGTCCAACCCGGCGGGTTCCGCTCGGGACGCTCGTCGGCGCGCGTTCCGGTGACAAGGGCGGTTCGGCGAACGTCGGCGTGTGGGCGCGGACGGACGAGGCGTTCGCGTGGCTGGCGGCGTACCTGAGCGTGGCCGAGTTCCAGCGGCTGCTGCCCGAGGCCGCGGCGTTGCCGGTCACGCGGCACGTGCTGCCGAACCTGCGCGCGGTGAACTTCGTGGTCGACGGCATCCTCGGCGAGGGCGTGGCGTCCAACGCGCGGCACGATCCGCAGGCGAAGGCGCTCGGCGAGTGGCTGCGTTCGCGCGCGGTGGACGTCCCGAAAGCATTGTTGGCCCCGGTGCAGGGCGACACGCCGTCCGGGCCCCTGCTGGGGGGCCAACAGTGAGCGTGTTCGAGACGCCGGAGCGGCGCGCGCTGCGCGAGACGGTGCGCCGCTTCGTCACCCACGACGTGTTGCCGTACCAGGACGACTGGGAGGCCGCCGGCGAGCTGCCGCGCTCGCTGCACGCGCGCGCCGCCGAGCTGGGCCTGATCGGGCTGGCCTACCCGGAGTCGGTCGGCGGCGGCGGGGGCGACGCGGTCGACGCGCTCGTGCTGGCCGAGGAGATGCACTACGCCGGCGGAGCGGGCGGCCTGTTCGCGAGCCTGTTCACGTCCGGAATCTCCTTGCCGCACCTGGTGAATGTGGGTCCCCAGGAGCAGATCGAGCGCTGGGTCCGTCCGACGATCCAGGGACGGCTGATCGGCTCGCTCGCGATCACCGAACCCGACGGCGGCTCGGACGTGGCCGGCATCCGCACCACGGCCAAGCTCGACGGGGACGAGTACGTGGTCAGCGGCGCGAAGACGTACATCACCTCGGGCGTGCGCGCGGACTTCGTGGTAATCGCAGTGCGCACGGGAGGCCCTGGCGCGCACGGGATCTCGCTGCTGGTGATCGAGAAGGGCACGCCGGGATTCACCGTGTCGCGCAAGCTGGCGAAGATGGGCTGGCTCTGCTCGGACACCGCGGAGCTGTCTTTTCAGGACGTGCGCGTGCCCGCGTCGAATCTCGTGGGCGAGGAGAACACCGGCTTCGTGCAGATCGCGCAGAACTTCGTCAGCGAGCGGATCGGCCTGGCCGTCCAGGCGTACGCGTCGGCGCAGCGCTGCCTGGACCTGACCGTCGCGTGGTGCCGGTCGCGCGAGACGTTCGGCCGCCCGCTCATCAGCCGGCAGCCGGTGCAGAACACGCTGGCGGAGATGGCGCGGCGCGTCGAGGTCGCGCGGGTCTACACACGCTCGGTCGCGGCACGAAGCGCGGCGGGGGAAGCGAACCTCGTCAACGAGGCGTGCTTCGCGAAGAACACCGCGGTGGAGGCGGGTATGTGGGTGGTCGATCAGGCGGTTCAGCTGCACGGCGGGATGGGATACATGCGCGAGTCTGAGGTCGAGCGCCAGTACCGTGACATGCGGATTCTCGGCATCGGGGGCGGGACGACCGAGATCCTGACCGGCCTGTCGGCGAAGCTGCTGGGGTTCACCGCATGACCCCGCTTTCCACCTTTGCGCGGGGTAATTCGCGCCGAATCGCGCCGCTGAAAGGTGCAAAGCGGGAGGGGCGGGGACGGTGACGACGCTCAAGTCCAACGTCGATCCGTCGTCGGCGGAGTTCGCGGCCAACCGGGACGCGATGTTGGCCAAGCTCGCCGAGATCGAGGCCGAGCACGCGAAGGCCGTGGCGGGCGGCGGCGAGAAGTACGTGGCGCGCCATCACAAGCGCGGCAAGCTGCTGGCCCGCGAGCGCATCGAGCTGCTGCTCGACCCTGGCGCTCCGTTCCTGGAGCTGTCCCCGCTGGCGGCGTGGGGCAGCGACTTCACCGTCGGCGCGTCCGTGATCACCGGCGTCGGCGTCGTCAACGGCGTCGAGTGCATGATCAACGCGTCCGACCCGACGGTTCGCGGCGGCGCGTCCAACCCGTACACGCTCAAGAAGGTGCTGCGGGCGAACCAGATTGCGCTGGAGAACCGGCTGCCGGTGATCGGCATCGTCGAATCCGGCGGAGCCGACCTGCCGACGCAGAAGGAGATCTTCATCCCGGGCGGGCAGATGTTCCGCGATCTCACCCGGCTTTCGGCGGCCGGCATCCCGACGATCGCGCTCGTCTTCGGCAACTCCACGGCGGGCGGGGCGTACATCCCCGGCATGAGCGACTACGTCGTGATGGTGGACGGCGGCGCGAAGGTGTTCCTGGCCGGCCCGCCGCTGGTGAAGATGGCGACGGGCGAGGAGTCCGACGACGAGTCCCTGGGCGGCGCGCAGATGCACGCGCGGCAGTCGGGCCTGGCGGACTACTTCGCGCTCGACGAGCAGGACGCGATCCGCATCGGGCGGCAGATCGTCCGCGGGCTGAACTGGCACAAGCGCGGCCCGGCGCCGAAACCGGATCCGGCGCCGCCGCTGCACGACGCGGAAGACCTGCTCGGGCTCGTCCCGTCCGATCTGAAGATCCCGTTCGACCCGCGGGAGGTGATCGCCCGGATCGTGGACGGCTCGGAGTTCGATGAGTTCAAGCCGCTGTACGGATCGTCGCTGGTGACGGGCTGGGCCGCGCTGCACGGCTACCCGGTGGGCATCCTGGCGAACGCGCGCGGGGTGCTGTTCAGCGAGGAGGCACAGAAGGCAGCGCAGTTCATCCAGTTGGCCAACCGCGCGTCGACACCGCTGATCTTCCTGCAGAACACGACCGGATACATGGTCGGGGCGGAGTACGAGCAGCGCGGCATCATCAAGCACGGCGCGCAGATGATCAACGCGGTGTCGAACTCGCGCGTCCCGCATTTCACGGTGACGATGGGCGCCTCGTACGGCGCGGGCAACTACGGGATGTGCGGGCGCGCGTACGGTCCGCGGTTCCTGTTCACCTGGCCGTCGGCGAAGTCCGCGGTGATGGGCCCGGCGCAGCTGGCCGGCGTGCTGTCGATCGTCGCGCGGCAGGCGGCCGCCGCGCGCGGGCAGGACTACGACGAGGAGGCCGACGCGCAGATGCGCGGGTTTGTGGAGGCGCAGATCGAGGAGCAGTCGCTGGCGCCGTTCCTGTCCGGAATGCTCTACGACGACGGGATCATCGACCCGCGGGACACGCGGACGGTGCTCGGGATCGCGCTGTCGGCCGCGCACTCGGCGCCGGTGCGCGGGGCGAACTCCGACGGGGACGGATTCGGGGTGTTCCGGCTGTGAGCGCCGCTTCGAGCGCCGCTCGGGACGCGGTCCGGGCGGCGGGGGTGCGCGTCCGGACCCTTGCTCTGCTCACCAATAGTGAGCAGATGCGTACTCACGGTGAGCAGAGCAAGGCTGAGCGCGCGTGGTTCCGGCAGCCGAACTTGACGGACGGACGGACGGTCGGCGGCACCCGCAGCGGCAGCCACGAGCACCAAGGAGCACACAAATGATCACGTCGGTGCTTGTCGCGAACCGCGGCGAGATCGCGCGCCGGGTGTTCCGGACGGCCCGCGCCCGCGGCATCGGGACCGTGGCCGTGTACTCCGACGCCGACGCGGGCAGCCCGCACGTCCGGGAGGCCGACGCCGCCGTCCACCTGCCGGGCAACGCGCCGAACGAGACCTACCTGCGCGCCGACCTGCTGATCGACGCCGCCCAGCGGGCGGGCGCCGACGCGGTCCATCCCGGCTACGGCTTCCTGTCCGAGAACGCCGACTTCGCGCGCGCCGTCCAGCAGGCCGGGCTTACCTGGATCGGCCCGCCGCCCGAGGCGATCGACGCGATGGGGTCGAAGATCGAGTCCAAGCAGCTGATGGCGGCCGCGGGCGTACCGGTGCTTCCCGAACTGCCACCCGAGCACGTCACCGAGCAGGACCTGCCCGTCCTGATCAAGGCGAGCGCCGGCGGCGGCGGACGCGGCATGCGAATCGTCCGCGCGCTCCAGGACCTGCCACGGGAGGTCGAGGCGGCCCGCGCCGAGGCGGCGTCGGCGTTCGGCGACCCGACCGTGTTCTGCGAGCCGTACCTCGCGACCGGCCGGCACATCGAGGTGCAGATCATGGCCGATCAGCACGGCACCGTGTGGGCGGTCGGCGAGCGCGAGTGCTCCATCCAGCGCCGGCACCAGAAGGTGATCGAGGAGGCGCCGTCACCGCTGGTGGAGCGCGTCCCCGGCATGCGCGAGCAGCTGTTCGACGCGTCGCGCGCCGCCGCGAAGGCGATCGGCTACACCGGAGCCGGAACCGTCGAGTTCATCAGCGACGACGACGGGCGGTTCTACTTCCTGGAGATGAACACCCGTCTGCAGGTCGAGCACCCGGTCACGGAGTGCACCACCGGCCTCGACCTCGTCGCGCTGCAGTTGGACGTCGCCGAGGGCCGGCCGCTCGCGCCGGAACCCCCGAGCACACAAGGACACTCGATCGAGGCACGCCTGTACGCCGAGGACCCGGCACTCGACTGGCAGCCGCAGTCCGGCGTCCTGCACCGGTTCGCGATCCCGGGCGTGGACGCGCGGTTCGGCCTCACCGATCGGTCCGCCGGGCTGCGCCTGGACAGCGGCGTCGAGGACGGCAGCGCCGTCGCCATCCACTACGACCCGATGCTCGCGAAGGTGATCACCTGGGCACCCACGCGGGAGCAGGCAGCCCGATCGCTCGCCGGAGCGCTCGCCCGTGCCGAGATTCACGGCGTGGTCACCAACCGCGAACTGCTGGTGAACGTGCTGCGGCACAAGGCGTTCCTCGCCGGTGACACGGACACCGCGTTCTTCGACCGGCACGGCCTGGACACCCTGTCGCAGCCGCTCGCCGACGAGCCCGCCGAGAGGCTGTCCGCACTCGCGGCTGCTCTCGCCACCGACGCCACGCACCGCGCGCAGGCCACGGTGCTGCGGAACATCCCGTCCGGCTGGCGCAACGTGGTCAGCCAGCCGCAGTGGCTCGACCTGCAGAGCGCGACCGGCGCACACCACGTCACCTACCGGTTCACGCGCGACGGGCTGCGTGCCGACGGGCACGAGGACGTCCGGCTGATCGCGCACACTCCGAGTGAGGTCGTCCTGGACGTCGCCGGCGTGCGCCGCGCCTTCCGGATCGCCCGGTACAACAACGAGATCCACGTCGACTCCGCGCTCGGCGCCGTCGCGTTCACCGTGCCGCCGCGGTTCCCGGATCCGTCCGAACAGGTCGCACCGGGCTCGCTGCTCGCACCGATGCCCGGCGCCGTGGTGCGCATCGCCGTCGCGCAGGGCGACCCGGTCACCGCCGGACAGCCCGTGCTGTGGCTGGAGGCGATGAAGATGCAGCACCAGATCAACGCGCCGGCGGACGGCGTCGTCGCCGAACTGCCCGTGCACGAAGGCCAGCAGGTCGAGGTCGGCACCGTCCTCGCCGTAGTGAACAGCGAAGGAGACAGCGCGTGAACTTCACCGAGACCGACGAGCAGAAGGCGCTGCGCGACGCGGTCGCCGCACTCGGCAGGCGCTATGGGCACGAGTACGTCGCGCCACGCGCCCGCACCCACGAGCCGCTGACCGAACTCTGGGCCGAGGCCGGCAAGAGCGGCTTCGTCGGCGTCAACCTGCCCGAGCAGTACGGCGGCGGCGGCGCGGGCATGTACGAGCTGGCGATCGTCGGCGAGGAGCTGAACGCGGCCGGCTGCGGTCTGCTGATGCTCGTCGTCTCCCCCGCCATCTGCGGCACGATCATCACCCGGTTCGGAACCGACGCGCAGAAGCAGCGCTGGCTGCCCGGGCTGGCGTCCGGTGAGACGATCATGGCGTTCGGCATCACCGAGCCCGACGCCGGTTCCAACTCGCACAACATCACCACGACCGCTCGACGTGACGGCAGCGACTGGATCCTGTCCGGCCGCAAGGTGTTCGTCTCCGGCGTCGACGTCGCCGAGGCCGTGCTGATCGTCGGCCGCACCGAGGACGCGAAGACCGGGCGCCTCAAGCCCGCCCTGTTCACGCTGCCGACCGACACGCCCGGCTTCGAGTACAAGGCCATCGACATGGACGTCCCCATGCCGGACAAGCAGTTCATGCTGTTCCTGGACGACGTCCGGCTGCCCAACGACGCGCTCATCGGCGACGAGGACGCGGCCCTCGCGCAGCTGTTCGCCGGCCTGAACCCGGAGCGGATCATGGCCTCGGCCGGCTCCGTCGGCATGGGCCGGTACGCGCTGGACAAGGCGGTCGGCTACGCCCGCGAGCGCGAGGTCTGGGGCAAGCCGATCGGCACCCACCAGGGCCTCGCGCACCCGCTGGCGAAGGCCAAGGTCGAGCTCGAGATGGCCAAGCTGATGATGCAGAAGGCCGCGTCCCTGTACGACGGCGGCGACGACATGGGCGCCGGCGAGGCCGCGAACATGGCCAAGTACGCGGCCGCCGAGGCATCCATCGCGTGTGTCGACCAGGCCGTGCAGACGCTCGGCGGCAACGGCCTCGCGCACGAGTACGGCATCGGATCGCTGCTGATCGGCGCCCGCGTCGCACGCATCGCGCCGGTCAGCCGCGAGATGATCCTGAACTTCGTCGCCCAGTTCAGCCTGGGCCTGCCGAAATCCTATTAGGAGACCCCAACATGACCGACGAGGTCGTGCACTACGAACTCGACCGGGCGATCGCGACGATCACGCTCGACTCGACCGAGAACCGCAACGCGCTGTCGTCCCAGCTCGTCGGCGAACTCAGCGCGCACCTGCGGGCCGCGGCCGGCGACGCGGACGTGCGGGCAGTCGTGCTCACCCACACCGGGCGCACGTTCTGCGCCGGGGCGGACCTGCGCGAGCAGGCGTCGGAAGGCGGGCCGGCCGAGGGCACGAAGCGCATGCTCGCATTGCTGCGGACGATCGTCGAGCTGCCCAAGCCGGTGCTCGCCCGTGTGGACGGCCACGTGCGCGCGGGCGGGCTCGGCCTGGTCGGGGCGTGCGATCTCGCGGTCGCCAGCGGCAACGCGTCGTTCGCGTTCACCGAGGTGCGCCTCGGGCTCGCGCCCGCGATCATCTCGCTCACCACGCTGGGCCGGATGAGCGAGCGCGCCGCCGCGCGCTACTACCTGACCGGGGAGACGTTCGACGCCGCGGCGGCTGAACGGGCCGGGTTGATCACCAGCGCGGCCGACGATCTGGACGCCGAGATCGGCGCGATCTGCGACGCGCTGCGCGCCTGCTCGCCGCAGGGACTGGCCGAGACGAAACCCCTTACCACACAAGGCGTTCTGGCCGCCTTCGAGCAGCACGCCGGACCGATGCAGGCGCTGTCGCAGCGACTGTTCGAGTCGGACGAGGCACGCGAGGGAATCATGGCGTTCCTGCAGAAGCGGCCACCGGTATGGGCCAGCAACTGACGATGGCGCCAGCGGCGGGCCGGACGTCCCAGTCGAGCGCTCCGAGCGACGACGGGACACGCGCGACTGGCAGGGAACCGCAGCAGGACCGCAGCCGGGCGACCCGCTCGCGGCTGCTGGAGGCGGCGATCAACTGCCTGGCCGAGCTGGGCTACCAGGCGAGCACGGTCGCGGTCGTCGCCGAGCACGCCGGCGTCTCGCGCGGCGCCGCGCAACACCACTTCCCGACCCGGGAGGCGCTGTTCACTGCCGCGCTCGAGCACGTGACCGCGGTGCGCGCGGCCGAGATGAAGCAGCAGTTCGCCGAGTTGCCGGGAGGACGCCCCGACACCGCGACCGTCGTCGACGTGCTGTTCACGCTGTTCACCGGCACGCTGTTCCGCGCGGCCCTCGCGCTCTGGGTCGCGGCGGCGAACGAGCCCGCGCTGCGCGAGCAGATCGTGCCGCTCGAGGCGCGGGTGGGACGCGAGCTACACCGCATCGTCGTCGACCTGCTCGGCGTGGACGAACGCGAGCCCGGCGTGCGGGAGACCGTCCAGGCCACCCTCGATCTCGCCCGCGGGCTGGGTCTGGCAAACCTGCTCACCGACGACAGCGCCCGCCGCGCCGGCATCGCCGCGCAGTGGGCGAGCATCCTGGACGCCAGCCTGCGCTGAGCGAACGCGACGTCCGATCACCGCCAGCACTCGGCGCGGCCGTCCGTCAACGTTGTCGGCATGGATCTCAACCTGACGAACAAGATCGCTCTGGTCACCGGGGCCAGCAAGGGCATCGGCCTGGCCACGACCCGGACCCTGCTCGCCGAAGGCGCCCGCGTGGTCGCCGTGTCCCGACGCGTCAGCCCCGACCTGGACGCGCTGTCCTGCCCCGCGCTCACGCACCTCGCCGCCGACCTCACCGACGCCAACACCCCGGCGCGGCTGGTGGCCGACACCGTCCAGGCCTACGGCGGCCTGGACATCCTGGTGAACAATGCGGGCGGCCCGCCGCCCGGCGTGCAGCTGCCGCGCTTCGGGTTCCTCGCGCCCGACGACCGCGACTGGCAGTTGATGTTCGAGTTCAACCTGTTCTCGGCGGTGCGCATGGTCCGCGCCGCAGTGCCGATCATGCTCAAGGGCGGCGGCGGCGCGATCGTCAACGTGTCGACCGGCAACGTGCGGCAACCCGCGGCGATGAACGTCGACTACTCGGCTGCCAAGGCCGGACTGGCCAACCTCACCAAGGCGCTGTCCGAGGAGTTCGCCCCGCAGAGCATCCGCGTGAACACCGTCTCGCCGGGCCCCGTCCGCACGGCCTGGTGGACCGAATCCGGTGGCGCCGCCGACGTGCTCGCGGCGCAGTTCGGCGCCGATCGCGACGCGGTCATGGACACGCTCGCGCCGCAGCTGATGAAGCTCAGCACCGGGCGGCTGGTCGATCCGCAGGAGGTCGCGGACGTCATCGTGCTGCTCGCCTCGCCGCGCTCGGGCAGCACAACGGGAGCGGACTTCGCCGTGGACGCCGGTTTCCTGAAGGCGGTGTAGCGCCGGCTACTGCGATCCGGACGCGCTCTCGCGGGCCAGGATGCGGGCCAGCACGTTGTCGTCGTCGTCGGCCGCGCGGCGCCGGCGACCACCGCCGCCGTTGCGGTCGGCGTCGTCCGGGCGGCCGTGGCGTCCGGTCGCGGCGCGCCCGCTCTCCGGACGCCGCGGCGTGATCGCCGGCGGCTCGTCGTCGGCCGGCTGA
>DASRSS010000226.1:0-16326 GCA_035656335.1 Jatrophihabitantaceae bacterium | reverse complement strand
CACGCGTTCCTCGCCCAGCGGTCGCGCACGCCGATCCCGCAGGCGCTCACGTACCTAGTCGACGACGCGGCCCGCCGCCACGGCGCGCTGCGCACCGGCACCGCGTCCGCGTACCTGCGCAGCGACGACACCACGCTGCTGGACCGTGTCGTGGCCGACCGCGCCGTCCAATCGCTGCAGCTGCGCCGGCTCGCGGAGACGGTCGCGATCTCGTCCGCGCCGGTGGCGCAGGTGCTGCACGTGCTGCGCGCCGCCGGCTACGCGCCCGCCGCCGAGGCCCCGGACGGCGACGTGATCGCGCTGGACGCGGAGTCGGCGCGTGCCCCGTCCCGTCCGCCGGAGCGCCCGGCGCGGATGCGCACCGCCGTCGCGTCCGACCAGCAGCTGACCGAGCTGGTGCGCCGGATTCGCGCCGGTGACGCGCTCAGCACGATCAGCACGCGCGTGCAGCCGATCACGCAGCAGGTTCCGGGCGTCACCTCGGCGGCGACGATGGCGGTGCTACGCGAGGCGATCCGCGGCGGGCACCGGGTGCTGCTGGACTGCGTCGAGTCCGACGGCACGTCCGGGCGTCACGAGATCCTGCCGATCTCGATGGCCGGCGGCATGGTGCGCGGGCACGACCCGGAGACGAGCCGGCTGGCCAGCTTCCCGCTGCACCGGCTCACCCGGGTCAGCGTGATCGACGACCCGGACGACGCGACGTGACGCAGGCGAAGGTCGACCGGCAGTCGGGCGGACTCATCGGGCTGCCCCGCTGGCTGCAGCTGCTGGTGTGGGCCGGCATCGCGGCCGCGACGGTGAGCGCGACACCCGACCACACCGGACGCCGCGTGGCCGCCGGCGCCGTGATGGTGCTCGCCGGGCTGGCGATGCAGTTCACGGGAAACGGCACGCGCACCAGGCGCGCGGCAGCGATCATGCTCGCGTCCGCCGCCGGCATCGCCGGCATGATCCTCTCGCCCAGCGGCATCGCGGAGATCCCGGTGTTCATGGCCGCGACCAGGATCCCGCTCGCGTTCTCCGGACGGGTGATGTGGACGTTCGTCGTCGTGGACGCGCTGCTCACCGACGCCGCGATCGTCTGGATCAGCGGCAGCTACGTGGGGCTGCTCGCCGGGTTCGGCATCCCGCTGCTCGTGCAGCGCAGCGCCACCCAGCAACAGCTCGTCGAGGAGCACGACCGGGCGCAGGCGCTGCTGGCCGAGCTGCAGGCCTCCCGCGACGCTCAGGAGCAGGCCGCCGCGCTGCGCGAGCGCGGACGGATCGCGCGCGAGATGCACGACGTGCTCGCGCACAGCCTCGCCGGGCTGTCGCTGCAGCTGCAGGCGACGCGCGCGATCGCGGTGCGCGCGGGGGTGGGAGCGGACGTCCTCGAGCCGCTGGACACGGCCGCGGCGCTGGCGCGCGACGGGTTGGCCGAGGCGCGGCAGGCGGTCGGCGCGCTGCGCGACCCGGTCGGCCTGGGCCTGGACGCGTTGCCCGCCCTCGTCCAGCGGCATCCGGCCGAGGTCGAGCTGCACGTGACCGGCACGCCGGCCGACGTCCCCGCCGAGACCGGGCACGCGCTCTACCGCGCGGTGCAGGAGTCGCTGACCAACGCGGCGCGCTACGCCCCCGGCTCGCCGGTGCGCGTGGCGGTGGCCTGGACGCCCGGGCTGCTGACCGTCTGCGTGGACGACGACGGCCCGCTGCCCGGACGCGTCCCGGTGACCGGGCAGGGCAGCGGGCTCGGGCTGGCCGGGATGCAGGAGCGGCTCGCCCAGCACGGCGGGAAGCTGACCGCCGGGCCACGTCCCGACGGCGGCTGGCGGGTGGAGGCGACGGTGCCGCTCCCGTGAGCATCCGCGTGGTGCTGGCCGACGACCAGGCCGTGGTCCGCGACGGGCTGGCCCTGCTGCTGCGCGCCAGCGCGGACATCGAACTACTCGCCGCGGCCGCGGACGGTCAACAGGCGGTCGAGTACTGCGTAGAGCTGCGACCGGACGTCGCGCTGCTGGACCTGCGGATGCCGAAGCTGGACGGCGCGCAGGTGACCGCCGCGCTGGCCACGCAGGCACCCGAGGTGCGGGTGCTGATTCTGACCACGTTCGCCGACGACGACGCGGTGTTGCCCGCGCTGCGCGCCGGCGCCGTCGGCTACCTGACCAAGGACACCACCGGCGAGGCGCTGGTCGCCGCGATCGCCGACGTCGCCGCGGGGCGGACCGTGCTGGACCCGGCCGTGCAGCGCCGCCTGGTCGAGCTCGCGACCGCGGGCGGGACGCCGTCCACCGAGCGGGCTCCGTCCGCGCCGGTTCCGTCCGCACCGGCTCCGTCCGCGATGCACGCCGCGCCCGGCGCCTCGACCGAGGCCGAGGCGGCCGGGCTCACCCGGCGGGAGGTCGACGTCGTCCGACTCGTCGCCGAGGGGCTGACCAACCGGCAGATCGCCCGCCGCCTGGTCGTCTCCGAGGCCACCGTGAAGACCCACCTGAACCACGTGCTGTCCAAGCTGGACGTGGACGGCCGCCCGGCCCTGGTCGCCTGGGCGTGGCGACAGGGCCTGGGCGGCTCGTCGAGTTGATCGGCCTCAGACGGTCAGCAGCTCCTGCCCGGCGGGGGCGTTCTGGGCGGCCAGCGCGCGGCGGGTGCGCAGCACCATCAGGCCGGTGCGGGCGAGCACCTCGCCCAGGGCCATCAGCACGATCGCGGCCGTCCAGACGTCGATGCTCAGGTCGTGTGCGACGCTGAACCGGTACAGGCTCGGGCCGCCACCGTGCGAGGCCCAGACCGCGAAGCAGAACCGTCCGCCCATGCTGAGCACCCAGACGCCGGCGGACGCCCAGCCGGCCTTGATCAGCGCGTAGCGGCCGCCATCGGTACGCACCCGGGTGGTCAGCGCGCTGATCGAGCCGAACGCCAGGCCCACCGCGGTCAGCGCGACGATCAGCGCGAGGTCGTTGCCGGACGTCGGGATTGTGTGCAGATAGCTGCGCACCACCCAGGCGATGATGCCGAGCGGCAGGAAGACCGCGTGCGGGGTGAACCGGCTCTCGCGCACCTGGCGCAGCACGAGCAGGACGAGGACCGAGTCGAAGATGTAGTCGCCGAATGTCATGCCTCAAGGCTCGCGAAATCCGGGGCGGGCCGAATCAACCCCAGGGTGGAGACCAGGTGGAGATCTGCCGCCTTTTCCGACACCAGGACCGCTTGCAGGGCTCCCAACCGGGCGCTGTGTCGGAAAAGGCGGTAGCAGGACGGAGGCGGAACAGGCGCGGTGCTTGCCGTGTTTGGGATACTGGTCGGATTGCCGAGCGCAAGGGAGCCGCATGACCGACGGGCCACTGATCGTCCAATCCGACAAGACCCTGCTGCTCGAGGTCGACCATCCACTCGCCGCCGAGGCGCGTGCCGCGATCGCGCCGTTCGCCGAGCTGGAGCGCTCGCCCGAGCACGTCCACACGTATCGGCTCACCCCGCTGGGGCTGTGGAACGCGCGCGCGGCCGGTCACGACGCGGAGCAGGTCGTCGACGCGCTGGTCCGCTACAGCCGGTTCGCCGTCCCGCACGCGCTGCTCGTGGACGTGGCCGACACGATGGACCGTTACGGACGGCTGCAGCTGGTCAAGCACCCCACGCACGGGCTCGTGCTGATCAGCCTGGACCGTGCCGTCCTGGAGGAGATCCTCCGGCAGAAGAAGATCGCGCCGATGCTGGGTGAGCGCATCGACGAGGACACCGTGCTGGTGCACCCGTCCGAGCGTGGCCGGCTCAAGCAGGCGCTGCTGAAGGTCGGCTGGCCCGCCGAGGACCTCGCCGGCTACGTGGACGGAGAGGCGCACCCGATCGAGCTGCGCCAGGACGGCTGGGAGCTGCGCGACTACCAGCAGCAGGCCGCGGAGATGTTCTGGCAGGGCGGCTCGGGCGTGGTCGTGCTGCCGTGCGGCGCGGGCAAGACGATCGTGGGCGCGGCGGCGATGGCGCAGGCCAAGGCCACCACACTGATCCTGGTCACGAACACGGTTGCCGGACGGCAGTGGAAGCGGGAACTGATCGCGCGCACCAGCCTCACCGAGGACGAGATCGGCGAGTACAGCGGCGAGAAGAAGGAGATCCGCCCGATCACCATCGCGACGTACCAGGTGATGACCACCCGCCGGAAGGGCGAGTACCGGCACCTGGAGCTGTTCGACAGCCGCGACTGGGGACTGATCGTCTACGACGAGGTGCACCTGCTGCCCGCGCCGATCTTCCGGCTCACCGCGGACCTGCAGTCGCGCCGCCGCCTCGGGCTCACTGCCACGCTGATCCGCGAGGACGGCCGCGAGGGCGACGTGTTCAGCCTGATCGGTCCGAAGCGGTACGACGCGCCGTGGAAGGACATCGAGAACCAGGGCTGGATCGCGCCGGCCGACTGCACCGAGGTGCGGGTGACGCTGACGGACGCCGAGCGCATGGCGTACGCGACGGCCGAGCCCGAGGAGCGTTACCGGCTCGCCGCGACCGCGCGCACCAAGCTGCCGGTGATCCGGGCGATCGTCGACCAGCATCCGGATGACCAGGTGCTCGTCATCGGCGCGTACCTCGACCAGCTGGACGATGTCGGCGCCGAGCTCGACGCGCCGATCATCCAGGGCTCGACCACGAACAAGGAGCGCGAGCGGCTGTTCGACGAGTTCCGCCGCGGCGAGCAGCGGGTGCTGGTCGTGTCCAAGGTCGCGAACTTCTCGATCGACCTGCCGGAGGCGGCGGTGGCCGTGCAGATCTCCGGCACGTTCGGTTCGCGGCAGGAGGAGGCGCAGCGGCTCGGGCGCGTGCTCCGTCCGAAGGCGGACGGGCGGCAGGCGCACTTCTACACCGTCGTCGCGCGCGACACCCTGGACGCCGAGTACGCCGCGCACCGCCAGCGCTTCCTCGCCGAGCAGGGCTACGCGTACACGATCACGGACGCCGACGACCTGCTGCGCCCGCTGTAACTCCGCGCTGCCGGCCGAACGGAGTGCAGACACGCCCGCCGCTCGCGGCACGTCTGCACTCCGTCCCGGCAAGCACCGTCCCGGCGAGCACGGTCACGGCTTGACGGCGCGGACGATCGCGGAGTGCATCCCGGGCGCGGCCTGGTGCGTGAAGACCACCTCGGCATCGACGAAGCCGGCCGCCTCCAGTCCGTCCAGGTACTCCTGACGCGACAGCGCGCCGGCGATGCAGCCGACGTACGAACCACGCTCGGCCCGGTCGGCGGGCGTGAGGTGGTCCTCGGCCACGACGTCCGAGATCCCGATGCGCCCGCCGGGCGTCAGCACGCGGAACATCTCGGCGAGCACGGCCGGCTTGTCGGTGGACAGGTTGATCACGCAGTTGGAGATCACCACGTCGACCGCACCGTCGGGCAGCGGGACGCTCTCGATGGTGCCTTTGAGGAACTCGACGTTGTCGATGCCCGCCTTGGCCTTGTTCGCGTTGGCGAGCGCGAGCATCTCGTCGGTCATGTCGACGCCGTAGGCGTACCCGGTCGGGCCGACGCGGCGCGCGGACAGCAGCACGTCGATGCCCCCGCCGGAGCCGAGGTCCAGCACCCGCTCGCCGGGACGTAGGTCCGCCACCGCCGTCGGATTGCCGCAGCCGAGCGAGGCCGCGACCGCCTCGGCGGGCAGCTCGCCGTGCTCGCCCGCGCTGTACAGGCCCGCGCCGAACGCGGCGTCGACCTCGCCGGTGCTGCCGCAGCAACTGCTGTTCGCAGCGGGACTGCAGCAGTCGTCGAGCACAGTCAGCGCGTCCGTGCCGCGTGCGCTGACGGCGACCGCGGCGGCGGCGTAACGCTGGCGGACCTGCTCGCGGATGTCGGTCCCTTTCATCGGAATCCTCCAATAGACGCTGGTCGATGCATTGATGATTGTGAATGCATCGAGATTTGTCAATACGTGTGGCAGACTGGACGCATGGCCGCCCGCACCGCACTCCCCGTCCTCCCGGCCGGCTGCTGCGCGCCGCTGACCGGGGCGGTCCTGGACGCCGAGTCGGCCGAGCAGCTCGCCACCGGTTTCAAGGCCCTCGCCGACCCGACCCGCGTCCGGCTGCTGTCGCTGATCGCCGCGGCCGACGGCGGCGAGGCGTGCATCTGCGACCTCACCGAGTTCGTCGACCTGTCCCAACCGACCGTCTCGCACCACATGAAGCAGTTGGTGGCCGCCGGCCTGGTCAGCCGAGAGCAGCGCGGCAAGTGGGCGTTCTACGCGCTCGTGCCGGCTGGCCTGGACGCGCTCAGCGCCGCGCTGCGCGTCCGGTCCTGAACCGGGGCGGCGCTGGCCCGTCCGCCGAACCGGCCGATCGGCCGGCGGCGCGCTCACAATTGCGCCTGTCGAGCATGGGCAAGTTGCGGTCGCGGGGGTCCGCAGACCGGTACCGTGACCGGCGTGAGAAGTCGACTGGTCACTGTGCTCGCGCTCGTCGCCACGGTGCTCACCGGCACCGTTGGCTGCTCGTCCTCCTCCTCGCCGTCCTCCTCCACCAGCACGGCCGCCAAGCCCAGCGGCACGCCGTCCGGAAGCGCCGTGGGCGGCACCGCCGCGTCCGCGCTCGCGGACCGGGTGGGCGCCGCGCTCAACGCGCTCACGTCGGTGCACCTGGACATCGACGCGGGCGGCCTCGGCGGCAAGAGCACCGCAGACATCAAGCTGCAGAACGGCCACGCCACCGCGACCGACGCGCACCTGACCGAGAACGGCCAGCAGGTCGAGATGATCACGATCGGCGGCACGAGTTACGCCAAGCTGCCGGCGGGCAGCAACCCGTCCGGCAAGCCGTGGCTCGAGATCGGCAGCGACAGCACCAACCCGATGATCAACTCGCTGACGTCGGGCTTGAACATCGCGGCCATGGCGTCCTCGCTGAGCGTCGTGACCGCGCTGATGCGCGGGTCGACCGGCCTGCAGAACAAGGGCGCGGACTCGGTCAACGGCGTCAGCGCGACGCACTACGTGATGCAGCTGGACCCGAAGAAGAAGACCGGCAACGCCCAGCTGGACGGACTGCTGTCCTCGCTCGGCGGCAGCAACCTTCCGCTCGACTTCTGGCTGGACTCATCGGACCGTCCGGTCAAGTTCGTCATCCACGCCTCGTTCGCCGGCACGTCGTTCCCGGTCACGGTGCAGGCGAGCAAGTTCGACGCGCCACTGTCGATTTCGGCGCCTCCGGCGTCCCAGGTCAGCGGCAAGTAGGCCCGTCCCCGCGACGGGGACGCAGCCGGCTGACCGGCTCGGGCGAGCAAGGAGAATGACGGCGTGCACGCCGCGCTGAACATCCTGCTGCTGGTCGCCGTGGTCGGATTCGTCACCGCCGGCGCGCGTCGCATCGGCTGGAGCGAGCCGCTGGCCCTCGTCGCGGTGGGCATCGCCGGCTCGTTCGTCCCGCACGTGCTGGACATCGCGCTGACGCCGGACCTGGTCCTGATCGGGTTGTTGCCGCCGCTGCTGTACGCGGCCGCGATCCGCACCTCGCTGGTGGACTTCAAGGCGAACCGGCGCGCGATCGCGCTGCTGTCCGTCGGCCTGGTGGCGGTGTCGACCGCGGCCGTCGGCATGCTCGCCTGGTGGGTCGTGCCGGGAATCGGCGCGGCCGCGGGCCTGGCCCTAGGTGCCGTGGTCGCGCCGCCGGACGCGGTGGCGGCCACGACCGTCGCGCGCCGCGTCGGCCTGCCGCGGCGGATCGTATCCATCCTCGAGGGCGAGAGCCTGGTCAACGACGCGGCGGCGCTCGTCGCGCTCAACACCGCGATCGCCGCGCTGTCGGCGACGGTCAGCCCGTGGCGGATCGGGTGGGACTTCGTGCGCGCGGCCGGCGGCGGGCTGCTGATCGGGCTGCTCGCCGCGTTCGTCCTCGCGCAGGTGCGCCGGCGCATCACCGACTCGGTGCTGGACACGACGCTGTCGTTCGCCGCGCCGTACGTCGCGTTTCTTCCGGCGCAGGAGATCAAGGCGTCCGGCGTGCTGGCCGTGGTCGTGACCGGGCTGCTCCTCGGCCACCGCTCGCCGGTGCTGCAGTCGGCCGGCTCGCGCGTGGCCGAGAACGTCAACTGGCGCACCGTCCAGTTCGTGCTGGAGAACGTGGTGTTCGTGCTGATCGGACTGCAGCTGCGCAGCCTGGTAGACGGCGTCCGCGCGGAGCACGTGCCGTGGAGCCAGGTCGTGCCCGCGTGCCTGCTGGTACTCGCCGGCACGGTGGTGATCCGCGTCCTGTACGTGTTCGGCTGCGTGGCGGTGATCCGGCTGATCGGACGCGACGCGTGGCCGTGGCCGGTCGCCAGCGTGGTGTCGTGGGCGGGCATGCGCGGTGTGGTCACGCTCGCCGCCGCGTTCCTGCTCCCGGCGAGCACCCCGAACCGCGAGCTGCTGGCGCTGGCCGCGTTCGTAGTGGTGGCCGGCACGCTGCTGCTGCACGGGCTGACGCTGCCCTGGCTGGTGCGCCGGCTGGGCCTGCGCGGTCCCGACCCGGCCGAGGACGCGCTACAGGCCGCGGCCCTGGTCACGGAGGCGGCTCGTGCCGGTCTGACCCGCCTCGAGCGGGTCCGCAAGCCGGACGACCCGCCGGAGGTGATCGAGGAACTGCAGGCGCGCGCCACGCGGCGCAGCAACCAGATCTGGGAGCAGCTCGGCCGCTCCCAGGCCGAACTCGAACCGCCCGCCGCGGTGTACCGGCGGCTGCGCCTGCAGATGCTCGCCGCCGAGCGCGAGTCGATCCTGGCCTCGCGCGACCGCGGCGTCTACGACGACGAGGTGCTGCGCAGCGCGCTCAGCGCCGTCGACGTCGAGGAGTCGATGCTGGACCGGATCGAGGACGCCGCCGCGCGGGTGGACGATGAGCTGGTGACCTCCGCGAACCGGGCCGGCGACTGCGAGCACCTGCGGGACGCGCCACGGGTCGTCACCGCCCGCACGCCACAGGGCTGCGAGGAGTGCCTGCGCGACGGCACGGCCTGGGTCCACCTGCGGCTATGCCTGACCTGCGGGCACGTCGGCTGCTGCGACTCGTCCGTCGGGCGGCATGCGACCGGTCACTTCGCCCAGACGCGGCACGCGGTGATGCGCTCGATCGAGCCCGGCGAGGCGTGGCGCTGGTGCTTCGTGGACGAACTGCTCGGCTGAGCTGTGCAGACGTTCCTTCCACTCCCGGACTTCGCCGAGACGGCCCGTGTCCTGGACACCCCACGCCTCGGCAAGCAGCGCGTCGAGGTCTACCAGATCATCCGCGTGCTGGACGGCATCACGAAGGGCTGGCGCAACCATCCGGCCGTGCGCATGTGGCGCGGGTACGAGCCGATGCTGCTGCATTACGGCCTGATGATCTGCGCGGAGTGGATCGCTCGCGGCCACGCGGACACGGTGCGCGACAAGCTCACACCGCACCTGCGCGAGGGCGCGCTGGTGGCCCCGCCCTGGCTCGGCGACGAGGACTTCCACGCCAGCCATCGCAGCAACCTGCTGCGCAAGGACCCGCAGTGGTACGGCCAGTTCGGCTGGTCGGAGCCGGACGACCTGCCGTACGTCTGGCCGGTCTGAGCCGAACCGGCCGCCCGGACGCGCGCGAGCCATTGTTCGCGTAGACGCGAAAGGGGCGGCCCGCTTGCGCGGACCGCCCCCTTCGGCAGTGCGTGGTGCGTGAACTTCCGAGCGAGGCTCAGAAGTCCATGTCACCGCCGGGCATGCCGCCGCCTGCGGGGGCTGCGGCCTTCTCCGGCTTGTCGGCCACGACGGCCTCGGTGGTGAGGAACAGCGCGGCGATCGACGCGGCGTTCTGCAGCGCCGAGTTGGTCACCTTGCGCGGCTCGACGATGCCCGCGGCGAACATGTCGACGTACTCGCCGGTGGCCGCGTTCAGGCCCTGGCCGGCCGGCAGGCTGAGCACCTTCTCGGACACGACGCCGCCCTCGAGACCGGCGTTGACCGCGATCTGCTTGAGCGGAGCCAGCAGCGCGACCTTGACGATGTTCGCGCCGGTGGCCTCGTCACCGGTCAGGTCCAGCTTGTCGAACGCGGTGACCGTGGCGTTCGCCAGGGCGACACCGCCACCGGGCAGCAGGCCCTCCTCGACGGCGGCCTTCGCGTTGCGGACGGCGTCCTCGATGCGGTGCTTGCGCTCCTTGAGCTCGACCTCGGTGGCCGCGCCGACCTTGATCACCGCAACGCCACCGGCCAGCTTGGCCAGCCGCTCCTGCAGCTTCTCGCGGTCGTAGTCGGAGTCGCTGTTCTCGATCTCCGCGCGGATCTGGTTGACCCGGCCCTGGATCTGCTCGCTGTCACCGGCACCCTCGACGATGGTGGTCTCGTCCTTGGTGGTGGTGAACTTGCGGGCCTTGCCGAGGTCGTCCAGCGTGGCGTTCTCGAGCTTGAGGCCGACCGTCTCGCTGATCACGGTGCCACCGGTCAGGATCGCGATGTCCTGCAGCATCGCCTTGCGGCGGTCGCCGAAGCCCGGCGCCTTGACGGCGACGGACTTGAACGTGCCGCGGATCTTGTTGACGACCAGGGTGGCCAGCGCTTCGCCCTCGACGTCCTCGGCGATGATCGCCAGCGGCTTGCCGGTCTGCATGACCTTCTCCAGCAGCGGGAGCAGGTCCTTCACGTTCGAGATCTTGGACTCGACGATGAGGATGTACGGATCCTCGAGCGAGGTCTCCATGCGCTCGGTGTCCGTCACGAAGTACTGCGACAGGTGACCCTTGTCGAAGCGCATGCCCTCGGTGAGCTCGAGCTCGAGGCCGAAGGTGTTGCTCTCCTCGACGGTGATGACGCCTTCCTTGCCGACCTTGTCCATCGCCTCGGCGATCAGCTCACCGACGGTGGTGTCGGCGGCGGAGATCGACGCGGTGGCCGCGATCTGCTCCTTGGTCTCGACGTCCTTGGCCTGGTTGGCCAGCACCTCGGAGACGGCGGAGACGGCGGCCTCGATGCCACGCTTGAGCGCCATCGGGTTCGCGCCGGCAGCGACGTTGCGCAGGCCCTCGCGCACGAGCGCCTGGGCGAGCACGGTCGCGGTCGTCGTACCGTCACCGGCGACGTCGTCCGTCTTCTTGGCGACCTCCTTGACGAGCTCCGCACCGATCTTCTCGTACGGCTCGTCGAGCTCGATCTCCTTGGCGATGCTGACACCGTCGTTGGTGATCGTGGGGGCGCCCCACTTCTTCTCCAGGACGACGTTGCGGCCCTTGGGGCCCAACGTGACCTTGACGGCATCGGCGAGAGTGTTCATGCCGCGCTCGAGGCCGCGGCGGGCCTCCTCGTCGAACGCGATCAACTTGGCCATGCGATGGTCCCTTCACTGAACAACGCTGTGGTGCCCGACCCGCAGTGCCCGCGACGGACGGCGCTCATGGGAGCCCCTCACCGCGATCGGTTGGCACTCAGCATAGCCGAGTGCTAATTCGAGTCTGGCACTCGCCCGCGTCGAGTGCAAGCGGCCGGAATTACTCCGCGGTGACCGCGTTCACGCGCACGACGGCCGGCGACAGCGGCCGGATCGAGACCGGCTCGGCCAGCAGGTCGGCGAGCTCGAGCTGCAGCGCCTGGAAGAAGTCGTGCTGGAAGTGCGCCTGCACCGCCTCGGCGTCGCGGAACTGCTCCCAGGCCCAGACCAGCTGCTCGTCGTTCGGGTCCGCTGCCACGGCGTACAACACCGTGCCCGGCTCGCCGTCCAGGGTGTTCGCGTAGTTCACGAGCACCCGGAGCAGCTCGTCGCGCTTGCCGGGCTGGGCCGTCATCTGCAGCAGGGCTCCGAAGCTCATACCTTCGTCAACGCGTAGCCGCCGGCACGGATTCCCGGACGGTGCTGCTCTCCCGTTAAAGCGGACGGTGCCCGGACCGCCGAAGCGGTCCGGGCACCGGTTGCCTTGTGCAGTTGCGCGGTGTCGATCAGCCGACGACGCGAACTCCGTCGGCCTGCGGGCCCTTGGGCCCCTGGGCGACCTCGAACTCCACCCGCTGGCCCTCTTCCAGCGAACGGTAGCCGTCGGACTGGATCGCCGAGTAGTGGACGAACACGTCCTGCCCGCCGTCCACGGCGATGAAGCCGTAGCCCTTCTCGTTGTTGAACCACTTCACGGTGCCCTGTGCCACGCGCGCTCCTTGCTCTGCCCATCGCGGGCCCTGTCCGTCGCCACCCTGCGCGGCGCCGGGGTCTGTAGTTCTGGCCCCGCTTCGCCACGCTGCATTGCGAGAACTCGTCACTTCGACCGTCGCGGACGATACCGAGGCTCTGGACCAATTTCCATCCCAGATCGGCCACAAAATCCGGGTGTTTCAGACCTCGCTGTCCAACGTCGCGAACTGCGCGGGCGCGTACCGCTCACCCGCCGCGATGCCCGGCGGAAACGCGGCGTCGAGGGCGGCCAGGTCGGACGGATCCAGCCGCACCGCGATCGCGTCCACCGCCTCGTCGAGCCGAGAACGCTTACGCATCCCGATCACGGGGATCACGTCGTCGCCGCGGTTCGCCGCCCACGCGATCGCCAGCTGCGCCACGGTCAGGCCGTGCCGGTCCGCGATCGGACGCAGCCGCGAGACCAGGTCACGATTGCGTATCAGGTTCTCGCCCTGGAAGCGGGGCGAGTGGGCGCGGAAGTCGGTCGGGCCGTACTGCTCGTTCCCGCCGCCGATCAGGCCGCGGGACAGCACGCCGTAGGCGGTGATCGCGATGCCCAGTTCGCGGCAGGTGTCCAGGATGCTGGCCTGGCTCGAACCCGTTGCGGACTCGATGCCGCGCGAGAGCAGCGAGTACTCGATCTGCAGGTCGGTGATCGGGTGCACGGCGGCCGCGCGGCGCAGCGTCGCGGCGCCCATCTCGGACAGCCCGATGTGGCGGACGTAGCCCTGCTCGACGAGTTCGGCGATCGCGCCGACGGTCTCCTCGATCGGGACGTCCGGGTCCAGCCGCGCCGGTCGGTAGATGTCGATGTAGTCGGTGCCGAGCCGGTCGAGCGAGTAGGCCAGGAAGTTGCGCACGGCGGCGGGCCGTCCGTCGAAGCCGGCGAACCGTCCGTCCGGGCCGCGCAGCGCGCCGAACTTCACGCTCAGCACGTAGCTGTCCCTGGGGCGACCGGAGACGGCCCGTCCGACGAGCCGTTCGTTGTGGCCCATGCCGTAGAAGTCGCCGGTGTCCAGCAGCGTGATGCCGCGGTCGAGCGCGGCCTGGATCGTCGCCTCGCTCTCCGCGTCGTCGGACGGTCCGTAGATGCCGCCGGACATGCCCATGGCGCCGAGGCCGATCGCGCTCACGCGCGGGCCGGTCGCGCCGAGTTGCCGGGTGGGAAGAGTGTTCGTGTTCGTCATGCCGCCAGCGTGCGCTCGTGCGTCCGCGCGCGGCAGGACCGCTCGATCCGGGGACCGGCGATCCCTGGTTGGGGTTGCGGCGGCCCGGCACAGTGGACGCGTGGCCTCATCACACACCCGCACCGCCCAGGCCGACCTCGCCGACTTCCTGCGCCGCCGACGCGACGCGCTGGCTCCGTCCGACGTCGGGCTGCCGCCGGGGCTGCGGCGCCGGACGTCCGGGCTGCGCCGCGAGGAGGTCGCCGCGCTCGCCGGCATGTCGACCGACTACTACACGCGCCTGGAGCAGGCGCGCGGGCCGCGTCCGTCCGTCGCGGTGCTGGCCTCGCTCGCGCGGGCGCTGCGGCTGACCGACGACGAACGCGATCACCTGTTCTTCCTGTCCGGGCAGGCCCCGCCGCAGCGCGCGGCGTCGGTCGGGCACGTGACGCCGGGCCTGCTCTACGTGCTGGACCGGCTCGTCGACACGCCCGCGTTCGTGGTCTCCGACCTGGGTGATCAACTGGTGCAGAACCCGATGTCCGTCGCGCTCAGCGGCGAGATCGCGACGCAGCCAGGGTTGGCGCGCAACTTCCCGTGGCGCTGGTTCACCGACCCGTCCGTCCGCACCAGGTATCCGCGCGAGGACTGGGAGCGGCACTCGCGCACGCACGTGGCCGACCTGCGCGCGACCCATGCGCGGCGGCGCGGCGACGAGGACATCGAGACGCTCGTCGACAAACTGCGCGGTGCGAGCGCGGAGTTCGACGAGCTGTGGCAGCTGCACGAGGTCGCGGTGCGCCGCTCGGACGCGAAGGCGATGATCCATCCGGAGGTCGGGCGGCTCGACCTGCTGTGCGAGACGCTGCTGAGCGGGTTGAGCGATCAGCTGCTGGTCGTACTGCACCCGCGTCCGGGCACCGATGCGCGCGAGAAGCTCGAGCTGCTGCGCGTGATCGGCAGCCAGAACCTCACTTCGACGCGGTAGTCGTCGGCGTTCCGGTGATCGGAGCTGGAAGGGTGCCGCCGTCGGGCACCTCGGTGAACACCAGCTTGCCGTTGTGGGCGTCGGTGATCGTCAGCTGATCGCCGGTGAGCGTCCAGTGCGTCGCGCCCTTGAGCACGAGCGTCCAGTTCCAGTTCGACACGTCCGGACACGCAACGCTCGTGGTGTATGCGAGGTCGCTGACTTCGACCGTCCCGCTGCCGAGATCTGCCATTGCCGCAAAGGAGTTACAACCGTCGCTGCCGACGAGCCGGCTGTCCGCGAACTTCAGCTGCGCTCCCGCTGGCGCGCTGGACGCGGTGCCGTAGGCCTGTGCGATGTTGTCGCCGAACTGGACGGTGTTCAGCACCCAGTCGGGCCCGGTGATCGCCGCCGGGTCGGTCGTCGCCGGCGTGGCCTGTTGGCGCTGCGCGGTGTAGGTGAGCGTGCCGGTGCCGGCCTTGGTGATCGTGAGCGTGTCGCCGTCGATGGCGTACTGGACGGTGCCGCCCGACAGGACCGCGTCGACCGCCTGGCCGACGGTTCCGTTCGCGCCGAGGCAGCCCATCATCGTGTGCACGACGCGGCCGAGCGTGAGCGCGTCCGCCGAGATCGAGACGCGCCCGCCGAACGCGTTGCAACCGTCGTTGCCGGAGAGCTCGCCGCTCGACGCGACATGCAGGGTGGCGTTCGTGCCGGTGTCGACCGCGCCGTGCTGAGTCGCGACGAGTTGCCAATTGGTGCCGGTCAGCGGAGTTCCGCCTTGCGCGGCAGGGGAATTCCCACCGGACGAGCCGCCGCCGAGTTGGACGGCGAGCACGCTCGCGACGACGGCGACGATTACCGCGGCTGAGGCGGCGACCAGGATGCGAGTGCGCCGTGACCGTTTGGGCGCGGGCGAGTCGGGGATCAGCGGCAGCGGCTGCGAGTCCGCGGATTCGTCAGCGGCATCGGCGCTGTCGTTGGCGGGGATCGCCCCGCAGTCGACGCGCGCGGCCTCGGTGTTGCGGTCGCGCCAGCGGGAACCGGCATCGGACAGTCGCGCGTCGAGTTCGTCGTCGGTCATGGTGCTTCTCCCAGCGCCTTGCGCAGGTTTGTCCGCGCGTCGTACAGGGTGGATTTCACGGTGCCGTCCGAGCAGTCCAGGACGGCTGCGGTCTCGGCGACGGAGAGCCCGAGGAAGTAGTGCAGCTCGACGGCCAGCCGTTGCCGCTCGGGCAGCGTTCCGATCGCCCGGTCGAGATCGAGATCCGCGTCGATATCGGCGGCCTGTGCGGGGGCGTCCGGCGGCTCGCGGGTGTCGTCCACGACGCGCAGGTGCCGGTTGCGGATCCGGCGCGCGTCGCGGGCACGGTCGGCGGTGATCGCGAGCAGCCAGGTGGTCGCGGTCCCGCGCTCGGGATCGAACAGGTGCCGCTTGGCCCACGCCCGCACGAGCGCGTCCTGGACGACGTCCTGCGGGTCGTGATCGGGGGCGAGCCGGCGGGCGAGCCGGGTCATGGGGAGCAGGGCCGGGCGCACCCAGTCGGCGAACTCGTCCGCCTCGCGCCTGCTGGCCACGGCACTCTCCATACCCCGTCTACGTCACGAAGGCGTGCCCCGGTTGGGTCCGCCCTGCCGCCTTTTCCGACACCCTGCCCGCTTCGGTCGCCGATTCCGGGCACCGCGTCGGAAAAGGCGGGCACTGCGGCGCGACGTGTCCGTCCACAGCCCGGCGTGTCGTCCACAGTTTGCCGGACGCATCCACGCCGGCCCGCAGTCCGAGGTCGGATGGCCACCATGCGTAATCTCCCCACTTCGACGGTGTTCACCCGCGCCCAGGCCCGCGACTGCGGTTGGTCCGATTCCGCGCTGTCCAGGGCGGTTCGCTCGGGACACCTGACCCGGGTACGTCAGAACCAGTTCGCCCGCGCCGCGGCAGATCCGCTCGTCGACGCGATCGCCGCAGCGCAAGCCCACTCGGCGAGTGCTGTCTGTACGCGTTCGGCGGTGCTGGCGCACGGGCTGCCGTTGTACGGGCCGTCGCCGGAGCGTCCCGAGCTCACCGTCGTGCCCAGCGGT
>DASRSS010000225.1:0-2429 GCA_035656335.1 Jatrophihabitantaceae bacterium | reverse complement strand
GCCAGCGTCGGGCTGAGCGGCAAGGGAACGATGCCGTGCACCGGTTGATGCGTCGACTTCGCGACGTGCGCGCCGGCCGCGAACGCGGCGCCGTCGCGGTACTCATCGCGATCCTTCTCGGCAGCGGCGTGCTGCTCACGTGCGGCGCCCTCGTCGTCGACGTCGGCGGCGGCTACGCCGAACGCGCACAGCTGCAGAACGGTGCCGACAGTGCCGCGCTGGCCGCGGCCTACGCCTGCGCGGTGGGTGCGATCACCTGCACGCCCTCGACCGACCCGAGCAGCACGGCCGGGTGGTTCGCCGATGCCAACGCCAACGACGGGACGTCCGCCGTGACCGCGGTGTGCGGCCATGACGCCAACGGCCGGCTGCAGGCCTGCCCGGCCGGTCCGCCGGTTCCGGGCTGCGCCGGCACGGCTCCCGCCGCCGGCAGCAACTACGCCGAGGTGCACACGCGGACCCGCACCCGTAGCGGATCCGGGTTCCTGCCGCCGGCGTTCGGGCGGGCCGTGCTGGGCTCGCGTTACCCGGGCATGCAGGAGGACGCGTGCGCCCGGGCCGAATGGGGGCCGCCGGTCGTCAGCAACGATCTCGGTGCGCTCGGCATCACCGTCTCCCGCAGCGAATGGCTGGGCGCGGTCGGCGAGGACTGCGCCGAATCCGTCACGCCGCAGTACGGCGTGGCGCAGACGCTGAACTTCCACGACCCGAGCGGCTCCGGCGCGGCGACGTGCGGCCTGTCCGGCAGTGGCGGCGCGGGCGCCGACAGCTCCGGCGCGTTCGGGCTGACGCAACCGAGCCCGACCAACGGTTGCCTGACCCAGTTCACCGTCAACGGGCAGTCCGGCGCGACGAGCTACGGCGTGGTGACCGGACGCCGGCCCGGCACGTTCGGCAGCTGCCTGTCCGGCCAGCTCAAGCCGGGCATCGACGGGCACCGACCGGTGTTCCTGCCGATCTACGACGACCGGGTACCGATCGCGAACGGCAGCAAGGGCGAGTACGCGCTGTGGCGCATCGCCGCATTCGTGATCACCGGTTATTGCTGGGGCGGACAGCTGTACCCGTCCTCGCTGAGCACGTCCTGCCCATCCAGCACCGACTCCATCTTCGGCTACTTCACCCAGGCCGTCATGCCCGGCGGGGCCATCGGCTCGGGCAAGGACGCGGGCGCGTACGTGGTCCAGCTAGTGAATTGATTCGAGGTTCTTCCGCATGCAACGCCGCTCCTTGCTTCTGATCATCTCCGCGGTCCTAGCCGTCGTCGGCGTCACGGGCGTCTACGTGTACGCCAAGAGCCCGCGCTCGGCCGCGGTGCAGCCCGCCACCTCGCCGAGCTCGGCGCCAGCGTCGGCCGCTCCCACGACGCCGGCCGTGACCACCCCGCCGGCCGCGACGGCGGGCCTGACGATTCCCAACGGCCTGATGGCCGTCTCGGTCAGCGTGAGCCCGATCGCGTCCGTCGCGGGCTACCTCGAGAAGGACTCGCACATCGCGATCTTCGACACCTACCCGACCACCGGCAAGGCCGCGGTCCCGTCCGCGCTGAAGGACGTGCAGAACGCGGCGGACGATTGGGCGACCAGGATCGTCGTGCCGCACGCGCAGGTGCTCGCGGTCACGCCGAAGTCCACGGACGGCACGACACAGTCCGGCTCCCAGGGCCCGCTGATGATCACCGTCGCGGTCGACCAGGCGGACGCGCAGCGGCTGATCCACGTCGCGCAGACCGGGCGGCTCTACTTCGCGCTGTTGACCGGCACGTCCAAGATCGCGCCAGGCAGCGGGGTGGACAACCACGGCACGCTCGGCGGGCTCTTCGACTCGAACGGGGCCGGACGATGACCGCAACCGTGCTCTGTGTGCCGCTCACTCCACCGGCCGAGGTCACCACGGCGCTTCCCGGGACGGTGACCACCGCGACCGACCTGGACGCCGCCGCGCGCGCGATCGAGGCACAGCCCGAAGGCGTCCTGGTCGTGCTCGCGCCCTCGCTCGAGTTCGACGACGTGCTCGCCTTCGTCGAGGCCCAGGTCGCGCTACGGCCGTGGCTCGACGTCGTCGTGATGCGCGAGCGCGTCGAGCTGGCGGACGTGCGCCGCGCGGTCCGGGCCGGTGCCCGCGACGTGCTGGAAGCATCCGACATCACCGGCCTGGCCGATACCTGCGCGGTGCTCGCCGATCGCGCTGCGCGCCGCGTCGTCCCCGCCCTCGTGGCGCCGGAACGGACCAGCCGCGGCAAGGTGATCACGGTCTTCTCCGCGAAGGGCGGTGCCGGCAAGACCACGGTGGCCACCAACCTGGCGGCGACGCTGAACGACCGCGGCGCCGCCCGGGTGTGCCTCGTCGACTTCGACCTCGAGTTCGGTGACGTCGCGATCACGCTGCGCCTCGATCCGCGCAAGACCGTGGCCGACATGCTCGCCTGG
>DASRSS010000224.1:0-17324 GCA_035656335.1 Jatrophihabitantaceae bacterium | reverse complement strand
CTCGGCATCCCGACCCGCGGCGTCCCGCTGGCCCATCGACTGGCCGCGCGCATCGCGCTGTTCGCCGACACCACCGTCCCGGTCGGCGCGCTGGACATCACCCTGTACCGCGACGACCTGCGGCTGCGCGGCGTCCGCCCGCTTGGCGACACGGTCGAGCCCGAGGGCGGCATCACCGGGCGCACCGTCGTCCTCGTCGACGACGTGCTCTTCTCCGGACGGACCATCCGGGCCGCCCTGGACGCGCTCAACGACCTGGGCCGGCCGCGCGCCGTGCAGCTCGCCGTCCTGGTCGACCGCGGGCACCGCGAGCTGCCGATCCGCGCCGACTACGTGGGAAAGAACCTGCCGACCGCGAGCGCGCAGAGCGTGCGCGTGCGGCTGACCGAGACCGACGGCGTCGACTGCGTCGAGCTGACCGGAGGAGCGGCATGAAACACCTGTTGTCGGCGGCGGACCTCGACCGCGACGAGGCCACCGCGATCCTGGACACCGCCACGCGCATGCACGCCATCCAGGACCGCGAGGTGAAGAAGCTGCCGCCGCTGCGCGGTCGCACGATCGTCAACCTGTTCTTCGAGGACTCGACACGCACCCGGTCGTCCTTCGAGATCGCCGGCAAGTGGCTGTCCGCGGACGTGATCAACGTCAGCGCGAAGGGCTCGAGCGTCAGCAAGGGCGAGAGCCTGCGCGACACCGCGCTCACCGTCGCCGCGATGGGCGTCGACGCGTTGGTGGTGCGCCACAACGCGTCCGGGGCGGTGCAGCGCATCGCCGGCTGGGTTTCCGGCTGCTCTGTACGCGCAGTCGTCAACGCCGGCGACGGCACGCACGAGCACCCGACGCAGGCGCTGCTGGACGCGTACACGCTGCGCAATCGGCTCGGCGATCTCGAGGGCCGGCACGTGGTGATCGTCGGCGACATCACGCACAGCCGCGTCGCCCGCTCGAACGTGCTCCTGCTGCACACGCTCGGCGCGCGCGTCACCCTGGTCGCGCCGCCGACGCTGCTGCCGTCCGGCGTCGCCACCTGGACGTGCGAGACGAGCTGGGACCTGGACGCCACCTTGTCGGGCAAGGCGTTCGGCGACGTGGACGCGGTGATGATGCTGCGCGTGCAGCGCGAGCGGATGAGCGGCGGCTACTTCGCGACCGAGCGCGAGTACGCGATCAACTACGGGCTGTCGCCGCAGCGGCTGGACATGCTGGCCGAGCACGTGCCGGTCCTGCACCCCGGGCCGATGAACCGCGGCCTGGAGATCTCGTCGGTCGCCGCCGACAGCCCGCGCTCGGTGGTGCTCGACCAGGTGCAGGCCGGGGTCGCGGTGCGCATGGCGGTGCTCTACCGACTGCTCGCCGGCGCGGAGGAGGAGGTCGCGGTATGAGCATCCTGCTGGCGGGCGCGAAGCCCTTGGGTGGCAAGGCGGTCGACGTCCTGATCGAGGACGGCACGATCACCGGCGTCGGCGCGAAGCTTGCCGCGTCCAACCGCCCGGACGAGCGGATCGACTGCTCCGGACTGGTGCTGCTGCCCGGCTTCGTCGACCTGCACACGCACCTGCGCGAGCCGGGCCGTGAGGACGCCGAGACGGTCGCGACCGGATCGGCAGCCGCGGCGCTCGGCGGCTACACGGCGGTGCACGCGATGGCGAACACGAACCCGGTCGCGGACACCGCCGAGATCGTCGAGCAGGTCGCCCGGCTGGGCGAGCGGGCCGGGCTGGTCGACGTGCGGCCGGTCGGCGCCGTGTCCAAGGGCCTGGCCGGCCAGGAGTTGGCCGAGATCGGGACCATGGCCCGCTCCGCGGCCGCGGTGCGGATCTTCAGCGACGACGGCCGGTGCGTGCACGACTCGCGGCTGATGCGCCGCGCGTTCGAGTACGCCAAGGCGTTCGGCGGCGTGATCGCGCAGCATGCGCAGGACCCGCGGCTCGCCGACGGTTCGGCCTGCTGCCACGAGGGCGAGGTATCCGGACGGCTCGGGCTGGCCGGCTGGCCCGCCGTCGCGGAGGAGTCGATCGTGGCGCGCGACGTCATGCTCGCCGAGCACACCGGCTCGCGGCTGCACGTCTGTCACGTGTCCACGGGTGGAACCGTCGAGGTGATCCGCTGGGCGAAGGCGCGCGGCATCGCGGTCACCGCCGAGGTCACGCCGCACCACCTGCTGCTCACCTGCGACCTGCTCTCCTCGTACGACCCGGTGTTCAAGGTCAACCCGCCGCTGCGCCCGGACTCGGACGTGCAGGCGCTGCGCGCGGCGCTCGCGGACGGCACGCTCGACGCGGTCGCCACCGACCACGCCCCGCACGCGCCGCACGACAAGGACCACGCGTTCGGCGACGCCGCGTTCGGGATGCTCGGCCTGCAGACCGCGCTGGGCGTCGTCGCGGAGTCCATGGTCAGCACCGGGCTGCTGGACTGGGCCGGCGTCGCGGACCGGATGAGCGTGCGTCCGGCCGCGATCGGCGGCCTCGTGACGCACGGCCGGCCGATCGAGCCGGGCGAGCCCGCGAACCTGACGCTGATCGACCCAGACGGCAGCTACACCGTGGACGCCGACGCGCTCGCGTCCAAGTCCCGCAACACACCGTTCGCCGGCCGGACGCTGCCGGCCGCGGTCGTGGCCACGTTCCTGCGCGGCCGCGCGACGGTCCGCGACGGCAAGCTCGTCGACGGGATTCCGGCATGACCCGGCTGGTGCTCGTTCTCGCCTGCGTCGCGTTCCTACTGCTGATGCTGCTGGGCATGTGGTGGGGCTGGCGCAACCGCGCGCGCCGGCAGGCCGGCCTGCCCGCGCTGCCGCCGGTGCCCGCGGGGCTGGGCGACGAACTCGCGCCCCGGCTCGACGGCGTCTACGTCGGCAGCACGTTCGCGTCCAGCTGGCAGGACCGCGTCGTGCACGGCGGGCTCGGCCTGCAGGCGAACGCGACGGCCACGCTGCGCACGGCGGGCGTGCTGATCGAGCGCGAGGGCGCGGAGACGATCTTCCTGCCGCGCGAGTCGATCACCGGAGCGCGACTCGCGCCCGGGCTCGCCGGACGGGTGGTCGGCGCTGGCGGGCTGCTGGTGATCAGTTGGCGGCTGGGCAGCGGCGAGCACAGCGCCGAACTCGACACCGGCCTGCGTGCCGACGACAAGAGCGCGTACCCGCAGTGGGTGCGCACCATCAACGAGAAGGTGGCGGCCGATGCCTGAGGCGATCCTGGTGCTGGAGGACGGCCGGACGTTCACCGGCGAGGCGTACGGCGCCGTCGGCGAGACGTACGGCGAGGCGGTGTTCTCCACCGGCATGACCGGCTACCAGGAGACGCTGACCGACCCGTCCTACCACCGCCAGGTCGTCGTGCAGACCGCGCCGCACATCGGCAACACCGGCGTGAACACCGAGGATCCCGAGTCGCGCCGCATCTGGGTCGCCGGCTACGTCGTCCGCGATCCCGCCCGCCGCGCGTCCAGCTGGCGCGCGACCGGCAGCCTGGACGATGAGCTGGCCGCGCAGGGCATCGTCGGCATCAGCGGCATCGACACCCGCGCCCTGACCCGGCACCTGCGTGAGCGGGGCGCGATGCGGTGCGGGATCTCGTCCAGCGGGGCGAACCGAGATGACCTGCTCGCCAAGGTGCTCGCGTCGCCGCCGATGACCGGCGCCGACCTGTCCGCCGAGGTCACGACCGCGGAGCCCTACACGGTGGACGCGATCGGCGAGCACCGGTTCACGGTCGCCGCGCTCGACTACGGCATCAAGTCGATGACCCCGCGCCGGATGGCCGAGCGCGGCATCACCTCGCACGTGCTGCCCTCGACGTCGACCGCGGAGCAGGTGATCGCCAGCGGTGCGGACGCGGTGTTCCTCGCGAACGGCCCCGGCGACCCGGCCACCGCCGACGACGCGGTCGCGACCGTGCGTGAGCTGCTGCGCCGCGAGGTGCCGATCTTCGGGATCTGCTTCGGCAACCAGGTGCTCGGGCGCGCGTACGGCTTCGGCACGTACAAGCTCGGCTATGGCCACCGCGGCATCAACCAGCCGGTGCAGGACCGGGCCACCGGCAAGGTCGAGATCACCGCGCACAACCACGGGTTCGCGGTCGACGCGCCGCTCGAGGGCGCGACCGACACCGGATTCGGCGCGGTCGAGGTGAGCCACGTGTGCCTGAACGACAACGTGGTCGAGGGGCTGCGCGCTCGCGACGCGCGCACGTTCAGCGTCCAGTACCACCCGGAGGCCGCGGCCGGCCCGCACGACGCGGCCTACCTGTTCGATCGGTTCGTGGAACTGCTGGAGGGTAAGTAGATGCCGAAGCGGACCGACATCGGGCACATCCTGGTCATCGGCTCCGGGCCGATCGTGATCGGCCAGGCGTGCGAGTTCGACTACTCCGGGACGCAGGCCTGCCGCGTGCTGCGCGCCGAGGGGTTCCGCGTCAGCCTGGTGAACTCGAACCCGGCGACGATCATGACCGACCCCGAGTTCGCGGACGCCACGTACGTGGAGCCGCTGACACCGGAGTTCGTCGAGAAGGTGATCGCGAAGGAGCGGCCGGACGCGCTGCTGGCCACCCTGGGCGGGCAGACCGCGCTCAACCTGGCCGTGTCGCTGCACGAGTCCGGCGTGCTGGAGAAGTACGGCGTCGAGCTGATCGGCGCGGACATCGACGCGATCCAGCGCGGTGAGGACCGCCAGCGGTTCAAGGAGATCGTCCGCGCGGTGGGCGGCGACGTGCCCGCCTCGCTGGTGTGCCACAGCGTCGAGGAGGCCGCCGAGTTCGCCGCGACGGTCGGCAACAAGGTGGTCATCCGGCCGTCCTTCACCATGGGCGGTCTCGGTTCGGGCCTGGCCGGCAAGGGCGACCCGGACGAGGTGCGCACCATGGTCGCGCGCGGCCTGGCCGCCAGCCCGGTGCACGAGGTGCTGGTCGAGGAGTCGGTGCTCGGCTGGAAGGAGTTCGAGCTCGAGCTGATGCGCGACCGCAACGACAACGTCGTGGTGGTCTGCTCGATCGAGAACGTGGACCCGATGGGCGTGCACACCGGCGACTCGATCACGGTCGCGCCGGCAATGACGCTCACCGACCGCGAGTACCAGCGGATGCGCGACATCGGCATCGCGGTGCTGCGCGAGGTCGGCGTCGACACCGGTGGCTGCAACATCCAGTTCGCGTTCGACCCGAAGACCGGTCGCATGATCGTGATCGAGATGAACCCGCGCGTCTCGCGGTCCAGCGCGCTGGCGTCCAAGGCCACCGGCTTCCCGATCGCGAAGATCGCCGCGAAGCTGGCCGTCGGCTACACACTGGACGAGATCCCGAACGACATCACGCTCAAGACGCCGGCGGCGTTCGAGCCGACGCTGGACTACGTCGTGGTCAAGGTCCCGCGGTTCGCGTTCGAGACGTTCCCCGGCGCCGACCCGGTGCTCACCACGCACATGAAGAGCGTCGGCGAGGCGATGGCGATCGGCCGGAACTTCACCGAGGCGCTCGGCAAGGCGCTGCGGTCGATGGAGACCAAGAGCGCGGGCTTCTGGACGCGTCCGGACCTGCCCGGTTCGGTCGAGGAGATCCTGGCCGTGGCCGCGGTGCCGACCGACGGGCGGCTGTACGCGGTCGAGCAGGCGCTGCGGATGGGCGCGAGCGTCGAGCAGGTGGCCGCCGCCACAGGCATCGACGCCTGGTTCGTCGACCAGATCGCGCAGGTCGTCGAGCTGCGCGCGGAACTGATCGAGGCGCCCGCGCTCACTCCGGCCTTGCTGCGCAAGGCAAAACGGCACGGTATCTCGGATGTGCAGCTCGCCGCGCTGCGCCCTGAGCTGTCCGGCGAGGACGGCGTGCGGCTGCTGCGGCTGCGCGCCGGGATCCGTCCGGTCTACAAGACCGTCGACACCTGCGCCGCCGAGTTCGCGGCCAGCACGCCGTACTTCTACTCCTCCTACGACGAGGAGACCGAGGTCGACGAGACCGGTCGCGAGAAGGTGATCATCCTCGGCAGCGGGCCGAACCGGATCGGGCAGGGCATCGAGTTCGACTACTCCTGCGTGCACGCGGTGATGGCGCTGCGCGACGCCGGCTACGAGACGATCATGGTCAACTGCAACCCGGAGACCGTGTCGACCGACTACGACACCGCCGACCGGCTGTACTTCGAGCCGCTCACGTTCGAGGACGTCCTCGAGGTGGTGCACGCCGAGCAGCAGTCCGGCACGGTCGCCGGCGTGATCTGCACGCTCGGCGGGCAGACGCCGCTCGGGCTCGCGCAGCGGCTCAAGGACGCCGGCGTGCCCGTCCTCGGCACGCAGCCGGAGGCCATCGACCTCGCCGAGCACCGCGGCGCGTTCGGGCGGGTGCTCGCGGCCGCCGACCTGCCCGCGCCCAAGCACGGCACGGCCACCAGCTTCGAGCAGGCCAAGGCCGTCGCGGACGCGATCGGCTACCCGGTGCTCGTCCGGCCGTCCTACGTGCTCGGCGGCCGCGGCATGGAGATCGTGTACGACGAGGGCCACCTGGCCGACTACATCAACCGCGCGACCGAGATCACCGAGGCACACCCCGTGCTCGTCGACCGGTTCCTGGACGACGCGGTCGAGATCGACGTCGACGCGCTCTACGACGGCACCGAGCTGTACCTCGGCGGCGTGATGGAGCACATCGAGGAGGCCGGCATCCACTCCGGCGACTCGGCCTGCGCGCTACCGCCGATCACGCTCGGTGGCGCGGACATCGCCGCCGTCCGCCGGTCCACGCTGGCGCTGGCCGAGGGCGTCGGCGTGCGCGGCCTGATGAACGTGCAGTACGCGCTCGCCGGCGACGTGCTGTACGTGCTGGAGGCGAACCCGCGCGCGAGCCGCACCGTCCCGTTCGTGTCGAAGGCGACCGCGGTGCCGCTGGCCAAGGCGGCCGCCCGCATCGCGGCCGGCGCGACGATCGCGCAGCTGCGCGCGGAGGGCCTGCTGCCCGCGACCGGGGACGGCGGTGACCTGCCGGCGGACGCGCCGATCGCGGTGAAGGAGGCCGTGCTGCCGTTCCACCGGTTCCGCACACCCGGCGGCGACCAGGTCGACTCGATCCTCGGCCCGGAGATGAAGTCCACCGGCGAGGTGATGGGTTTCGACGCGACCTTCGGGACGGCGTTCGCGAAGTCGCAGGCCGCCGCGTACGGCTCGCTGCCGGTGAAGGGCACCGTGTTCGTGAGCATCGCCAACCGCGACAAGCGCGCCGCGATCTTCCCGGTCAAGCGGCTGTCCGACCTGGGCTTCCGCGTGCTCGCGACCGAGGGCACCGCGCAGGTGCTGCGCCGCAACGGCGTCGACGCCGAGATCGTCGGCAAGTTCAGCGACGGCCCCGGCAACGTGGTCGAGCGGATCCTCGCCGGCGACGTCGACCTGGTCTTCAACACACCGCGCGGCGCGCCGGGCAACTCCGGACCGCGCGTGGACGGCTACGAGATCCGCACGGCCGCGGTGACCGCCGGCATCCCGTGCATCACCACGGTGCAGGGCGCCGCGGCGTGCGTCCAGGGCATCGAGGAGCTGGCCCGCGGCGACGTGGGCGTCCGGTCGTTGCAGGAGTTCCACGCGCAGTTGCCCGATCGGAGCACGCGATGAGCACCCCGCTTGTTGGCGCGAGTGGCCAGTTACCGCGTGAGTGGCCACATATAGCTGGCCACTCGGCGCATAAGTGGCCACTCGCGGAGGAGAACGATCGCGGATGAGTCCAGTCCAGGAGACGGCGGAGATCCTCTCGGTGCAGCGGGCGGGGGACTACTACCACTTCACCGTGGTGGCGCCGGGGATCGCCGAGCACGCCAAGCCCGGCCACTTCGTCGCGGTCGGCGTGGGCGGCGAGAACACGGCCATGATCCTGCGCCGCGCGTTCGCGCTCTACGGCGCGACGCCGTCCGGTCAGTTCGCCGGCACCGTCCAGTTCGTCGTGGCCGAGCACGGCGCGGGCACGAAGTGGATCGTGCAGCGGCAGGCGGGCGAGTCGCTGGACATCGTCGGCCCGCTGGGGACGCCGTTCCCGGTGCCGTCCGGCCCGTCGCCCGCGGTGCTCGTCGGCGGCGGCTACGGGACGGCGCCGCTGATCCCGCTGGCGCAGCAGCTGCTCGACGCCGGCTCGCCGGTCGAGATCCTGCTCGGCGCGGCGACCGCGTCGCGGCTGTTCGGCGAGCTGGTCGCCAAGCGGATGGTCGGCGCGGTCACCGTGCTGACCGACGACGGCTCGGCCGGCCAGCAGGGCTTGGTCACCGACGCGCTGCCCGCCGCGATCGAGCGGATCAAGGCCGAGGTGGTCTACGCGTGCGGGCCGATGGGCATGCTGCGCGCGGTCGGGGACATCGCGCGCGAGCACGCCATTCACGCGCAGGTCGCGGTGGAGGAGTCGATGGCCTGCGGGATCGGGGTGTGCATGACCTGCGTGCTGCCCGTGCGCGGCGACGACGGACGCACCCGGTTCCTGCGCTCCTGCGTGGACGGGCCGGTCTTCGACGCCGCGCGGATCCGCTGGTCGGACGTAGGCAAGCTGCCGCCCGACCTGGTCGGCGCGGACGCGATGGGAGGGCACTGAACGATGGCGGACCTGACCACCCAGCTCGGCTCGCTCACGCTGCCGAACCCGGTGCTGACCGCTTCGGGTTGCTCGGCGGCGGGACGCGAGCTCGGGCAGTTCTTCGACGTGTCGCGCCTCGGCGCCGTCGTCACCAAGTCGATCATGACGCGACCGCGCTCGGGCCGTCCGACCCCGCGCATGGCCGAGACGCCGAGCGGGATGCTGAACTCGATCGGCCTGCAGGGGCCGGGCATCGACTCGTTCATCGAGAACGACCTGGCCTGGCTGGCCGAGCAGGGCGCCCGCACCGTGGTCTCGATCGCGGGCGGGCACACCGACGAGTACGTGGCGCTCGCGCGCAAGCTGTACGGCCACCCCGCGGTGTCGATGATCGAGGTCAACATCTCGTGCCCAAACGTGGAGAGCCGCGGCCAGGTGTTCGCGTGCGACCCGATCGCGTCCTCGCGCGTGATCGGCGCGGTGCGGCGCGCGGCCGACCCGGCGCAGCCGGTGTTCGCCAAGCTCTCGCCGGACGTCACCGACCTGGTGTTCA
Organism: Jatrophihabitantaceae bacterium; assembly: GCA_035656335.1. Lineage (GTDB taxonomy): Bacteria > Actinomycetota > Actinomycetes > Mycobacteriales > Jatrophihabitantaceae > DASRSS01. The sequence goes on along the minus strand of DASRSS010000224.1, from coordinate 8,231 downwards.
TCGCGCGCGCGTGCGCCGACGCCGGCGCGGACGGCTTCTCGCTGATCAACACGCTGCTGGGCATGGTGATCGACACCGACACGATGGCGCCCGCGCTCGGCGGGATCACCGGTGGCCTGTCCGGGCCGGCGATCCGCCCGGTGGCCGTGCGCTGCGTGTGGCAGGTGAAGAAGGCCTTGCCGCACCTGCCGATTCTCGGCATGGGCGGCATCCGGTCCGGGCTCGACGCGCTGCAGTTCATCCTCGCCGGCGCGTCCGCCGTGTCCGTGGGGACGGCCGTGTTCGGCGACCCGAACGCGCCGATCCGGGTGCTCGACGAGTTGGACGCCGCGCTGGACGAGCGCGGGTTCGCGAGCCTGGCCGACGCCGTCGGCTACGCGCACCGCGATCCCGCCGATCGCCTATCCCCCGCAAGCGGGAGGTACCCCCACCCGGCCGCTGCCGAGGCGGCGGCGCAGTGAGCTTCGGATCGCGCCTGGACGCGGCGCTGGACGAGCGCGGCTCGCTGTGTGTCGGCATCGACCCGCACCCCGGCCTGCTGGAGTCGTGGGGGCTGTCCGACGACGTCGCCGGGCTCAGCGCGTTCGCGGACGCCTGCGTGGCGGCATTCGCCGAACACGCCGCCGTGATCAAGCCGCAGTCGGCCTTCTTCGAGGCGTACGGCTCGGCGGGCATCGAGGTGCTGGAACGCACCGTGGCCGCGTGTCGCGCGGCCGGCGCGCTGGTGGTGCTGGACGTCAAGCGCGGTGACATCGGCACCACCATGGCGGCGTACGCGCGCGCCTACCTGGACCCGTCCTCGACGCTGGCCGCCGACGCGATCACGCTCAGCCCGTACTTGGGTGTCGGGTCGCTCGCGCCCGCGTTCGAGCTGTGCGAGCAGCACGGCGCCGGCGCGTTCGTGCTCGCGCTGACGTCCAACCCGGAGGGCCCGCAGGTGCAGCACGCCCGGGCCGACGACGGCCGCACGGTCGCGCAGCTGATCATCGACGACCTCGCGGCGCGCAACGGCGACGCGGCGCCGCTCGGCTCCTACGGCGTGGTCGTCGGCGCGACGATCGGCGACTCGGTCGCCAAGCTGGACGGGCTCAACGGGCCGTTCCTGGTCCCCGGCATCGGCGCCCAGGGCGGCACGGCCGAGGACGTCCGCCGCATCTTCGGCGACGCGCTGCCCGCGGTCGTGCCGAGCGTGTCGCGCAGCGTGCTGCGCAACGGGCCGGACGTGGCCGCGCTGCGCGCCGCCGTTCAGCGCGAAGCGGAGTCCTTCGCCTTCCTGCGCGCCTGAACGGACCCAACTCTCGTGATCAACAGCAGATTCTGGTCGTCCTGGCAGCCATTTCGCGCTGTTGATCAGCGGGCAGGGAGTGCTGCGAACCAGGTGCAGTCATCGGTCAGGTAGCCGTCGAAGGCCAACCCCGTCGCCGCGAGTTCGGCGCACAGAGCGTCCTGGGTGAGTCGTCGTGCCCGGAAGGTCTGAGTCCAGAGTTCGTCCCCGGCCCAGTAGCGCACGGTGCCATCGAGGAAGTCGGCGCCGCGATGGACGTCGGTCAACTGGACCCGCACCGCGCCGATGGTTCCGCCCGATCCGGACGAGACCGCGTCGAACCACTCCGGCGGATGCCACTCGGCCACCAAGCGTCCGTCCGGCGCGAGGTGCCGCCGCACGGTCTCCAGCAGCGCCCGGCGATCCGTGGCCTCAGGTGTGTTCACCAGGTGGCTGGCCAGCAGCACGCCTCCGAAGCTTCGTTGGAGGTCGAGTCCGGCAATCGGAGCGCACACCGTCTCCGCAACTCGGACGTGCGCGAGCATGTCGGCCGACTGGTCAACGCCGACGACGGGATGGCCGAGCTCGCTCAGCGGATGCGCGATCCGGCCGGTGCCGCAGCCCAGATCCAGAACACCCACACCCGCACGGATCGCCGCGTGCACGATCGCTGCCTCGCCCAGAGCGGGCAGTTGGCGATAGGGGTCGACAGCGCAACCGTCGGCGGTGAGCTTTCCCGGGCCGGTGCCGGCGGGCTCAACCATCTCAGCCGGTGATCTCGTCCAGTTCGACGATGTCGTCGGCGGACGGCTGCCAGTTGCCGGCGGCCACGTTCGCCTGAACCTGCTCGCGCGACGTGGCGCCGGCGATCACCGACGAGACGGCGGGCTGCGCGGCCAGCCCGCCGATCGCGATATCGAGCAGCGTGACGCCGCGCGAGCGTGCGAACGCCTCCAGCCCTTCGATCACGTCGAAGGCAGTGTCGGTCAGCACCGACTCGCGTCCCCAGTCGGCGATCCGCGAGCCCGCCGGGGCGGCCTCGCCGCGCTTGTACTTGCCGGTCAGCAGGCCGGACGCGAGCGGGAAGTAGGGCAGCAACCCGATGCCGTACTGCTCCAGCGCCGGCACGAGATCGGCCTCGATCCCGCGATCCAGCCAGTTGTACTCGTTCTGCGCGCTGACGAACCGCTCCAGGCCGCGCGTGCGCGCCGTCCACTCGGCGTCGGCCACCTGCCAGCCGGTGAAGTTGGACGACCCGAGGTAGCGCACCTTGCCCGCGCGCACCAGATCGTCCAGTGCGGAAAGGGTTTCCTCGATCGGCGTCGCCGGATCCGGACGGTGCAGCTGGTACAGGTCGATCCAGTCAGTGCGCAGCCGGCGCAACGACGACTCGACCGCGCGGCGGATGTAGCGGCGCGACCCGCGCGCGCCCCAGTCCTCACCGTTGCTCAGCCCGCGGCGGCGCACGTCGCTGCCGAACTTGGTCGCGATCACGACGTCGTCGCGCTTGCCCTCCAGGAGGGCACCGAGCCGTTCCTCGGACGCGCCGTACGAGTCGGCGGTGTCGAACAGCGTGATGCCCTCGTCCAGCGCGGCGTGCACGACCTCGCGGCTACCGGCGTCGTCCAGCTTCATGCCCAGGTTGTTCGTGCCCAGCCCGACGACCGACACGACGAGCCCGGACGTTCCCAATCGGCGAAACTCCATGCGCCGACAGTAGCGGCCGTAATCTCGCGCATTCCCCGTGGTCGTGCTCTCATTTCTGATAGCATCGTGGTATGGCGACGATGGGGCCGACCACGATTCGCAACAACCAGCGGCTCGCGGGCAACATCTTGCGCCTCGCTCGCATCAAGCGGGATCTGACGCAGCGACAGCTTGCCAGCGCCGCTGGCGTTTCCCCTTCCACGATCGGACGAATCGAGTCCGGCGCGGTGCAGCCGTCGCTGCCCACACTGGCGAAGCTATTGGCGGCGGTGAACCTGGACCTGCGTATTCACCTGGAGCAGTACGACGATCACGACGACGTCCTCGACCGCCTCGCCGATCGGTTGACGCCGACGGAGCTAGCTCGACGCCAGGCCATCCAGGGCGAATTCACCGACGGTCTGCGACCAGGCGCCTGACGAGCTTCCCGAATCGCTGCCGTTCGACACGTCCGCCGAGGCGCTTGCCGGAGTAAGGATGCTGAATCTGCGCACGCCATACGGCGACCTCGACCTGACATTCCTACCGGCGGGTACGGACGGCTATCCGGACCTCGTCGTCCAGGCGCAGCCGCGGCGCGTCGGAGGGATAGAGGTGTTGGTCGCCTCGCTGGACGACGTGATCCGGTCGAAGGAAGCCGCAGCAAGGAACAAGGACGTGGAGGCGCTGCCGGAGCTAGATCGCCTGGCGGCGCGACGCCGCAAATAATCCCGCAGTGTGAAGAGGACGGTCAGCCCCAGGTGTGGACGTGGTCGGCGGGCAGCGTCACCACTACGCGAGAGTCGCCGGGCTGGTCCATCGCTCGCAGGTCCATGCCGTACTTCGCGACGACCTTGTCGGCGAACGCGTAGTCGGGGTCCGGTTCGAGAACGGCGTTACCGCGCAGCTCAACGTAGCGGTGCGGGTTTGCCACATCGAGGATGAGCAGGCTGAACGCCGGGTTGCGCTGCAGGTTCTTGGTCTTCTGCCGCGACGTGTTCAGCGAGAGCCGCACCGTGCCGTCCTCAGCCAGGAACCACAGCTCGGTCAGTTGCGGCCGTCCATGATCGTCGACCGTGCCCAGCGTCGCGAACTCGGCGTCCAACAGGTCACGGTGCGAATCGGGAATCTGCGCCATACCGCCGAAGTTACAGCGCGCGGATGATGTCCTCGACCCGCTCCTTGGCGTCACCGAAGAGCATCTGCGAGTTCTCCCGGAAGAACAGCGGGTTCTGCACGCCCGCGTAGCCGGTGGCCATCGACCGCTTGAACACGATCACGTTGCGCGCTTCCCACACGTGCAGCACGGGCATGCCGGCGATCGGGCTGCCGGGGTCCTCGGCGGCGGCCGGGTTGACCGTGTCGTTCGCGCCGATGACGAGCACGACGTCGGTGTCCGGGAAGTCGTCGTTGATCTCGTCCATCTCCAGGACGATGTCGTACGGCACCTTCGCCTCGGCGAGCAGCACGTTCATGTGCCCGGGCAGCCGGCCGGCGACGGGGTGGATGCCGAAGCGCACCTCGACACCGCGCTCGCGCAGCTTGCGGGTCAGCTCGGCGACCGGGTACTGCGCCTGCGCGACGGCCATGCCGTAGCCGGGCGTGATGATCACCGACGACGCCTCCTTGAGCAGTTCGGCGGCGCCGGCCGCGTCGATCTCCCGGTGCTCGCCGTAGTCGGTGTCGTCGCTGGTGGCGCCCTCGTTGCCGAAGCCGCCGGCGATCACCGAGATGAACGACCGGTTCATCCCGACGCACATGACGTACGACAGGTACGCACCGGAGGAGCCGACGAGCGCGCCGGTCACGATCAGCAGGTTGTTGTCGAGCAGGAACCCGGACGCCGCCGCGGCCCAGCCTGAGTAGCTGTTCAGCATCGAGATGACGACGGGCATGTCGCCACCGCCGATGGACGCGACCAGGTGCCAGCCGAGCGCCAGCGCGACGATCGTGACGGCGACGAGCAGGCCGAGGTTCGGCTGCGCCACGAACGCGACGGTGAGCCCGACGAACGCGGCGAGCGCGCCGACGTTCAGCCAGTTGTGCGCGGGCAGCATCAGCGGGTTCGACTTGATCTTCGCGGAGAGCTTGAGGTACGCGACGATCGAACCGGTGAACGTCACGGCGCCGATGAAGACGCCGATGAACACCTCGGCGTGGTGGATGCGCAGCAGCCCGCCGGCGAACTCCGCGGGGTGGCCGCCGCGGGACTCGACCTCGTAGTAGCCGTCCCATCCGACGAGGACGGCGGCGAGGCCGACGAAGCTGTGCAGCATCGCGATCAGCTCCGGCATGCCGGTCATCTCGACCCGCACCGCCTTGAAGACGCCGATGACCGCACCGATCGCCATCGCCAGGAACAGCAGCCCGATCCCGGTCAGCGCGAGCCCGGACGGCCAGTTCGACGGCCCGGTAATCGCGTACGCGATGGTCGCCCCGAGCGCGATCACCATGCCGGAGATGCCGAACACGACGCCGGACTTCGCGGTCTCGTGCTTGGACAGGCCCGCCAGGCTGAGGATGAACAGCAGGGCAGCGACGATGTATGCCGCCTGCGCGGCAGTGGAGGCAGTCACAGCTCAGCCCTTCGAGAACATGCCGAGCATGCGGCGGGTCACGGTGAAGCCACCGAAGACGTTGATGGACGCGACCAGGATCGCGATGAACGACAGCACCGTGATCGTGGTGTCGTGGTGGCCCACCTGCAGCAGCGCGCCGACCACGATGATGCCGGAGATCGCGTTCGTCACCGACAGCAGCGGTGTGTGCAGCGCGTGGTGCACGTGCCCGATCACGTAGTAGCCGATCACGATCGCCAGCGCGAAGACGAAGAAGTGCTGCAGCAGTCCGCTGGGGGAGAACCCGGTGATCAGGAATACCGCGACCGCGGCGATCGCGACGAGCGAGTACTTGCGCGCCGCGGTGACCGGCTTCTTCTCCTCCTTGACCGGCTGCGGCGCCGCCTTCGGTGCCGGTGGCGCGGCGGACACCTGCACCGGCGGTGGTGGCCACGTCTTCTCGCCGTTGCGAACGACCGTGATGCCGCGCTGCACGACGTCCTCGAAGTCGAGCACCAGCTGACCGTCCTTGCCGGGCGTCAGCAGCTTCATCAGGTTCACCAGGTTGGTGCCGTACAGCTGCGAGGCCTGGGTGGGCAGCCGGCCGGACAGGTCGGTGTAACCGATGATCGTTACGTCGTTGTCGGTGACGACGACCTCGCCGGGACGCGAGCCCTCGACGTTGCCGCCGTTGGCCGCGGCCATGTCGACGATCACGCTGCCCGCCTTCATGGACGCCACCATCTCGGCGGTGATCAGCCGCGGCGCCGGCTTACCCGGGATCAGCGCGGTGGTGATGATGATGTCGACGTCCTCGGCCTGCTGCGCGTAGAGCGCGGCGGCGCGGGCGTTGTAGTCGTCGGACATCTCCTTGGCGTAACCGGTCGTGCTGACCTCGACCTCGGCGTCCGCCACGGCCAGGTACTCGCCGCCGAGCGAGCGCACCTGGTCGGCGACCTCCGGGCGCGGGTCCGTGGCGCGCACGATCGCGCCGAGGCTGCCCGCCGCGCCGATGGCGGCCAGGCCCGCGACACCCGCTCCTGCGACCAGCACCTTCGCCGGCGGAACCTTGCCCGCCGCGGTGACCTGACCGGTGAAGAACCGGCCGAACACGTGCGCGGCCTCGATCACCGCGCGGTACCCGGCGATGTTCGCCATCGAGCTGAGCACGTCCATCGACTGCGCGCGCGAGATTCGCGGCACCGCGTCCATCGCCAGCGCTGTGATCGGGCGCGCCGCGAGCGCGTCCACCAGCTCCGGGTTCAGCGCCGGGCTGAGCAAACCGACCAGCGTGCTGCCGTCGCGCAGGCGGCCGATCTCCGCCGTCGACGGCGCGTTCACCCGGAACACGATGTCCGCGCCCCACGCGTCGTCGGCCGAGCCGATCCGCGCTCCGGCGTCCGCGTACGCCTCGTCCGTGAAGCTGGCGGCGGCACCGGCGTCGGCTTCCACGACGACGTCGTAGCCGAGCGTGATCAACTGCTTGACCGTCGTCGGCGTCGCGGCGACACGCGTCTCGCCGGGCTGACTCTCGCGGGCAACTCCGATGAGCAAGGCACGCTCTCCGTTCAGCAGGAGCCGTGCCGACGGTGCACGGCGACGCGGGGTTGATCCTCGGGTCGGGCACCGTTGCCCGGGCGAGCGCGGGTGCCAGTGGTGCCCGCGCCGATTTCGCACGAATCTAGACCAGAAAACGATCGCGCAGCGAGATCGAAGGACACCGGTGTGCTGATGCTCACCGGTCGGCGGCTAGGTTGCAACCCTATGAGCTCCGCGGACCGGCCCAGGCGCCCGGTGCTGACCGTGCTGTCGGGCCCGTCCGGCGTGGGCAAGGGGACGGTGGTGGCCAAGGTCCGCGAGCTGTACCCGCAGATCTGGGTGTCGGTGTCGTGCACGACCCGCGCCATGCGGCCCGGCGAGCGCGACGGCGTCGAGTATCACTTCGTGTCGCGCGAGCAGTTCGCCGGCCTCGTCGCCGACGGCCAGCTGCTGGAGCACGCCGACTTCGCCGGCAACTGCTACGGCACCCCGCGCACCCCGGTCGAGGAGCGCCTGGCCGCCGGCACGCCCGCCCTGCTGGAGATCGAACTGCAGGGCGCGCGCCAGGTCCGCGAGCAGATGCCGGACGCGTTCCTGGTCTTCCTCACGGCGCCGTCCTGGGGCGAGCTGGAGCGTCGGCTGTCCGGCCGCGGCACCGAGCCGCCGGACGTCGTGGCGGCCCGGCTGGAGCGCGCCCGCGTCGAAATGGCCGCCGAATCGGAGTTCGACGCGGTCGTGGTGAACGACGACGTCAGCCGCGCCGCCGCCGAGTTGGTAGCATTGATCGAGGCCGCCCGCGTGAACTAGCGCGACGAGCCTCAAAGCCGCCGAAGCCACCACACCCAAGCCGCCGATGACAGAGAGCTGAACCGTGTCCGCTGCAACCTCCGCGCCCGAAGGCATCACCAACCCGCCGATCGACGAGCTGCTGGACCGTACCCAGAGCAAGTACGCCCTGGTGATCATCGCCGCCAAGCGCGCCCGCCAGATCAACGCCTACTACAGCCAGCTGGGAGAGGGCCTGCTCGAGTACGTCGGCCCGCTGGTCGAGACCGCGCCGCAGGAGAAGCCGCTCTCCATTGCGATGCGCGAGATCAACTCCGATCTGATCGAATTCAAGCCGACCGCCGAATAGCCGAGCGGCAGCCAGTGGCCAGGATCGTCCTGGGGGTCGGCGGCGGGAT
>DASRSS010000223.1:0-6714 GCA_035656335.1 Jatrophihabitantaceae bacterium | reverse complement strand
CGCCATTCGGCGCGCGGCTGGCGGCCGCATTTCGCCCGCGCTGACGCTGCGCCCGGTGCGCCGGCGTCCAGTCGCCTTCCGTGTCCGGACGTGATCGACGAAAGAACTCAATCCCATGACTGATTCAGGCTTCGACCCGGTCGAGGTCGCCGCGCTGGCGCCCGAGGCGCTGGACGCGAACGTCGCCGCCGCCCTCGCCGCGTTCGCCGCGGCGCAGGATCTGGAGCAGCTGAAGACCGCACGCCTCGCGCACGCCGGCGACAACTCGCCGCTCGCGCTGGCCAACCGCGAGATCGGCGCGCTGCCGCCGGCCGCCCGCAAGGCCGCCGGCCAGCGCGTCGGTGCCGCCCGTGGCGCCGTCGCCCAGGCGCTCGAGGCGCGGCACGCCGCGCTCGAGGCCGAACGCGACGCGCGCATGCTCGTCGACGAGGCGGTGGACGTCACGCTGCCGACCGACCGGCACCCGCGCGGCGCCCGGCACCCGCTGACCACGCTGCAGGAGCGGATCGCGGACATCTTCGTGGCGATGGGCTACGAGGTCGCCGAAGGCCCGGAGATCGAGGCGGAGTGGTTCAACTTCGACGCGCTCAACATCGGCGTCGACCACCCGGCCCGCTCGATGATGGACACGTTCTTCGTCGACTCGCCCGACTCGGGGCTGGTGCTGCGCACGCACACCTCGCCGGTGCAGGCGCGCGCGATGCTGGTGCGCCAGCCCCCGATCTACGTGATCTGCCCGGGCAAGGTGTTCCGCACCGACGAGCTGGACGCGACGCACACGCCGGTCTTCCACCAGGTCGAGGGCCTGGTCGTCGACGAGGGCATCACCATGGCGCACCTCAAGGGCACCCTCGACCACCTGGCCGAGGAGGTGTTCGGCGAGGGCATCGTCACGCGACTGCGGCCGTCCTACTTCCCGTTCACCGAACCCAGCGCCGAGGTCGACCTGGTCTGCTTCGTGTGCCGGGGCGCCTCCGTCGGCAACCCCGACCGGCCGTGCCGGACCTGCGGCAGCGAGGGCTGGATCGAGTGGGGCGGCTGCGGCATGGTCAACCCGCGCGTGCTGCGCGCGTGCGGCATCGACTCCGAGCGCTACACCGGCTTCGCGTTCGGCATGGGCATCGAGCGCACCCTGATGTTCCGCAACGGGGTCGAGGACATGCACGACATCGTCGAGGGAGACGTCCGGTTCACCGCGGCATTCGGAATGGAGGCCTGATGCGCGCCCCCATCAGCTGGCTGGCCGAGTACGTCGACCTGCCGGACGGACTCGCGCCGCGCGAGCTCGGTGACGCGCTCGTGCGCGTGGGCCTGGAGGTCGAGCGCGTCGAGTCCGGCGCCGACGGGCTGTCCGGTCCGATCGTGGTCGGCCGCGTGCTGGAGTTCGCCGAGGAGCCGCAGAAGAACGGCAAGACGATCCGGTGGTGCCAGGTCGACGTCGGCGAGCCAGAACCGCGCGGCATCGTCTGTGGCGCGCACAACTTCGCGGTCGGCGACCTGGTCGTCGTCTCGCTGCCCGGCGCCGTCCTGCCCGGCGGCTTCGCGATCACCGCGCGCAAGACGTACGGCCACGTCTCGGACGGCATGATCTGCTCGGTCCGCGAACTCGGTATCGGCGAGGACCATGACGGGATCCTGGTGCTGGACGTCGACGCTGAGCGCGGCGCGGACGCGCTGGACGTGCTCGGCCTGCGCGACGCGGTGCTCGACATCGCGATCACGCCGGACCGCGGCTACTGCCTGTCGGTGCGCGGGCTGGCCCGCGAGGCGTCGCTCGCGCTCGGCGTCGCGTTCCACGACCTCGAGGTGGAGCAGCCGCCGGTCGACCAGCGCGCGTACGAGGTCACCGTGTCCGACCCGGACGGCTGTGATCAGTTTTCCATGCGCGCGGTCACCGGCCTCGATCCGGCCGCCGCGACGCCGGACTGGATGGCGCGCCGGCTGCGGCAGAGCGGGATGCGTCCGGTCTCGCTCGCCGTCGACGTGACCAACTACGTGATGCTCGAGACCGGTCAGCCGCTGCACGCCTTTGACCGGGCCAAGCTCACCGGCCCGATCGGGGTGCGCCGCGCGACCGCGGGCGAGAAGCTCACCACCCTGGACGGGGTCGTGCGCGAGCTCGATCCGGACGATCTGGTCGTGACCGACGACTCGGGCCCGGTCGCGCTCGCGGGCGTGATGGGCGGGGCGTCCACCGAGATCGGCGACGGCACCAGGGACGTCGTGCTGGAGGCCGCGCACTGGCACCCGGCCTCGATCTCCCGCGCGGTACGGCGGCACAAGCTGCCCAGCGAGGCGGCCAAGCGTTTCGAGCGCGGGGTCGATCCGCTGATCGCCGGCGTCGCGCTGCAGCGCTGCGTCGATCTGCTGGTGCAGTACGGCGGGGCGACCCCGGTCGACGGCTACACCGTGATCGGCGACGGCCCGGCCCGCTCGCTGATCGCGCTGAACGCCGGCCGCCCGGCGGCCCTCGCGGGCATGCCGATCTCGCGGGACACCGTGGTGGAACACCTGCGCGGCGTCGGTTGCACCGTCGATGGCGGTGAGGTGCTGCAGGTGCTGCCGCCGAGCTGGCGTCCGGATCTGACCGACCCGGCGGACCTGGTGGAGGAGGTCGTCCGGCTGGTCGGCTACGACCGGCTGCCGTCCCGCCTGCCGACCCCGCGCGTGGGGCACGGGCTGACCGGGTCGCAGCAGCTGCGCCGGTCGCTGTCGCGTGCGCTCGCGGCGGCCGGCTACACCGAGGTGCTCAACTACCCGTTCGTGTCCGAGCAGATCGCGGACCAGCTCGGCCTCGATGCGGGCGATCCGCGCCGCGCGGCCGTGCGGCTCGCGAACCCGCTGGCCGACACCGAACCGCTGATGCGCACGACCCTGCTGCCGGGGCTGTTCGGCGCGATCCGCCGCAACGAGGGACGCGGCGCGCGCGACCTCGCGCTGTTCGAGAGCGGGCTGGTCTACTTCGCCCGTCCGGACGCGCCGGCCATGCCGCGTCCCGGCGTCGACCACCGGCCCAGCGAGGAGCAGGTCTCGGCCATGCTCGCCGCCATCCCCGAGCAGCGCCGGCACGTGGCCGCCGTCCTCACCGGCGAGCTGGACCGTCCCGGCTGGTGGGGACCGGGCCGGACGAGCGGGTGGGCGGACGCGATCGAGGCGGCCCGCGTGGTCGGCGAGATCGCCCGCGTGGAGTTCGAACTGCGGCCCGCGCAGACCGCGCCCTGGCACCCCGGCCGCTGCGCCGCCGTGCTGCTGGACGGCGCGGTGATCGGGCACGCCGGCGAGCTGCATCCGCGCGTCGTCTCGGCGCTGGGACTGCCCGAGCGCGCCTGCGCGATGGAGCTGGACGTCGACGCGCTCAACCCGCCGCCACCGGCACGGGCGCCACGCATCCAGGCGCATCCGCCGGTGCTGCTGGACGTCGCCCTGGTCGTGCCCGCGGACGTCGCGGCCGCGGACGTCCTGGCCGCGCTGCGCACAGGTGCGGGGGAGCTGCTGGAGAGCGTGCGCCTGTTCGACGTGTACCGCGATGACGCGCGGCTGGGCGCCGGCCTGAAGTCGCTCGCGTTCGCGCTGCGGTTCCGGGCCGACCACACGCTCACCGTCGAGGACGCGACAGCGGCCCGCGACGCTGCCGTCGCGGCCGCCGCCGAACTCGGAGCTCGCCTGCGCACCTAACCCGCGTGGACCTTTGCCCGGAATCGTGGCAGCCGTCACCATGATCGCGTGCGCCTTCGTGAGAGCGTCCGCCAGCGGCTGTCGGGACCGTGGGCGGCCGCGCTGCTGCATGGCGCGATCTTCGGGCTGGTGCTGAGTATGTGGGACGTGCACGACGGCCGGCGCTGGGTGGCCACCTTGACCAAGACCGGGATCGTCGCGGCCGGCTTCGCCGCGTACATGTGGCTGCTGGTCTACCGCCGCCAGGGCCGCGATATCGACCGGATCCTGAACCCGTTGTCGGAGGACCAGCGGCGCATGGCGACCCACGGCGCGGTGCGCGGCGAAGTGCCCGCCGACCCCCGGGCGCGGTCCGCGGCGGTGGAACTCGTCCGGTACCGCCTCGAGCTGCTGGACGGCCTGCGCACCTAACCCGCGATGATCATGGGCGGAACCCCCGGATCCGGGGGTTCCGCCCATGATCATCAGGGCAGATCTGCATGAAGTTGCGGGCTAGTGCATAATCCTGCGTATGGGTTTCTCGGTCGCGATCGCGGGCGCCAGCGGCTACGCCGGCGGCGAGCTGCTGCGCCTGGTCGCCGGACATCCGGATCTGGAGCTGGCCGCCGTCACCGCGCACGGCAACGCCGGCCAGCGCGTGGGTGACGTGCTGCCGAACCTGGCCTCGGTAGCCGACCTCACGTTCAGCGAGACGAACGCCGAAGCGCTGGCCGGTGCCGACCTGGTCTTCATGGCGCTGCCGCACGGCGCGTCCGCGGCGCTGGCCGAGGACCTGCCAACGAGCCAGCGCATCGTCGACCTCGGCTCGGACCACCGGCTCACCGACGCCGCCGCGCACGATCGGGATTACGGCGGCGAGTTCCACCAGCCCTGGACGTACGGCCTGCCCGAACTGCCCGGCCAGCGCGTCGCGATCGCAGCCTCCACCCGGGTGGCGAACACCGGGTGCCACGCGGTCGCCGCCATCCTCGCGATCGCCCCGCTCGTCGCGTCCGGCCTGGCCGAGGCGGACGACGCGGTGGTGGTGTCGATGAGCGGGACGTCGGGAGCCGGCCGTGCCGCGGCCGTGCACCTGCTGGCCAGCGAGGTGATGGGCGACCTGTCGGCGTACAAGGTCGGCGCGCACCGGCACGTCCCCGAGATCAAGCAGGCCGCTGGCATCCGGTCGGTAAGCATGACGCCGGTGCTCGTCCCGATGCCGCGCGGGATCCTCGCGTCGGTGAACCTGCGGCCCGCGCGGCCGGTCACGGACGCGGACGTCCACGCCGCGCTGGCCGCGGCCTACGCGAACGAGCCGTTCGTGCACGTCCTGCCCGAAGGACGCCAGCCGCACACGGCCGCGACGTCCGGCTCCAACAGCGCGCAGCTGCAGGCGAGCGTCGACGTCGACTCGGGACGGATCATCGTCACGTCCGCGATCGACAACCTGGGCAAGGGCGCGGCCGGGCAGGCGCTGCAGAACGCGAACATCATGCTGGGCCTGCGCGAGACGGCGGGCCTCTCGACGGACGGAGTGGCCCCATGAGCGTGACGCTGCCGAAGGGATTCCGCGCCGCGGGCGTCGCGGCCGGCATCAAGGCCAGCGGCGCGCCGGACGTCGCGCTGGTGATCAACGACGGACCGCTCGACCTCGCCGCCGGCGTGTTCACCAGCAACCGGGTGAAGGCCGCGCCGGTGCTCTGGTCGCAGCAGGTGCTGTCCGATCAGCGGCTGCGCGCGGTCGTCCTCAACTCCGGCGGCGCCAACGCGTGCACCGGCCCGGACGGCTTCGCTGACACGCACCGCACCGCCGAGCACGTCGCTGAGGCGATCCACACCGGCGCGGGCGAGGTGGCCGTCTGCTCCACCGGACTGATCGGCGAGCGGCTGCCGATGACCGCGCTGCTGGCCGGGATCGACCGCGCCGTGACCGAGCTGTCCGCGGACGGCGGCGCCGCGGCGGCCGAGGCGATCCGCACCACCGACACGGTCGCCAAGCAGGCCGCCGTCTCGTCACCAGCCGGATGGACCGTGGGCGGCATGGCCAAGGGCGCCGGCATGCTCGCGCCCGGCCTGGCCACCATGCTGTGCGTAGTCACCACGGACGCGGTCGTCGACGCGTTCACCGCGGACCAGTCGCTGCGCGCGGCCACGCGCACCACGTTCGACCGCGTGGACGGCGACGGCTGCATGTCCACGAACGACACCGTGCTGCTGCTGGTCAGCGGCGCGTCCGGGGTACAGGCGCAGCCGAGCGAGTTCGCGGCCGCCGTCCAGCAGGTCTGCACCGACCTGGCCCGGCAGTTGGTGGCCGACGCCGAAGGCGCGACGAAGGAGGTGCGCGTCGAGGTCGTCGGCGCGGCCAGCGAGGACGACGCCGTCGAGGTCGGACGCTCCATCGCGCGCAACAACCTGCTCAAGTGCGCGCTGTTCGGCAACGACCCGAACTGGGGACGCGTGCTCGCCGCGATCGGCACCACGCAGGCCGTGTTCGAACCCGACCGCCTGGACGTGTCGATAAACGGCGTCCAGGTCTGCACCGCGGGCGGGCCCGGAGCCGACCGCGGCAAGGTGGACCTCAGCGGCCGGGACGTGCACATCCTCGTCGACCTGAACGCGGGCGAGCAGGCCGCGACCATCTGGACGAACGACCTCTCGCACGGCTACGTCGAAGAGAACTCGGCCTACTCGTCGTGAGCCGCCAGAACGCGATGGAGAAGGCGGCCGTCCTGGTCGACGCGCTGCCCTGGCTCGAGCGCTTCCACGGCAAGATCGTCGTGATCAAGTACGGCGGCAACGCGATGACCAGTCCCGAGCTGCAGCAGGCGTTCGCGGAGGACGTCGTGTTCCTGCGCTACGCCGGGTTGCGCCCGGTGGTCGTGCACGGCGGCGGTCCGCAGATCACCGAGCACCTGAACCGACTGGGCATCGTGTCCGAGTTCCGCGGTGGTCTGCGGGTCACTACGCCCGAGGCGATGGACGTGGTGCGCATGGTGCTGACCGGACAGGTGAACCCGGCGGTGGTCAATCTCGTCAACGATCACGGACCGTTCGCCGTCG
>DASRSS010000222.1:0-2268 GCA_035656335.1 Jatrophihabitantaceae bacterium | reverse complement strand
TGCAGGTGACCGTGAACGGCGCGCCCGCGGGCGGCGCCTGGTTCTGGGAGCAGCCGACTGCGGACGAAAAGAAGACCGACACGATCGAGGCGCACTACCGGCCCAAGACCTACTGGCCGGCCCACGCGCAGATCCACGTCGGCATCCCGATCGGCGGGCTGAGCGCCGGCGACACGAAGCACAACAGCCTCGTCTACAGCGACAAGCTCACGTCGCTGGACTTCAGCACCGGCGCGGCCCACGTCTCGACCGTCAATGCCGGCACCCTGACGATGGACGTGACGTCGGACGGCAAGCCGGTCAAGCAGATCAAGGTGTCCCTCGGTGCCGCGCGGACGCCGACCTACAGCGGCGTCAAGGTCGTCATGCAAAAGGGCGAGGACGACCCGAAGACCGGCAAGCTCAAGCCGGACGGCACGGTGCAGATGGTCGGCCCCGGCTACAACGAGCCGGTGCAGTGGTCCGTCCGCATCACCGAGTCCGGCGAGTACGTGCACGCCGCGCCGTGGAACTCCAACATCGGCCACATCAGCACGTCCAACGGCTGCACCAACCTGTCCACGGCAGACGCCAAGTGGTTCTACAACTTCAGCCGCATCGGCGACGTCGTGCAGTACCAGCGGACCGACGGTTCGCTGATGCCGTCCTGGGACGGCTACGGCGACTGGAACCTGCCGTGGGGCGTCTGGGCGCGCGGAGGACTGCTGCTCAACCACTGAGCCCGGTCAACCATCGAGCCCAGCACCGTTTGACAGGATGGTGTGGTGATCTGGCTCTGGGTTGTTATCGCCGTCGTCGTCCTCCTCCTGCTGCTGACCGCGTCGCTGGTCGTGCCGCGGCGCAGGGGCCGGGACGCTGTCCCGCCCGCGCCGCCGCGCCCGGGCGTGGACTACCCGCCCGGGGTCGGTGACGACTCGGCGGTCCCGCGCGACACTCCCACCCGCAGCGTCGGCACGGTCGCCGAGCTGCCGCCGGAGACCGAGGTCGAACCGGTCGCGGCGGCGCCCGCGATCGAGACGCCCGAGCCCACCGCGGGTCGAATGCTGCGGCTGCGCTCGCGGCTGGCCCGCTCGCAGTCCTCGCTGGGGCGCGGCCTGCTGTCGGTGCTGTCGCGGGAGCACCTCGATGAGGACGCGTGGGAGCAGGTCGAAGAGGCGCTGCTCACCGCGGACGTCGGCGTCACCGTCACGACCGAGATCGTCGAGCGGCTGCGCGAGCGCACCCGCGTGCTCGGCACCCGCTCGCAGGGCGAGCTGCGGGCGCTGCTCGCCGACGAACTGGTGACCGCGCTGCAGCCGGACCTGGACCGCAGCCTGCACACGACGCCGGCCACCGACCGTCCGGCCGTCGTGATGGTCGTCGGCGTGAACGGCACCGGCAAGACCACCACGTGTGGCAAGCTCGCGCGCGTGCTCGTGGCGGACGGGCGCACCGTGCTGCTCGGCGCCGCCGACACGTTCCGCGCCGCGGCCGCGGACCAGCTGCAGACGTGGGGTTCGCGCGTGGGCGCCGAGACCGTCCGCGGGCTGGAGGGCGGCGACCCGGCGTCGGTGGCGTTCGACGCCGTCCGCAAGGGCACCGAGGCCAAAGTCGACACCGTGCTGATCGACACCGCGGGCCGGCTGCACACCAAGGTCGGGCTAATGGACGAGCTGGGCAAGGTTAAGCGCGTGGTCGAGAAGCAGGGGCCGGTCGACGAGACGCTGCTCGTGCTGGACGCGACCACCGGCCAGAACGGGATGATGCAGGCCCGGGTGTTCACCGAGGTCGTGGACGTCACCGGCATCGTCCTCACCAAGCTGGACGGCACCGCGAAGGGCGGCATCGTGCTCAGCGTGCAGCGCGAGCTCGGCGTGCCGGTGAAGCTGGTCGGGCTGGGGGAGGGCGCCGACGACCTGGCGCCGTTCGATCCGGAGCAGTTCGTGGACGCGCTGCTGGGCGCGCCGGTCGCGTGAAGGCGCTCTACAAGCCCGCGGGCGCACCCGGCTTCGAGCTGACCGACCGTCCGGAGCCGGAGGCCGGCGCGGGCGAGGTGAAGATCCGCGTGTTGCGCGCGGGGATCTGCGGTACCGACCTGCACATCCAGTCCTGGGACGCGTGGGCAGCCGGCGCGGTGAACGCTCCGCTGATCGCTGGCCACGAGTTCTGCGGCGAGGTGGTCGAGGTCGGCGCGGACGTCCGCGACGTCCGCGCCGGCGACGTCGTCTCCGGCGAGGGCCACGTGGTGTGCGGGACGTGCCGCAATTGCCGGGCGGGCCGACGGCACCT
>DASRSS010000221.1:0-4428 GCA_035656335.1 Jatrophihabitantaceae bacterium | reverse complement strand
CGAGGACGTCACCGTCTGCATCCTCGACCGGCCCCGACACGAGCAACTGGTCGAGGACGTCCGCGAGGCCGGCGCGCGGATCAAGTTCATCTCCGACGGCGACGTCGCCGGGGCGATCGCGGCGGCCCGACCAGGCACCGGCGTCGACCTGTTGCTTGGCATCGGCGGCACGCCCGAGGGGATCATCGCCGCGGCCGCGATGCGCTGCATGGGCGGCGTGATCCAGGCCCGGCTCTGGCCGCGCGACGAGGACGAGCGACGCAAGGCCCTGGATGCCGGCCACGACCTGGAGCGGGTGCTGGTCACCGAGGACCTGGTGCGCGGCGACGACATCTTCTTCTGCGGCACCGGGATCACCACCGGCGACCTGCTGCAGGGCGTCACCTACAACGCCGATTCGGTGCAGACCCACTCGATCGTGATGCGCTCGAAGTCGGGCACGATCCGCATGGTCGATTCATGGCACCAGCTGGGCAAGTTGCGGGCCTATTCGGCCGTAGACTTCGACCGCAACTAGACCCGTCCAGCCCGGAGGCCTGCCATGCTCGTCGTGACCACCAATGACATTCCGGGCTGGCAGATCCAGCGCGTGTGCGGCGAGGTGTTCGGGCTGACCGTCCGCTCGCGCAACGCGTTCTCGCAGATCGGCGCCGGCTTCAAGTCGATGTTCGGCGGCGAGCTGCAGGGCATGACCAAGAACCTGGTCGAGAGCCGCAACGAGGTCATGGCGCGCATGCTCGAGCACGCGCGCGCGAAGGGCGGCAACGCGGTCGTCGCGATGCGCTTCGACACGTCCGAGATGGGCGACGTCTGGACGGAGCTGTGCGCGTACGGGACCGCGGTCGTCGCCGTGCCGATGGACGAGGGCGCCCGCCAGACCGCTGCCGCGCTGGGCTACGGCCAGCCCGGCGGGGCGCCCACCTCGCCCGAGCCGGTCAACCCGCAGCAGATGCAGACCCAGCAGCTGCAGCAGCCGTTCGGCCAGCAGTACCCGCAGCAGTAACGCTCATCCGGCGTCACTAGGCTGGCTGTGCCCGTTGAGGGCAGGCCTAGTCGACGAGCCCGGGAGTGTGCCGTGACCGATTCGCAGGACTACCGCATCGAGACCGATTCGATGGGCGAGGTCCGCGTTCCCGCCGCCGCGAAGTGGCGCGCGCAGACGCAGCGGGCGGTCGAGAACTTCCCCATCTCCGGCCAGCCGATCGAGCGCGAGCTGATCGCCGGCCTGGCGCTGATCAAGGGCGCCGGGGCGCGGGTGCGGGCCAAGCGCGGGCTGCTGGACGCGGCCAAGGCCGAGGCGATCGCCGCCGCCGCCGTCGAGGTCGCGCGAGGCGACTGGGACGCCGAGTTCCCGATCGACGTGTTCCAGACCGGCTCGGGCACCTCGTCTAACATGAACACCAACGAGGTGCTCGCGACGCTGGCCGCCGAGCGGCTCGGGTCGTCGGTCCACGCGAACGACGACGTGAACGACCCGCTGTCGAGCAACGACCAGTTCCCGTCGGCGATTCACGTCGCGGCGACGAAGGCGGTCGTCAACGACCTCAAGCCCGCGCTCGCGCACCTGGCCGACGCGCTGCAGGCGAAGGCGGACGAGTTCGCGTCCGTGGTGAAGTCCGGACGCACGCACCTGATGGACGCGACGCCGGTGACGCTGGGCCAGGAGTTCGCCGGCTACGCGGCGCAGGTGCGGTACGGCATCGAGCGGCTGGACGCGGTGCTGCCGCGCGTCGCCGAGCTGCCCCTGGGCGGGACGGCCGTCGGCACCGGCATCAACGCGCCGGCGGGCTTCGCGGCCGAGGTGATCGCGCTGATCGCGTCCGAGACCGGGCTGCCGCTGACCGAGGCGCGCGACCACTTCGAGGCACAGGGCGCGCGGGACGGGCTGGTCGAGCTGTCCGGTGCGCTGCGGACGATCGCGGTCGGCCTGAACAAGGTCAGCAACGACATCCGCTGGATGGGTTCCGGTCCGCGCACGGGCCTGACCGAGATCTTCCTGCCCGACCTGCAGCCGGGCAGTTCCATCATGCCGGGCAAGGTGAATCCGGTTCTGTGCGAGGCCGTATGCCAGGTCGTCGCGCAGGTCGTCGGCAACGACGCGGCCGTCGCGTTCGGTGGCGCCGCGGGCAACTTCGAGCTGAACGTGATGCTGCCGGTGATCGCGCGCAACGTGCTCGAGTCCGTCCGGCTGCTCGCGAACGTCTCGCGCGTGTTCGCGGACCGCTGCGTGAGCGGCATCGAGGCGAACGTCGAGCGCTGCAAGGAGTACGCGGAGTCCTCGCCGTCGATCGTCACGCCGCTGAACCACTACGTCGGCTACGACGAGGCGTCCAAGATCGCCAAGCAGGCGCTGAAGGAGCGCAAGACGATCCGGCAGGTCGTGATCGAGCGCGGGCACGTCCCGGGCAAGATCAGCGAGGAGCAGCTGGACCAGGTGCTCGACGTCCTGTCGATGACCCGCCCAGCGCAGTAGCGGGACTCAGACGAGCTCCACCGCACACGGCAGGTCCGGTGAACGGCTCAAGCGGGCGTCCGCAGTCAGCAACGGCACGCCGAGCGCCGCTGCCAGCGCGACGTAAAGAGCGTCGTAGAAGCTGAGGTTGTGCCGCAGCGTCCAGGCGAATTCGGACAGGGGCCCGACGTGCGGGTACCGGTGCGCGACG
Organism: Jatrophihabitantaceae bacterium; assembly: GCA_035656335.1. GTDB lineage: Bacteria > Actinomycetota > Actinomycetes > Mycobacteriales > Jatrophihabitantaceae > DASRSS01. The sequence continues at coordinate 1,765 of DASRSS010000221.1, read as the reverse complement.
AGAACGTGCGCCGCGCGCACAGCTCGCACCGACTCGTCGGGGCTCAGGAGTCCGGCGAATTCGTGCCGACGCAGGACGTTGGCGACCTCCGCGTCGACGAGGTGCGGCGCGTGTCCACGCAGCGTCGCGAGCCGCGCACGCAGTGCGGAAGCCTCATCGGTCTTCGCGCTCGTCGCCAGCACCAGGGCGGAGGCGTCGAGCACGCAGTCGGTCATCTACGCTCGGCGGCGAGGTCGGAGGCGATCGACTGCCGCGTCGCGCCCGGGGTGTCGTTCTCGGCCAGCGTGGCTTCGAGGTCGGCCAGCACCTCGTCGCTGGTGGCGTGCCCGGCGAAATCGATCACCACGTCGCGCATGTACGACTGGATGGAGCGCCCGCTTGTGCGCGCACGCCGCCGAATGACCTCGTAGGCATCCTCCGGGATGTCGCGGATCTGGATCGTCGCCATAGCGCTATTTTAGCGCTGCAGCACAGCAGCCGTCGTATCACGCGACATGATGGGCACGTGAGTAGTACGGGCGCGCAGATCGCCGCTGCACGACGGGCGGCCGGACTGACGCAGGACGAACTCGCCGCGTCGGCGGACGTCTCGAACGACGCGACGATGATCCGCCCATCCTCGAGCCGTAGCGCACAGCGTCAATCTTTCCCGCTAGAGCGCGACAAGCAGGCTCAGTTCTCACGGGCGCCGCGGCGGCGCTGCAGCAGCAGAAGGCCGCCGAGGAGCAGCAGCACCCCGAGCAGCGTCAGCAGCGCGATGTCGGATCCGGTCGACGCGAGCCCGTGGCCGCCCGCAGACTGCCCGCTGGAGCCATTCGACCCGCCGGAGCGGCTCGTCGAGACGCCCCCGACCCCATGGGACGAGGACGCTCCGGAGCCGCCGTCGGAACCGCTGCTAGGGGCAGCCGTGCTCGAAGTGGGTGGCGGCGTTGAACTGGTTGCAACACCGCCGATCGTGACCGGCACAGCGGCGTCGGCGACCTTCACCGTCAGGGCGGTGGCGTCGTGCATGCTCGCGTAGGCAGCGCCGCTCGGGTCGTGGACGCTCGCGCAACCGTGCAGCGTGATCGATCCGCCCGCGATGGTTCCCGCCGCGCCGAGCTTCGCGCCGGTGCACGGATCGAGCGTGGAGTCCAGCGTGCTCAGCAGCTCACTGGCCGGGTCGGCGTCCGAGCCTGCCGCGTTCCCGGTGATGATCACCGTGACCGGCAGTCCGTCACACGCTCCCGCGTCGAAGCCGTCGACGGTCACACCTGCGATGGCCGAGCCGTCCGGGGAGCTGCTGCCGAAATCGGTCAAGAAGTGCACCTGTGCACCGCTCGTCGCCGCGGCACACGCCGAACCGCTCGTCGCCGCCTGCGCCGGCTGCGCCACGGCGAACAGCCCGACCCCTGCGGCAGCTACGGCGAACGCTGCCGCCAGCGCACGCCGGGTTCGGGCTGGTCGGCTCGCCGAGTTAGCGGCGTCCCCGTGAGCCATTGGGCTCCAGCTTCCTTTCGCGTGACGACGCCTGCTCGACGTTGTCCGGCTCGCTCGGCTGCGGCTCCGCGGCCTCGCCGATCACCGAGGTGTAGCGGTACAGGATTCCGCTGTCCCACACGGCGTAGGTGTCGGCGTTGTCGGCTGCCACGTGCATGATCACGGCGTCGTACCGCTTGGCCAGATCGGCGAGCGCCTCCATGCTCGTGACGTCGGCTACCGGACCGGTATGCGCGGTCACGGCCTCCACCGGCACGAGCTGTGCGCCGTACAGCGCGCGGATCCG
>DASRSS010000220.1:0-28030 GCA_035656335.1 Jatrophihabitantaceae bacterium | reverse complement strand
CCGAGCTGACGCTCGCGGGCGAGCGGCGCGAGCTGCGCGTCGACCTCGGCGAGGTGACCGAGCTGCGCGCGCAGGTGCGCGCGGCCGCCGAGCGGATCGCGTCCCGGCCGGAGGACGAGCGGCGTGCCGCGCTCGTCGAGGCCGGCTACCTAACCCCGCACTGGCCGCGTCCGTACGGCCTGGACGCGTCGCCGGCCGAACAGGTCGTGATCGACCAGGAGCTCGCGCGCGCCGGCGTGGTTCGTCCGGACCTGGTGATCGCCGGCTGGGCCGTCCCGACCATCCTGCAGCACGGAACCGCCGAGCAGATCGAGCGATTCGTGCGGCCGACGCTGCTCGGCGAGCTGGTCTGGTGCCAGTTGTTCAGCGAGCCGGGTGCCGGATCTGACCTCGCCTCGCTGCGCACCCGGGCCGAACGCACGGAGGGAGGTTGGCGATTGTCCGGCCAGAAGGTCTGGACGTCGCTCGCCCGCAGCGCCGACTGGGCGATCTGCCTGGCCCGCACGAACCCGGACGCGCCGAAACACGGTCGCAAGCACAGTGGCATCAGCTACTTCCTCGTGGACATGCGCAGCCCCGGCATCGAGATCCGCCCGCTGCGGGAGATCACCGGCGACGCCGTGTTCAACGAGGTGTTCCTCGACGACGTGTTCGTGCCCGACGACCTGGTCGTGGGCGAGATCGGCGACGGCTGGAAGCTGGCGCGCACCACGCTGGTGAACGAGCGGCTGGCCATGGGCGGCGGCTCCAGCATCGGCGACGCGGTCGAGCGGCTGCTCGCGCTGGTAACGGAGCGCGCCGTCTCGTCCGACGACGGCGTGCGGGAGCGGCTCGGCGCGCTGATCGCCGACGGGCTCGCCGGGTCGGTGCTGGAACTGCGCTCGACGCTGCAACGGCTCGCCGGCCGCGACGCGAGCGCGGAGTCGAGCGTCCGCAAGCTGGTCGGCGTGCGACACCGGCAGGCGGTGGCCGAGGCGGCGCTGGACGCGCTCGGGGCGGACGGCGCGCTCGACGGCGAGCAGCTGCGCGAGTTCCTGATGACCCGCTGCCTGACGATCGCCGGCGGCACGTCGCAGGTGCTGCTCACACTGGCCGCGGAGCGGATCCTCGGGCTACCGCGCGGGTGAAGCACACGTCCAGGAAGCGCTGGACGCCGCGCACCACGTGCGCGCTGCGGATGGAAGGGAAGATGTCGAACGCGTGCTGCGCGCCGCGGATCTCGGCGTAGGCGACCGGCTCGCGCGAGATCTCGCGGAGCTTGGCGACGAAGTCCCGCGCGTCGGCCACGGGAATCAGCGTGTCGTTCGTGCCGTGAATGACGAAGAAGGGAGGAGCGTCGGCCGTGATCCGGCAGATCGGTGACGCGGCGCGGTAGTCGTCCGGGTAGACCGCGTCCGGCGACATGACGTACCTGCGCAGCAGCGAGTCGATCCGTGCCTGCGTGTACTTGCGGCCACTGTCGGCGGTGAAGTCGTACATGCCGTAGTGCGGCACGCACGCCTGCACGGACGTGTCGACGTCCTGGAAACCCGGCTGCAGCGACTTGTCATTCGGAGTCAGCGCCAGCATCGCGGCGAGGTGTCCGCCGGCGGATCCTCCGGTGACGGCGACGAACGACGGATCCGCGCCGTACTCGCCGGCGTGCTCGCGGATCCACTGCATCGCGCGCTTGAGCGCGATCAGGTGCTCGGGCCACTTGGCGCGCGGCGACAGCGGATAGTTCGCCGCGACGCACACCCAGCCGCGCGCGGCCATGTGCATCATCAGCGGGATGCCCTGCTGCTGCTTGTGGCCGATCATCCAGGCCCCGCCGTGCACCTGGAACAGCACGGGCGCGTTCGCCGGCGCGTCCCGGTGCGTGTAGACGTCCAGCTCGAACCGCTTGCCGCCCGGCGCGTAGGGCAGCCGGCGGTGTGCCACCACGTTCACGTCCGCCATCCGGAACGGGTTGATCAACCGGCGCCACGGGGTGGCCAGGTCGGCCGGTGTGGGGGCGGTGGCGAGCTCGTCGCGGTAGCCGTCGCCGAGCGCCTCGCGCAGCGCGTCCTCGACTTCGTTGCCGGCGTGCTGGCCGGCGCCCATCAGCCGCGCGTAGCCGACGGCCGACGTCGCCGCGGCGGCGAGCGCGAGCTTGTCACCGCGGCCGGACAGCCCGCGGCGGGCGACGTGGGTGAGCGTGTCGGCCGCCGTCACCGCGAGCAGGTGGGGGGCCAGCTCCGCGGTCAGCCAGCCGGCGAAGAAGGCCGGCACCGACGCCCGCTCACCCGGCAGCGGCCGTGTCGCGTTCGCGGTGAGCGCGAGGTTGGCGAGCTGGCGGATGAGGAACCGGTCACTCATGACCGGCGATCCTAGCGAACCGGTAGAACGTGTTCTATCGTCGCTCCGTGGACCGGCTCAGCGGGCTGGACGCCAGCTTCCTCTACTTCGAGACGTCCGCGCACCTGATGCATGTGTGCGGACTGATCGTGCTCGACCCGGCCACGGTCCCGGGCGGCTATGACTTCGAGTCGATGCGCGCCACCATCGCCGAGCGGACCCGCAACACGCCGACGTTCCGGCGCAAGGTGCACGACCACGTGCTCAACCTCGATCACCCGGTCTGGGTCGACGACGCCGACTTCGACATCGAGCACCACGTGCGCCGCATCGCGGTACCGACGCCCGGCGGGCGCGAGCAGCTCGCGCAGGTGTGCGCGGACATCGCCGGTCAGCCGCTGGACCGGTCGCGTCCGCTCTGGGAGTTCTGGGTGATCGAGGCGCTGGCGGACGGCCAGATCGCCGTGATGACCAAGATGCATCACGCGATGGTGGACGGCGTGACCGGCGCGACCCTGGTCGCCTCGCTGTGCAGCCTCGCGCCGGACGCACCGCCGCTGGCGGCGCCCGCGCCGTTCGAGCCGCCGCACCCGCCGCGCGACCGTGACATCGTGCTCGAGGGACTGACCCGCTGGCTGCGCCGCCCGCTTCGGCTGCCCGCCCTGCTGCCGCAGACCGCTGCGGTGATCCCGTCGTGGGTGTCGCGCACCCGGCGCGGCGCGGCGATGCCGGCTCCGTTCACCGCTCCGCGCACGTCCTTCAACGGCACGATCACCGGGCACCGGCGGGTGGCGTTCACCCGGCTGGATCTCGCCGCGGTGAAGGAGGTGAAGAACGCCTTCGGGACGACGGTGAACGACGTGGTGCTCGCGCTGTGCTCCGGTGCCCTACGCCGCTACCTGCAGCAGAACGGTGAGCTGCCCGAGACCTCGCTCGTCGCGATGGTGCCCGTGTCCGTCCACGAGAAGTCCGACCGCGAGGGCGTGAACCGGGTGTCCGGCATGTTCACCACGTTGGCCAGCGACATCGCCGACCCGGTCGAGCGGCTGCGCGCGATCGCGGCGCAGACGGTCGTGGCGAAGGAGCACCACAACACGATCAGCGCATCGATGCTGCAGGACTGGGCGCAGTTCGCGCCGGCGAACACGCTCGGACTGGCGGTGCGGCTCGCGGCGCACACCCGCCTGATGGATCGCGCGCCGGTGATCCACAACCTGGTGATCTCCAACGTCCCCGGCCCGCCGGTGCCGATGTACTTCGCCGGTGCCGAGGTCGTCGGGTTCTATCCGTTCGGGCCGGTGTTCCACGGCGCCGGGCTCAACATCACCGTCGTGTCCAACAACGGACACCTGGACGTCGGCGTGATCGCCTGCCGCGAACTCGCACCGCGGCTGTGGGACCTGGCCGACGACTTCGCGCCGGCGCTGCAGGAGTTGCTCACGGCCGCGCGTGCGCAGGCAGACGATCAACCACCGATGCGCACGCAGCCAGCAACGCCGGCGTGAACCGCCCGGCCTCAAGCACGCACGCGGCGTGACCGGCGTCGATCTCGTAGCTGGTCGCGTCGGGGAGCAGTGCCGCGAGCCGGCGCTGGCGCGCCGGACGGATCGCGCGGTCCCGGCGGGTGATCACCACCGCGGTCGGCACGTGCATGCCGGTGATCCAGCCGGACGAGTCGAAGCGCGTGATCGCCGCGGTCGCCGCCGTGATCGCCGACGGACTCGTCGCACGGAACTGGTGGTAGGCCCAGCGGTTGTCCAGCTCGGCGGGCAGGTGTCCGTCCAGTTCGGCGAGCATGCGGCCGCGCCACTCGGCCAGCCGGCCGATCCCGGTGCTGACCCCGGCGAGCAGGCGCGCCTCCCGTCCGGGCCGCGCGAACGATGTGGTGCTCGCCGCGAACACGGCTCCGGACACCAGCTGCGGGTGCCGCCGCCAGGCCAGCTGCGCGACCAGCGAGCCCATCGAGTACCCGACCGCGATCACGTCCTGCAGCCCCAGTTCGCCCGCGACGGCGGCGACGTCGTCGGCGCAGTCCTCGAGCCGGAACGTCGCGGAGCGCGGGCCCGCGCCGTGCCAGCGCTGGTCGAACACGACGACGCGGTAGCGTCTGGCGAGCGCGGCCAGGCTCGGGTACCAGGTGAGCAGCCCGGTGCAGGCGAGCGCGTGCAGCAGGACCAGGGTGGGGGCATCCGGGACGTCCGGCGGCGGGCCGGTGTCGACCAGGTAGGTGCGGCCGCGTCCGGGCAGCTCGAGCATTCGCCCGGCCGGCAGCTCGGCCACGGCCGGGATGTGCGCGAGACGGCTGGCGGTGCGCAGCGCGACGTCGCCGAGCAGCCCTGCGCGCACGTGTCCCTCCCAGTGCGTCGGATGACCGACGGTGAGTTGCCGAGCGTCCGCTCTCCGGCGATACTAGAACACGTTCTAACGACGGAGGGAGCGCGCGTGGACTTCGCCCTGGACGAGTCGCAGCGGGCGATCGCGGACCTGGCCGCGCAGGTGCTGCGCGCTCCCGGGACGGACGACGCCCGCACGACCCAGGCGCTGGCCGGTCCGGCCGGTTACGACGAGGCGCTCTGGAAGTCGATGGCGCAGGCGGGGCTGCTCGCGCTCGCGCTGCCCGAGGACCTCGGCGGCGACGGCTTCGGCGCGGTGGCCGTCTGCACCGTGCTGCGTGAGGTCGGTCGGCAGACGCTCCCGGTGCCCGCGCTGGCGACGCTCGCGCTCGGGGTGCTGCCGACGGTCGCCCTCGGCACGGCGGCGCAGCGCGCGCTGCTCGCGGGGGTGGCGGACGGCGCGATCCTCACCGCGGCGCTGCGCGGGATCCCCGCCCGTTCCGACGGCTCGGGCCTCGTCCTGGACGGCGCTGCGGCCGACGTCCGGTACGCGGCGCAGGCCGAACGGATCCTGGTGCCGACTGAGCACGGCATCGCCCTCGTCGCCGCGAACACTCCCGGGGTCTCGCTGTCGCGCACGCCGACGTCCGCCGGTTCGCCCGCGTACACGCTGCGCTGCGAGTCGGTGCGGGTCGACGGCGCGAATGTGCTCGCCGGCGATCCCGCGGTGCTGCAACGGTTCGCGGCGGCCGGCGCGGCCGCGGTCGCGGACGGCGTGATCGCCGCAGCGGTGGACCTGACCGCCGAGCACCTGCGCACCCGGCGCCAGTTCGGCAAGCCGCTGGCCACGTTCCAGGCGGTCGCGCAGCAGATCGCGGACGTGTACGTCGTCGCGCGCACGATGAACCTGGCCGCGTCGTCGACCGCGTGGCGGCTGGACGCCGGCCTGGACGCGGGCGACGACGCGGACGTCGCGGCGTACTGGTTGGCAGCCGAGCTGCCCAAAGCACTGCAGACGTGTCACCACCTGCACGGCGGGCTGGGCGTGGACATCACCTATCCGCTGCACCGCTACTACTCGCAGGCCAAGGACCTCGCGCGGCTCGTCGGCGGCGCGGCGTCCCGTCTCGACGCGATCGGAGTCCGGTGTTCATCGAACTGACCGACGAGCAGCAGGCGCTGCAGGCGGAGTTGCGTGAGTACTTCGCGAATCTGGTGACGCACGACGAGGCGACGCTGCTGCTCACCGAACGGCACGGCGACGTGTACCGCGACGTCGTGAAGCGGATGGGCCGCGACGGCTGGATGGGTGTCGGCTGGCCGGTCGAGTTCGGCGGGCGCGGCTTCGGCGAGGTGGAGCAGAGCATCTTCGTCAACGAGGCCTCGCGATTCGACATCCCGCTGCCGTCGGTCACGCTGCAGACGGTCGGCCCGACGCTGCAGGCGTACGGCACGCCCGAGCAGAAGCAGTTCTTCCTGCCCCGGATCCTCTCCGGCGACGTCCACTTCGCGATCGGCTACACCGAGCCGGAGGCCGGCACCGACCTCGCGTCGCTGCGCACGTCCGCGGTACGCGACGGTGATCACTACGTCGTCAACGGGCAGAAGGTTTTCACCACCGGCGGGCACGAAGCCGACTACATCTGGCTCGCGGTGCGCACGAACCCGGACGCGCCGCGGCACAAGGGCATCTCGATCCTGATCGTGGACACGACCGATCCGGGGTTCTCGTGGACGCCGACGATCACGGCCGACGGCGCGCACCACGTGAACACGACGTACTACTCGGACGTGCGCGTGCCGGTCAGCATGCGCGTCGGCGAGGAGAACGAGGGCTGGAAGCTGATCACCACCCAGCTCAACCACGAGCGGGTGATGCTCGGACCGGCGGGGCGGATCGGCGGGCTCTACGACCGGGTGCGCGAATGGGCCGCACGACCTGGGCCGGACGGGAGTCGTCCGCTCGACCACGACGACGTGCGGCGCGTGCTGGCCGAGGTGCACGCGATCTACCGGATCAACGAGCTGCTCAACTGGCAGGTGGCGGCGCAGGACGGCCAGGTGTCGGTCGCGGACGCGTCCGCCACGAAGGTGTTCTCGTCCGAGCAGATGCAGCACGTGTTCCGGCTGCTCGAGGAAGTCGTCGGACGGCACGGCGACCCAGCCGATACGCAGACCGCGGAGCTGATGCACTGGCTGGACGTGCAGGCCAAGCGCAGCCTCGTCGTCACGTTCGGCGGCGGCGTGAACGAGGTGCAGCGCGAGCTGATCGCCCAGTTCGGGCTCGACCTGCCGCGGGTGGTGCGATGACCGACATCGTCGCGGCGGCGGACGAGATCAGGTCGCGTGGCGCGTCCGCTCCGCGCGCGGGGCGCGACCCGGTCAACCAGGCGATGGTGAACAACTGGATCGAGGCGATCGGCGACGCGAACCCGATCTACGTCTCGGCCGAAGCCGCGCGCGCCGCGGGGCACGACGGCACGGTTGCCCCGCCGGCCATGATCCAGGTGTGGACGATGCAGGGCCTGCACGGGGCGCGCACGACCGACGACCCGCTCGGGCTGATGATGAACGTCCTGGACGAGGCGGGCTTCACGTCCGTGGTCGCCACCAACTGCGAGCAGACGTATCACCGCTACTTGCACCCGGGCGAGCAGGTGACGGTCACGACCCTGCTCGAAGACGTCGTCGGGCCGAAGCGCACCGCCCTCGGCGAGGGCTGGTTCGTCACGACCCGCAACGTGTGGAGCGTCGGCGACGAGCCGGTGGCCGAGATGCTGTTCCGGGTGCTGAAGTTCAAGCCCGGGACAGCACAGGCGGCACCGTCCCGCGCCGAGGGCCTGCGCCCGTTGATCAGCCAGGACACCGCGTTCTTCTGGGAGGGCACCCAGGCCGGCGAGCTACGCATCCAGCATTGCCCCGAGTGCGGGAACCTGCGGCATCCGCCCGGTCCGATGTGCCCGACGTGCGGTTGCGAGAAGCCGGACTACGTCGTCGCCAGCGGGCGCGGGACGGTGTTCAGCTTCGTCGTGCACCACGCGCCGCCGGTGCCAGGCAAGACGCTGCCGTTCGTCGTCGCGCTGGTCGAGCTTGAGGAGGGCGTGCGGATGCTCGCGGAGCTCGTCGACGTCGAGCCCGCTGCGGTGCACATCGACATGCCGGTCGAGCTCGCGCTCACCAAGATCGACGACGACCTGATCCTGCCGTTCTGGAGACCCGTTCGATGACGACCGTCGGCACGAAGCTGCCCGAACTCACCATCTCGGCCGATCCGACGTTCGTCGTGTCGACGGCCTTGGCGACGCGCGACTTCCAGGACGTGCACCACGACCGGGACGCGGCGATCGCCCGTGGCAGTAAGGACATCTTCGTCAACATCCTGACCGACACCGGTCTCGTCCAGCGCTTCGTCACCGACTGGGCCGGACCCGCGGCGCGCGTGAAGAACATCGCGATCCGGCTCGGCGTGCCGTGCTACGCGTACGACACGCTGGTGTTCAGCGGACTGGTCTCCGCCGTCGACGGCGAGGACGTCACGGTGCAGGTGACCGGACGCGGCTCGCTCGGTGATCACGTGGTCGGCACCGTCGTCGTGAGCGGGGTGGCGCAGTGAGTTCTGGGTTGTCCGGGCGTGCGGCGATCGTCGGCATCGGCGCGACCGAGTTCTCCAAGGACTCCGGTCGTTCCGAGCTGCGACTGGCCGCCGAGGCGGTGCGTGCGGCGCTCGCGGACGCCGGGCTGCAGCCGTCCGACGTCGACGGGCTGGTCACGTTCACGATGGACAACAACACCGAGATCGCGGTCGCGCGCGAGCTGGGTGTTCCGTCGCTGAAGTTCTTCAGCCGGATCCAGTACGGCGGTGGTGCGGCGTGCGCGACCGTGCAGCAGGCGGCGATGGCGGTGGCGACGGGTGTCGCGGACGTCGTGGTGTGTTACCGCGCGTTCAACGAGCGGTCCGGGCACCGGTTCGGTCAGGTGTCGACCGCGCTGGCCGCGGCGCCGACCTCGTCCGGCATCGACGCGAGCTGGTCGTACCCGATGGGTCTCGGCACGCCCGCGGCGAACGTCGCGATGGTGGCGCGCCGCTACATGCATGTGTTCGGCGCGACGAGCGAGGACTTCGGACGAGTTGCCGTGGCCGACCGCCGGCACGCGGCGAACAACCCGAACGCGTTCTTCTACGGCAAGCCGATCACGCTGGCCGATCATCAGAACTCGCGGTGGATCGCCGAGCCGCTGCACCTGCTCGACTGCTGCCAGGAGAGTGACGGCGGCGTCGCGATCGTGGTGACGTCCGCCGAGCGTGCGCGCGATCTGCCGCAGCGTCCGGTGATCGTGCGTGGCGCGGCGCAGGGGAGCGGGGCGGACCAGTACGTGATGACCAGCTACTACCGCGACGCGATGACCGGACTTCCCGAGATGGGGCTCGTGGGGGAGCAGCTGTGGACGCAGGCCGGGATCGCCCCTGAGGACGTGCAGGTGGCGATCCTCTACGACCACTTCACTCCGTTCGTGCTGATCCAGCTCGAGGAGCTCGGGTTCTGCGATCGGGGCGAGGCGCGGTACTTCATCGCCGACGGTGCGATCGAGATCGGCGGGCGGCTGCCGATCAACACCCATGGTGGCCAGCTCGGGGAGGCGTACATCCACGGCATGAACGGCATCGCCGAGGGAGTGCGCCAGCTGCGCGGGACGTCGGTGAACCAGGTCGACGACGTGGAGCACGTGCTCGTCACCGCCGGCACCGGTGTGCCCACGTCTGGTCTGGTCCTGTCGGCCTGACCCGGTTTGCTGCGTCGCTGGGCCTCGTCAGGCTGCCGATCGCTGCTCGGCCTGGCGCTGCCTTGGTCGCTGTCGGCCTCACCCGTTCTCATCGTCCTTTTCGATCTTCATCGTGTTGCCGACGGGGTAGGTGGCGGGCGGGACGCGGTAGACGTGCCCGGTGGGTGAGGTCCAGACGACCATGCCGTCGGGTTTGCGGACGACCTACCTCCGACAGACCTGGCCCAACACGTGATAGCCCGCGACCGCACCTTCCCCCGCCGGCTACGCCCTCCGGTCCATTTCGATCTTCACCCGGACGCCGTCGAACAAGCCGGAACCGCAGCCCGGCAACGGAACGTGAGTGAAGATCAAACTGTTCGGCCGTCGCTGCGTACTCCAGGTCGGCAGCGCTGGAACGTGGGCCGGCAGCGCAAGCCGCGTGACCATCGAACTGACCGCCGTCGCCGCGCAGGAAGCAAGGACCGCGCGAACGCACGCCGGCAACGAAACGCACGCGAAGATCAAACTGACTGTAACCCACCAGCCGCAGCCGAACGCCCGGACTACAACCAGTGCGCCGGCCGACCGAACCGATCATCCAGCCTGGTGTGCGAATCACCGCGAGCCGCATCCAGCTGCGCTTGCGTCAGGAACAGCGCATCCCGCAGGTCCGCACCACTCAGGTCGACGCCACGCAGATCGGCACCGATCAGATCCGCGAACCGCAGGTCCGCCTCGCGCAGGTCCGCTCCGACGAGCTGCGCCCCACGAAGGCTCGCGCCGCGCAGGTCGCGCCTGCGCAACGACGCCCCGATCAACACCGCACCGCGGTGATCGACCGAGCGCGACGGCTGCTCGGCACGTCGGGCCTCGCTCGCCTGCAGCAGCAGCACGTTCGCCGAGCTCCGTAGCGAGTCCGCAGGCGCCGCGAGCAGCGCCGCCGCATCGGCACCGGTCAGCGAGATCAGCCGATCCCGCATCGCTGCGAGCTCCTCGAGAACCACACCGGACGACGCCCAACCGCACGCCTCGACGACGTAGCTGAGCACCTCCTGCAGCGTCCGCATCACCTCGAACACGGCGAACATCTGCTCGGCGATATCGGGCGACGACTTCCGCCAGTCCACCCCGCGGAACGTCACCTGGCTGACCTGCTGCCCGGCGCCGAAGCAGTCGTACACCGTGCATCCCGCGAAGCCCCGCGCACGCAACTGCTCGTGAATCCCGCAGCGCGAGTCGGCGCGCAGGTTCGGGCACGCAGTGTGCGCCGGCTTGGTGATCGCGAACTCGGCGGACTTGGCGAATGCCGGGACGACGCAGCACAGCCCGAAGCACCGCGAACAGTCGGCACGAAACGGCGACGTCATACGTCGGCCAGCGCGGATAGGATCGCCGACACCGCCGCATCGCACGACGCGCCGTCCACGACGAGGCGCACACCGTCGCGCTGCTCGTCCCACGGCTCGTACCCGGACGCGACGACCTCGTCCCACCGCGGCACGACGAGACCGTCGACATCGCTGACCCGCGCAGTCACACGACGGCGGTGTTCGGCACCGTCGGCAAGCACCACCTCGACGCGCGTCAACCGCGCCCCGGTCGCAGCGGCGAGATCGCGCCAGCCCGCCCGCGCCGCGGCGACGGGATTGACCGCGTCCACGATGACGGACGTTCGCGCGCGCAGGCACTCCGCGGCCAGCTCGTGCGCGATCGCATAACCCACTGGCCCGACGGGATGCGACTCCAGACCGTGCCGCACCACAGCAGCCTCGATTGCGTCGACACGCATCACCGCGGCTCGCAGCCGCGGGGCGAGCGCGCGGGCGATCGTGGTCTTGCCGACGCCGGGCAGGCCGGCGAGGACGACGAGAGCGGGCGAATCGGATCCGCTCACGTGCGGGCGTAGCGGGCGGCGCTGCGGGCGCGCGCCTTGGCCGCCTCCACCTCGCGATCCTTCGGCGCGGCCGTGGTCACCAGGGCCTCCAGCAGGTGCCCGGTCGCGTGCGCGATCTCCGCGACCGCCCGGTCGAACGCCTCGCGGTTCGCCGCGGACGGCTTCGAGGTGCCGCTCACCTTGCGGACGTACTGCAGCGCGGCGGCGTGCACCTCCTCGTCCGTGGCGGGCGGCTCGAAGTTGTGCAGGACCCGGATGTTGCGGCACATGCGTCCAGGGTGCCACGGGCCGCGCGCCGCACAGAACGACGCGCGACACGCCGATATTTGACGTATCGGTTATTTCGGACGACCGTGGAGGAGGTTAGGCAGACGGACGATTCAAGGAGTCAGCACGTGCTCACCCTGACCGACAACGCCACGACCGAGATCCGCAACATCATGGCTGACCCGCAGGTGCCGGACGGGTGCGGCCTGCGCATCGCCAACGACCCCACCGCCGGCGGCCTCACCCTCACCCTGGCCACGGCACCCGCGGAGGACGACCAGATCCTCGACAACGGCGGCGCGCGCGTGTTCCTCGAACCGCAGGCCGCTCAGCTGCTGGACGACAAGTCGCTCGACGCCGCCACCGACGGCGACGGCCAGCTGCGCTTCACGGTCGCGGCCCAGGCCTGACCACCGGCCGGTTCCACAACGCCGGCCGTCACCGGATCGGGCGGGGTCGCGTCGCGACCCCCCTCATGCGACGAGGCCCCGCCCGGTCACCAACGGCAGGTCCAGCGCCGTCAGCAAACCGGGCGGCGCCGCGACGACCGCCTCGATCGCGTTGACCAGCCGCATCGCCGTGGCCTTGAGCCCGGCCGTGTTGTGATCGCCGTCGGTCCCCAGCAGCTGCAGGTCCAGCGTGTAGTTCGGCTCGCCGGTGACCTGCACGCGGTAGCAGCCCTGCCCGGCCGGCTGCGGCCAGTCCGGGCCGAGGTCGGCGCGCAGCCGCGTGACGTGCTCGAGCACGCACACCGCCCTGCCGTTGCGCTTGCCGAGCACCTCGAACCGCAGCGCGGCGGCGGTGCCCTCTTCGATCGTCCCGGACGCGATCTCGAACTTCTCCGGCGCCGGTAGCCGCACGACCGTCTCGGTGACCTCGTCGAGTTCCACGCCGAGCCCGGCGGCCAGCTGGCGCACCACCGAACCCCACGCCAGCGACAGCACACCCGGCATGAGCAGCATCGGCGTCTCGTCCATCGGCTTGCCGAAACCCATCACGTCGAACAGCACCGTCGGGTTGTCGTACGTCGAGTAGTCCAGCAGCTCGAAGCAGCGCACCTCGTCGATGCGCTCGCTGATGCTCGTCAGCGCGAGCGGAAGCCAGTCGTTCGCGAAGCCCGGGTCGACACCGTTCACCCACAGGGACGCGCCGCCGGACGCGGCCGCCGCGCGGATCGGGCCGGTGACCTCGGCGGGCACCGTCCCGTCCGGGTACTGCAGGAACACCGGCCCGCTGGACACCACGTTGATGCCCGCTTCCAGGAAGCGCTGCAGGTCGGCGATCGCCTCCGGCAGCCGGTTGTCCGCCATCGCCGCGTGGACGATGCAGTCCGGCTTCAGCGCGAGCAGCGCGTCGGCGTCGTTCGTCGCGGCGACACCGAGCGTGCGGCCGAGCCCGGCCAGCTCACCGGCGTCGACGCCCACCTTTGCCGGATCGGACACCCACACGCCGACCAGCTCCAGCTCCGGGCGCGCCGCGATGCCGGCGATCGCGTGCCGTCCGACGTTGCCCGTACTCCACTGCACCACGCGAATCATGCGTACGCCTTCCTACAGGTCGGGCAGGGGCAGCCGCATGTTCGGTTGCTGCAGCCCGCCGTGGACGTCCAGAACGGCACCCGTCAGGTACGAGCCCGCTGGCGATGCCAAGTAGACGACCGCGGCCGCGATGTCGTCGGTCGTGCCGAGCCGGCGCAGGGGAGTGGCGTTCTCGATGCCCGTGCGCATCTCGTCGTTGCTCATCACGATGTCGAGGGCGGACGTCGCCGTCGAGCCCACCGCGATCGCGTTCATCCTGATCTTCGGCGCGAGGTCCTCGGCGGCCAGCTCGGTGTAGTGGATCAGCGCGCCCTTCGCGGTGCCGTACGCCAGGTAGCCGCGGCCGGCCACCTTGCCGACCACGCTCGCGATGTTGATCACCGAGCCGCCGCCGTTCGCCAGCATGATCGGCACGGCGGACGTGGTCAGCGCGTGCGCCGTCGAGACGTTGAAGTGGAACGCGCGCTCGAGGAAGCCGACCGACGTGTCGAGGTAGGTGCGCGGCATCGTCCCGCCGACGTTGTTGACGACGACGTCGATCCGGCCGAACACCTCCTGCGCCGCGGCCGCGAGCGAACGGACCTCGTCGACCTCGTTCAGGTCCGCGACGACCACGTGCGCCTTGCGCCCCACGGCCTCGACCGCGGCGGCGGTCTCGCGCAGCTGCTCCTCGGTACGTGCCGAGATCACCACGTCCGCACCGGCCTCGGCCAGCGCGACGGCGGACGCGGCACCGATGCCGCGCCCGGCGCCGGTGATGACGGCAACCTGGCCGTCGATGCGGAACCGGTCGAGAATGCTCACCTATTTGCCTCCTGCAGAACTGCGGCCGGCGAAGCGACCGAACAAGGTGGAGTCGCCGAGCGAGAGGCCGCTGCAGTAGCCCTGCGCGGACACGCCCGACGTGGTGCGCCCGGCCGCGTACAGCCCCGGGATCGGCTCACCGCCGAGGTCGAGCACCTCGCCGCTCGGCAGCGTGTGCAGGCCGCCCAGCGTGAACGGCGCGTAGATGAACTTGTCGGCGCGCATGTCGAACGCGGCGAGCGGGCCGCGCAGCGGGGTGAGCACCGACGGCTGCTTGTGGAACAGCGGGTCCTCGCCGCGCTCGGCGTGCTCGTTGTAGTAGCCGAGGGTCGCCTGCAACGAGCCGGGAGGCAGCCCGATCTCCGTCTCCAGCTCCGCGGCCGTCTCGCACACCCAGGTGGCCGGGATGTTCAGCCAGTTGGGCGCGTAGTGCTCCTCGTCCACGATGAGATACGCCTGGCCGTGCTGGTGGATCAGCGCGTTCTGGCCGACCCGGCCCATGTAGGTGTCCTCGTTGACGAAGCGCTGCCCGAACCGGTTCACGAAGATGCCGTGGACGAGCGAGCGCGGTGCGTTGAACGGCAGCGCACACTCGATCGCGTCCATCCGCTTGACGCGGGCACCGGCGCCCTGCGCCATCCGGATGCCGGCACCGTCGTCGCCGTCCGTGCCCAGGCGCAGCGGCGTCGCGTGCACGGCGGGCGCGTACTGCTCGATCATCTCCGGGTTGTGGATGAACCCGCCCGCGGTCAGCACCACGCCGGAGCGCGCGCGGATCGCGATCTCGTCGCCGTACCGCGATGCGACCACGCCGCACACCCGCCCGGAGTCGTCGACGATCAGCCGCTGCGCGCGGGTGTCGAACGCGGTGCGCGCGCCGGCGTCGAGCGCGGCGGCGGACAGCACCTCCATCAGCACCTTCCCGCCCGGACGGCCGCCCTGCACCACGTGCCCGCGCGGCGCCGGCGTCGCGATCTCGTTGTACGGCCAGGCATTCTCACCGCCGGTGAACATCAGGCCCTCGCCGTCGACCGGCGACGTCCCGTTCGCGTGCGGGAACACGGTGCCGAGGAAGCGGACGCCGCGCGCCAGCAGCCACTCGCGGTGCTCGGTGATCGAGTCGCAGTACGCGTCGATCTTCGCCTCGTCCGGCGACGGCCCGCAGGCCGCGCGCAGGAACGCTTTCATGTTCTCGATGCTGTCCTCGTAGCCCGCCGCCTGCTGCTCCGGCGTGCCGCCACCGAGGTAGATGAACCCGTCCGACATCGCGGCGGCACCGCCGGCCGCGCCGGCGCGGTCCAGCACAAGCACCTCGGCACCTGCGGCGAGCGCTTCGAACGCGGCCGACGCGCCGGCGGCCCCGAAGCCGACCACCACGACGTCCGCCTCGTCGGCCCAGCGCGCGACGTCCTCCGCGCGGCGCGGTGTCACCGGACTCATCGGAACACCAGCTCGACGTTGGACAGCGCAGGCGCATTGTCGCGCTCCATGACGCTGGTCTCGACGATCAGCCGGTCGTCCTCGCGCCAGGCGAGCGTCCGCAGCGTCTCGCCGGGGAACACCACGCCCGCGAAGCGCACCCCGAAGCTCCGAACCCGCGCCGTGTCGCCGTCGAGGAATTCGTCGACCAGCGCCTTGCACACGATGCCGTACGTGCCCAGCCCGTGCAGGATCGGTGCCGGGAACCCGGCCGCGGCCGCGAACGCAGGATCGGAGTGCAGCGGGTTGCGATCGCCGAGCAGCCGGTACCAGAGCGCCTGCTGCGGCAGCGTCGGCGTGCTGAGCTCGGCGTCCGGTTCGCGCTCGGGCAGCTCGTTGGACGAGGACGGGCCGCGCTGGCCCCCGAAGCCGCCTTCGCCGCGAGCGAAGATGCTGGACGTGTTCGTCCACAGCGGTGCGCCGTCGAGGTCGCTCACCGCCGTCTCGGTCACGATCACCGCTGCCGAACCCTTGTCGTAGACGTCCGCCACGCGGGTGATCGCGCTGCCTTTGCCCTGCACCGGGACCGTGCCGTGCACGTCGATGCGCTGCGTGCCGTGCAGCACCTTGGCCAGGTCGATCTCGATGCCGGGATAGGAAACCCGCGGCGGCTCGGTCGCGTGCACCGTCGGGGCGACGACGGCGAACGTCGGCAGCACCTGCAGGTGGGTCTCGGTCACGTACCGCAGCTCGCGCGGGTCGGTCGGGTTCGCACCGGCGCCGAGCGCGAGGTGGTACAGCAGCACGTCCGAGGCGGTCCACTCGAACTGCACCGGCGGCAGCTCCGCGCCGACTGCCACGCTCGGGTCAATGGGCACCGGTGGTCTCCTCCGCGACCGGACGGTCGGCACTGCCCGGCGCCGACGCGAGATGCAGCGCGGCGAGGTAACCGAAGGTCAGCGCCGGACCGATCGTCGCGCCCGGACCGGCGTAGGTGTGGCCCATGACGGGGCTGCTGGTGTTGCCGGCCGCGTACAGGCCCGCGATCGGCGTGCCGTCCGCGCGCAGCACCCGGGCGTGCACGTCGGTGCGCAGCCCGCCCTTCGTGCCGAGGTCGCCCGGGACGATCTTGACCGCGTAGAACGGTGCTCGATCGATCACGCCGAGGCTCGGGTTCGGCTTGTTGGTGGGGTCGCCGTAGTACTTGTCGTAGCCGCTGTCGCCGCGGTGGAAGTCCTCGTCGACACCACTGCGCGCGAAGCCGTTGAACCGAGTGATCGTCGCGGCCAGCGCTACGGGGTCGACGCCGATCTTCTCGGCCAGGCCCTCGATCGTCGCGGCCTTCACCACCACGCCCGCCTTGAGCCAGCGTCCGGGGAACGGCTGGCGCGGGCTAACCCCGGCGAACACGTACCGGTTGCGGTAGCGCTGGTCGATGATCATCCAGCTCGGGATGTTCTCGCCCGGGCCATCGCCGCGCCCGTACTCGCCTCCGTACATCCGGTGCACCGCCTCGACGTACGGTGCGGCCTCGTTCATGAACCGCTGCGCGCGGTCGTTGATCATGATCCCGCCGGGTAGCGTGCGTTCGGCCAGGCAGAACCACGGACCGCCGGTCAGCGGGATGGACGGCCCCCACCAGGCGTCGTCCATCAACTCGAGGACGCCGCCCGCCCGCTCGCCGGCGAGGATCGCGTCTCCGGTGTTCGCCGCGGCACCGACCGTCCAGTCGCTGCCGATCGGCGCGCGCTGGTACTCCTGGCGCATCGCGGCGTTGCTCTCGAACCCGCCGGCCGCGAGCACCACGCCGCGCCGGGCGCGTACGGTGCGCTGGCTGGCGCCGTCGGTCACGATGACCCCGGCCACCCGGTCGTCCTCGATGTACAGATCCTCCAGCGCAGTGTTCAGCAGCACCGGCACACCGGCGTCGCGCAGCCCGATGCGCAGCCCCGCGATGAGCGCCTGGCCCATCACCAGCAGCCGCTTGCCGGTGAGCATCGCGCCGATCCAGCGCAACCCGAGGCGCAGCACCCGCAGCACACCGCGCGGGTGACGCATCATCAGCGTCGCCCAGCGGAAGTCCGCCTGGGTGACCGCCACGTTCAAGGGCGCCTTGCCGTAGGGGGGCTCCAGCAATGCGAGGTCCGCACCGAGCTTCCTGCCGTTGAACGGCTTCGGCTCCACCGACCGGCCGCCGACCCGCCCGCCGGGTGCTTCCGGGTAGTAGTCGGAGTAGTCGGGGACCCAGCGCAGCCGCAGCGGCGAATTGGCCAGCAGGAAGGACAGCGCCTCCGGCCCGCGGTCGAGGTAGGTGTCGATCTTCGCCGCCGGGACGACGCCCCCCACGATGCTGTGCAGGTACGAGCGGGCGGCCTCCGCGGTGTCGGTCACGCCGCAGCGGCGCAGCGCCTCGTTGTTCGGGATCCACACGCCGCCGCCGGAACGCGCCGTGGAGCCGCCGTAATGCGCTGCCTTCTCGATGACCACGGTCCGCAGGCCCTGCTTGGCGGCGGTCAGCGCGGCGCTCATGCCGGCCGCGCCGCTGCCGACCACGACGACGTCGTACTCCTCGTCAAGCATGTGGAACAGGTTATAGTTTGGCTGCGCGATTCCGCTACAGCTGCGCGGTGTTTCGATGCCGACACGACTAGAACGTGTTGCACTTACGAGGGAGACTCAGGGAGCGATGACCGAGGTGGCGGCGGCCGATTCCGGCGACTCGGCGCGGGCCCGGCTCGGCGCCGCGCTGCGTGAGCTGCTGGACGTGGTCGTGCGTGCCGACGCGCCGGACGACGTCCTCGCCGACGCGGCCGAGCAGCTGGACGCGCTGCGCTCCCGGCTGGCGGCGCACGGGCAGGCACCGGAGCAGATGCTCGACTTCAGCGCCATCCGGCGGGAGCTGAGCCTAGTGGGCGGCCGGGCGCATCCGGTCGGCCCGCAGATCGAGTTCGTCGCCACCGACCACGGCTCGGTCGGCACCACCGTGATCGGGCCGGTGTTCGAGGGCGGACCCGGCCTCGTCCACGGCGGCATCCTCGCGCTGCTGCTCGACCACGCGATGGGCCACGCGGCCGTCACCGCGGGCTACGCGGCCATGACCACCGAGCTCACCCTGCGCTTCCACCGCCCGACACACCTGGGACGTCCGGTGCAGGTCACGGCGCGGCTGGACGGCAAGACCGGGCGCACGCTGCGCCTGTCCGGCGAGATCGCGATCGACGGCACGACCAGCGTCGAGGCCAGCGGCGTCTTCGTCACGCTGACCGGCGCCAACGTGGCGAGCATCTTCGGCGCCGACCGGGCCTAGCGCCCGGTACGTCCGAGCAGTCGCCGCAGCGCGGCACGAAGCCGGGTCATCGACGCCGGATGCAGGGGTTCCGGCGCCGATGACGACTGTGTGCCCGGCCAGGACTGCGGCCGGTTCGACCGCGCCCGCGCGTGGCCGCCGCGCAGCCGCACCTGATGGCGCAGCAGTGCGGGCGGGCCGACCTGGGTCTTCGGGTCGCGGATGAGCGTCGCCGTCCGCGACCAGTCGTTGCGCGCCTCGATGCGCGCGAGTTCCTCGGCGAACCAGGCCATGCTCGGCGGCCGCTGGCCGGGCTCCTTGGCCAGCGCCCACTGCAGCAGGTCCGAAAGCGCGAACGGCACGTCCGCGCGGTCCACCGGCCGCACCGGATCGCGCAGGATGCGCAGGATCGTGGCCGCGGGCTTCTCGCCGGCGAACGCGGCCATCGGGGGAGCGCCGGTGAGCATCTCGTACAGCGTGGACGCCAGCCCGTAGACGTCGCTGGCCTCGCCGGCGTCCTGCCCGAGCAGCAGCTCAGGCGCGACGTGCTCGCCAGGGAAGTCGAACAGCTCGGCCGTGGCCGGGACGGACGAGCGCAGCCGGGCGACGCCGAAGTCGGCCAGCGCCGGCTCGCCGTACTCGGTGATCAACACGTTCTCCGGGCGGATGTCGCGGTGCAGCACGCCGGCCCGGTGCGCGGTCTCCAGCGCTCCGGCGAGCTTGACGGTGATCGCGACGGCCTCCGGCACGCTCGGCGGGTTGTCGCCGGCGAGCCGCTCGGCGAGCGAGCCGGCACACAGCTCGAGCACCAGCACGGGACGCCCGTCCTCGGTGAAGAACGAGTCGTACATGGTCACGATGTTCGGGTGCGCGCTGAGCGTGGACAGCACGGTGGACTCGCGCGCGAACGCCTCCATCTCGCGCGGCGTCACGTCCGCGACGTTGAGGACCTTCAGCGCCACCGGTCGCCCGGTCGCGCGTTCCGTGGCGCGGTGCACCGTCGAGTGCACGCCCCCCGACAGCGCCACGACGTCCGTATACCCCGCGAAGATCTCACCGGTCAGCTCCCCGGTCTGGGCATTGGGCGTCACGACACCTCCTGTCGATTCCGCGTTAACAATAACCCAACATTGCCGAATCAACATCATCTCGGCGCAGATTCGGACACTTCCGGCTGATCATCCCGGACTTCCCGGGGTTCCGGGGTCAGGAGTAGCGGATCTTGACGACGTCGCTCACCGGCAGCGACTGGCAGGCGAGCACGAAGCCCTCGTCGAGGTCGTCCTGCTCCAGGATCTCGTTGTGCAGCATGGTGACCTCGCCCTCGGACACGATGCAGGCGCACGCGCTGCAGGCGCCCTGGCGGCACGAGAACGGGGCCTTGATGCCCTTGCCGAGCAGGAAGTCCAGCAGCTTGGTCTGCGCCGGCCACTCGAAGGTGTGGGTCTCGCCGTCCAGCTCCACCTGCAGCGACGCGGTCCGGCCGTCGGCGTCGCCAACCGGGGTGGGCGCGACGGCGAGGAACGGGTTCTCGGCGAGCGACTGGAACCGCTCGACGTGGATGCGCGCCGGCGGCACGCCCAGCTCGCGCAGCGAGTGTGAGACGGACTCCATAAACGGGCTCGGTCCGCAGACGAACGAGCTGTAGGACGTGAACGGCGCGGCGAACGCCTTCAGCTGCGCCCGCGTCGGCAGCCCCTGCAGCGACTCGAGCCAGTGGATCACGTGCAGCCGCTCCGGGTAGCGCTCGGCGAGGTCGCGCAGCTCGGCCGCGAAGATCACCGCGTTCTCGTGCTGGTTCGCGTACACGAGCACGACCTTGCCGCTGCCGGCGTGCAGCGCGGACTTGAGGATCGACATGATCGGCGTGATGCCGCTGCCGCCGGCGAACAGCAGCAGGTCCTCGTCCAGCGACTTCGGGGTGAACACCCCGGCCGGGACGAGGCATTCGACGGTCTGCCCGGGCGCGAGATTGTCGTTGATCCAGTTCGAGCCGACGCCGTCGCGGACGCGCTTGACGGCGACCTTCAGCAGCCCGTCGTCCACGTGCGGCGAGCTGCACAGCGAGTAGCAGCGCGCGACCGGGCCGTCCGAGCCCGGCAGCTGCAGGGTCAGGAACTGCCCGGGCCGGTAGGCGAACTCGGCCTCGGCGCCGGCGGGGACGTCGAAGACGACCGAGCAGGCGTCCTCGGTCTCCCGGACGATCTCGCGCACCGTTAGTTGGTAGCGGGGAGGCTCAGTCACCGGGGACCACCAGCTCACCGCTCGCGGCCGCGTCCGCGATCGACGCCTTCAGCCGCGGGCAGCCCAGGTACTGCGCGCTGAGCACGCCCTGCTCGACGGCGCCGGCGAACTCCGGGCAGCTCGCCACCGGGTCCGTCCGCCACTGGACGCTGGTGTGCTTGGCGCTGTTCTTCTTCACCAGCACCTCGGTGCCGCAGTCCCGGCAGGCGTGCGGGACCATGCCGACCTCGACGTACAGGCGCTTGTCGGCGGCGGTCTCCTGCGCGCGCACGGAGGCAGCCGTCGTCCCGGCCGCCCACCACCGCGCCGGTGCGTCGGCGGTCATGGCTACCGGGCTCCGGCCTCGATGCTGTCTCCGGCCGCTTCGGCCGCCTTGCGCCGCTCGATGTTCTCGGCGACCTCCTGCTCCCACGCTTGCACGGCGTGGGTGGTGTCGACCTCGAACTCGAAGCGGGCGGTCATGTCCTCGGTGATGTCGGCGACGTCGACGTAGAACTGCTCGTACCAGCGGCGCAGCTGGTAGACCGGTCCGTCCTCCTCGCACAGCAGCGGGTTCTCGATCCGGCTCTTGTTCTTCCAGATCTCGACGTCCTGCTCGAAGCCCAGCTTGAAGCTCTTGGCGAACTTGCCCGCGATCGTGTTGGCCATCTCGGTGTCGACGCCGGGCAGCTTCTTAACCATGACGCCGTACTGCAGCACGAACGAGTTAGCGTCGATCGGGTAGTGGCAGTTCACCAGGACGGACTCGACGGTGGTGCCCTTGAAGTCGTTCCACAGCCAGTTGATCATGTACGACGGGCCGAAGTAGGACGCCTCGGACTTGAGCGTGTTGTCCTCGCCGGCGTACTGGCTGCCCTTGCCCATGTCCGGACGGCCGCGCGAGGACATGTACTGCGTGGCGACGTGCCCCTCGAAGATGTTCTTGAAGTGCGTCGGGAACGCGAAGTGGATGTAGAAGAAGTGCGCCATGTCCGCGACGTTGTCGATGATCTCGCGACAGTTCGAGCCCTCGATCACCATCGTGGTCCAGACCCAGTCGCTCCAGTCGTCCGAGCCGACGCCCTCGATGGTCGGGATCTCGACCTCCGGCTGCGGCGGGTTGCCCTCCGGGTCGTTCCACACGAACAGCTGGCCGTTCTTCTCCATCGTGGTCCACGCCCGGGTGCGGGCCCGCAGCGGGACGCGCTTGGAGTAGGGGATCGCCTGGCAGCGGCCGTTGCTGCCCCACCGCCAGTCGTGGAACGGGCAGGCGACGTTGCCGTCCTTGATCGACCCCTGCGATAGGTCGCCGCCCATGTGCCGGCAGTACGCGTCGAGCACGGCGAGCTTGCCCTCGCCGTCGGCGAAGACGACGAGCTTGGTGCCGAAGGCGTTGACGGCGTGCGGCTTGCCGTCGTGGAACTGGTCGGCCAGGCCCAGGCAGTGCCAGCCGCGGGCGAAGCGCTCCGGGACGGTGCCGACGTCGATGTGCCGGACGCTGTCCGCGCTGTCACCGGCAACCGTGCCTGCGTGCGTCATGTCGCCTCCTGTGCCGATCCCTCGTCCGGATCGTCCGCACAGTCCACTTCGGTGCGGCCGACCGCCATACGAGAACACGTTATAGAAATCGTGGCGCATACGCCAGCGACTCGCAAGGGCGAGAACCACGTTACGGGCGTGTCAGCGGGGATTGCGCCTCCTGGACACTCGCGAGAACGTGTTCTAGTCTGGCCCTGGCTGCGGCATCGCGCAGCCAGCCCGGCGAGAGGTGGAGGGCCCGATGACTGTATCGCCAGCGCGCACGGCCGGCGAAGTGCTGGACGCGGTTCGCGAACTGCTGCCCGGACTGCGCGAGCGCGCGCAGGAGACCGAGGACCTGCGCCGGGTGCCGGACGAGAACATGAAGGCCCTGCAGGACAGCGGCTTCTTCCGGCTGCTGCAGCCGGCCCGCTTCGGCGGCGTCGAGGCCTCGCCGGTCGACTTCTACCGCGGCGTGCGGCTGATCGCGAGCGCGTGCGGCTCGACCGGCTGGGTGTCCTCGGTGCTCGGGGTCCACCCGTGGCAGCTCGGGCTCTACGACGACCGGGCGCAGCAGGAGGTGTGGGGCGTCGAGTCCAGCACGCTGATCTCGTCGTCGTACGCGCCGATGGGGCGCGCGAAACCGACCGAGGGAGGGTTCACGTTCAGCGGGCGGTGGAGCTTCTCGTCCGGCTGCGACCACGCGCAGTGGATCTTCCTCGGCGGGCTGGTGCTCGGCGAGGACGGTTCGCCCACGGACTTCCGCACGTTCCTGCTGCCGCGGTCGGACTACGAGATCGTGGACGTCTGGGACACGATCGGGCTGCGCGGCACGGGCAGCAACGACATCGTGGTGCAGGACGTGTTCGTCCCCGAGTACCGCACGCTGAGCTTCATGGACACCGGGCGCTGCTACGGGCCCGGTCAGGAGCAGAACACCGCGCCGCTGTACAAGCTGCCGTTCGCGATGGTGTTCTCGAACTCGATCTCGGTCCCGGTGATCGGCATGGCCACCGGCGCCTACGAGTCGTACGTGGACTGGACGCGCGAGCGGGTGCGTGCCTCGACCGGCGGCAAGGCCAAGGACGACTCGTTCAACCAGCTGCGCATCGCCGAGGCGGCGTCCAGCATCGACGCGGCGGTGCTGTCGATCGAGCGCAACATCGACGAGGCGCTGGCGCTGGCCACGGCCGGCGAGAAGATCCCGATGCCGGTGCGGGTGCGTGCCCGGCGCGACCAGGTGAACGCGACCGGCGCGGCGATCCACGCGATCGACCGGCTGTTCGAGAGCGCGGGCGGTCGGGCGCTGAAGGCCGGCACGCCGATCCAGCGGTTCTGGCGCGACGCGCATGCGGGCCGCGTCCACGCGATCAACGACCCCGAGAAGGCGCAGGTCATGTTCGGCCAGTTCGAGCTCGGGCTGAAGGTCCAGGACGCCTGGCTGTGACCGCTCCCGCTCTCGACGCCGAGACGACGAGCCGCTTCGCCGAACTGCCGTCCGGGCTGCGGATCCACTTCCACGAAGCGGGCGATCCGTCGCTGCCCACGGTCGTGCTGCTGCACGGCGGCGGACCGGGCGCGTCGGCGTGGTCGAACTTCGGCCGCAACCTCGCCGCGCTGTCCGACCGATTCCACGTGCTCGCGCCGGACCAGCCCTGCTTCGGGCAGTCCAGCAAGCCGTCCGCGCTGGACAAGCAGTTCTTCACCTACAGCGCCGACACGCTCGCCGAGCTGCTCGACGTGCTCGAGGTGCCGAAGGCGCACCTGGTCGGCAACTCGCTCGGCGGCGGGACGTCCGTCCGCTTCGCGCTGAACCACCCCGAGCGGGCCGGCCGGCTGGTGCTGATGGCGCCGGGCGGCCTCGGGCTGAACCTGTTCGCCACCGACCCGACCGAGGGCATCAAGAAGCTGTACGCGTTCGCGGCGCCGCCCGGGCCGTCCAAGGAGAAGCTCGCCGACTTCCTGCGCACGCTCGTGTACGACCAGTCGATGATCACCGACGAGCTGGTCGAGGAGCGGTTCAGGTACGCGGCCGATCCGGAGACGCTGCGCGCGATGGGCGCGATGGGCGCGTCGTTCGCGAACGCCGGCGCGTACGAGGAGTCGATGCTCTGGCGCGAGGCGTACCGGCTGCGGCAGCGTGTGCTGCTGGTGTGGGGCCGCGAGGACCGGGTCAATCCGCTGGACGGCGCGCTGGTCGCGCTGAAGCTGATGCCGCGCGCGCAGCTGCACGTGTTCGGCGGCTGCGGGCACTGGGCCATGCTGGAGAAGTTCGACGAGTTCAACCGGCTGACGGCCGACTTCCTGCTGGACGCGTGATGAGCGCTCGCGCGAAGAACCAAGAGGACTGAGGGCGATGGCGATCCGATCACTGGGGTACCTGCGCATCGATGCGACGGACGTCCCCGCGTGGCGCGACTACGGGCTGAAGGTACTCGGCATGGTCGAGGGCTCGGGCACGGTCGAGGGGGCGCTGTACCTGCGCATGGACGACTTCCCGGCGCGGCTCGTGATCGTGCCGGGGGAGCGCGACGGGCTGTCGGCCACCGGCTGGGAGACCGCGAACGCGGCCGAGCTGCAGGACGTGCGCGACCGGCTCGAGGCCGCGGGCGTGCCGTACAAGGAGGGCACCGCCGACGAGCTCGCCGACCGCCGCGTCGTCGAGTTGATCAGCTTCGAGGACCCGTCCGGCAACACCCAGGAGGTGTTCCACGGCGTGGCGCTGCAGCACCGGCGGGTGGTGAGCCCGTACGGCCACCGGTTCGTGACCGGCGAGCAGGGCCTGGGCCACGTGGTGCTCTCGTGCAAGGACGACGAGGCGGCGCTGCGCTTCTACCGCGACGTGCTCGGCTTCCGGCTGCGCGACTCGATGCGCCTGCCCCCGCAGGCGGTCGGCCGGGCGGCGGGCGACCCGCCGGCGTGGCTGCGCTTCTTCGGCTGCAACCCGCGCCACCACAGCCTGGCGTTCCTGCCGATGCCGACACCGTCCGGCATCGTGCACCTGATGATCGAGGTCGAGCAGGCCGACGACGTCGGGCTGTGCCTGGACCGCGCGCTGCGCCGCAAGGTGCCGATGTCCGCGACGCTGGGCCGGCACGTCAACGACCTGATGCTGTCCTTCTACATGAAGACGCCCGGTGGCTTCGACGTCGAGTTCGGCTGCGAGGGCCGCCAGGTCGAGGACGAGACCTGGATCGCGCGCGAGAGCACGGCGGTCAGCCTGTGGGGCCACGACTTCACCCTGGGCGCGCAGTACAAGTAATGCGATGACGGCTGCTGCGATCGACCCGGGCCACTTCCGCCGGACCCTCGGGCACTTCTGCACCGGGGTCACGGTGATCGCGGCCATGGGCGGGGACGAGCCGGTGGGGTTCGCCTGCCAGTCGTTCGCCGCTCTGTCGCTCGACCCGCCGCTGGTGCTGTTCTGCCCGGGCAAGTCCTCGCGCACCTGGCCGCTGATCGAGGCGGCCGGGCACTTCAGCGCGAACGTTCTGGCGCACGACCAGCGCGACGTCAGCATGGTCTTCGGGCGCGCCGGGTCGGACAAGTTCGCCGCGGTCGGCTGGACGCCGGCGCCGTCCGGTGCGCCCGTGCTGGACGGTGTGCTGACCTGGCTGGACTGCTCGGTGGAGAACGTGCTCGACGGCGGCGACCACTGGATCGTGGTGGGCCGGGTGAACGCACTCGGCGAGCATCAGGACGCGCGTCCGCTGCTGTTCTACCGGGGCGCCTACACGGTCACCGAACCCGCGGAGCCGACGCCCGGGATCCTGGACAACCTGATCACCTGGTCGCGCGCCGACGACTGGTTCTGACGCGCGCCGCTAGCCTGCGGCCGCCGCACCCGGCGAGATCGCCGGCAGCCTGGCTGCTCGCGCTGCCGCTAGCAGCCGATGGTCGTAGGCGACGAAGTCGGTGAGCTCCGCCCGCACCGACAGCGCGCTTGCCAGGTGGATAGCGTCCAACGTGCGGAGTGTGGCGTCGCCAACCTCGGCGGCCGCCTCGACGACGGCACCGCGGAGCGGTATCAGGTCCACCTGCGACACAAGCATCCGCGCCTCAGGGACGCTGGAGGCATTCAGACGCCGAGCAGCCCTGGGCACCTCGGCCTTGACCAACTCGCTGCTGATCGCCGCGAGTTCGGCCCGCTCGGCGAGCCATGCTTCCAGGCTCGCGCTCTCGGTCTCCTCGAACAACAGCTTCAGCAACGCGGACGAGTCGAGGTAGATCACCGGTCGCTGCGCAACTCGGTGAGGGCGTCATCGGTCGAGACATCCGCCTTGACCCGCCTGGGAAGGCGAAGGGGCTCGGCCGCCGGAACCAGCTGGCCCGCTGCGACTAGCCGTTCGCGCGCGGCGCGCGCAGGCTGCGGCGGAACCAGCATCGCGACGAGGCGTCCACGTTCGGTGACCTCGACCGTCTCGCCGCGCTTCACCCGCTCCACGTAGCGGCTCGCGTGCTGACGCAGTTCCCGAATGCCGATCCGCTCCATC
Organism: Jatrophihabitantaceae bacterium; assembly: GCA_035656335.1. Taxonomy (GTDB): domain Bacteria; phylum Actinomycetota; class Actinomycetes; order Mycobacteriales; family Jatrophihabitantaceae; genus DASRSS01. Next base: position 1,175 of record DASRSS010000220.1, on the reverse strand, counting down.
TTTGAAAATGTAGCAGGTGACGTGCTACTTCGGGCGCGTCACGGGGCCTTGAGCAGGACGCATTCGTACTGGCCGCCGACGTAGGCCCAGCCGACGGACACCGTCTGCGTGCTGCGGTCCAGCAGCCAGTCGCTGCCGAATGCGGCGATCTTGGCGACCGCCTTGGCACCGTTCTGGACCGGCAGTGACGTCCAGGCGTAGTGCGGCACGCAGGTCGGCCCGCTGCCCTTGTTCTGCGCGCAGGTCTGGGCGTTCGGGCTCACCCCGCCGTTCACGGCTGACAGCCCGTGGCTGGTGCGGTACGCGTTCACCGCCGCGAGGGCGCCGCCGTCACCGTCAACCACGCAGGTCGACGAGGACGGGCACGGGTCGCCGTGCCGCACCGCGCCGGACGAGCCGGTCGGCGCCGCGGACGTGGAGGTCGTGTCCTGTGACGAGGCGCTCGAGTGCGGGCCGCGCGACGTGCTCTCGGCGCCGACGGACGAGTGCGGCGAGGTGGACTGCGTCGGCACCGGCGGCAGGATGTTCGCCGCGTGCCGGGTCTTGCCGCCGCCGCCGAGCAGCACCATGAGGCAGCCGACGATCAGCGCCAGGCAACCGAGCACGACCAGCGCCCAGAGCGCGTGGCGGCGGGACGCGCCGGACTCGTCCTCGTCGTCCGCCGTCAGCTCCAGTGGATCGGGCAGCTCGGTCACGGGCAGCTCCACGGGTTGGCGAAGATGTCGTCTCTGGCAGTTTTGTCCAGCCTACGTTCTCGCCGGCGCGCGGACCTACTGGGCAAGCAGCGCGACCACGTATTCCCTCAGGTCCGGCAGGTATGCCCAACCGACCTGCAGCGCGGCCGTAGCCGGTGCGAACAGCCAGGCGTTGTCCGGGGACGCGGCCAGCGCCGCGACCGCCTGCCGCCCGCTCTGCGCGGTGGCCGTCTGGACGGCGTACTGGCCCGCGCACTGTGCGCCGCCGCTGGCCGCGCACTCCTGGGCGAGCGCGGAGACGCTCGCGTGGACGGGTGCCGAGCCGCGCGCCTGCCGGGCGGCGTCCAGGGCTGCCGCGATCCCGCCGTCCCCTGCGACGGCGCATGGAGCCGCGCCGGAACACGGCGCCGCGGGAACGTGCGTGTTGGCTGCCGGGCGGCTGGGCGAGGGGGAGTGGACGGGCGCGGTTTGCGTCGCCGG
>DASRSS010000219.1:0-16345 GCA_035656335.1 Jatrophihabitantaceae bacterium | reverse complement strand
GGCCCGATCGGCCCGAACGTCTCGCAGCTCTTGCCCTTCATCCACTGGCCGCCGGAGCGCTCGATCTGGAAGGCGCGCTCGGACACGTCGTTGCCGACGAAATAGCCGGCGATCGCAGCCTTGGCCTTGCCCTTCTCGAGGTAGCGCGCGCGCTTGCCGATGACGATGCCGATCTCGACCTCGTAGTCGAGCTTGGTCGACTCGTGCGGCTGGATGGTGTCGTCGTTCGGGCCGCAGATCGAGGTCGTCGTCTTGGAGAAGATGACCGGCTCCTTCGGCACCGGCATGCCGGCCTCCGCCGCGTGGTCGGAGTAGTTGAGCCCGATGGCGATGAAGTTGCCGACATTGCCGACGCAGGGGCCGAGCCGCGGCCGGCCGGCGACCGGCTTCATGCGCTTGAGGTTGAGCTTCTTGATCTTGGCGAGGCCGCCGGAGGCGAGCATGGCGCCGTCGATGTCCTTCACGACGCGGGAGAGATCCCTGATCTTGCCGTCGTCTCCAATGATGCCTGGCTTCTCGCGGCCGGGCGCACCATAGCGGACAAGCTTCATCGGTCAGTCTCCTTGGGATTTTCTGTGAGGGTCGCCAGAGCTCGAGGCAAATCGGCGCGGATCATGCGTCGGCGCGACGCGGCGGGCAAGCGGGGGGCGGTCGCGCGCTAGAGCAGCGGGTGCTTGCCGCGCCAGCGGCGGAGCAGGCCCGGCAGCAGGCCGGCGGCGGCCTCATTTACGCGTCCGGAGCCAAACGCGTAGCGGCAGCCGGTGGCCCAGCCGTCATCGGCACGGACACGACGGCCGACGGCGACACCGGCGCCACGTCCACGACGAACGATCAGGTGGCCGGCGTCGACGAGCCGGATCTCATGAAGACCGACGGCGAGCGCATCGTCACGGTCACCGACGGCGTGCTGCGGGTCGTCGACGCGCAGACGCAGCAGGTCACCGGCACGCTCGACCTGTCGATCTACGCCGGCGCCGACAGCGCGCAGCTGTTGGTCGACGGCGACCACGCGCTCGTGCTGCTGGACACCGGGTCGCCGCGCTTCTACCCGTCCGACATCGCCGGGCCAATCCAGCCGGCCAGCGGCGATCGCACCACCGCCCTGTTCGTCGACCTCTCCGGCCAGCCCACGGTCACCGGATCGCTGCGTGCCGACGGCGGCTACCTCGCCGCGCGCCTGGTCGACGGCACCGTCCGGCTGGTCGTCACCAGCAGCCCCACGATCAACTTCCCGCAGCGCAACCACCCGTCCAAGGCGCGCAACCAGGCGATCGTCCGGTCCGCTCCGCTGTCGGCGTGGCAGCCGAGCTACACGGTGACCGACGGTGGTAGCACCAGCCGCCGCCAGGTGCCGTGCCAGGCGATCAGCCACCCGGCGAACTACACGGGCACCTCGCTCATCACCGTGTACACGCTCGACCTCGCCGACCCGAACGGCGGCGCCGGGCCGATCAGCGTGGCCGCCGACGGCGACACCGTGTACGCCACCGCGACCAGCCTGTACGTCGCGAGCAACCCCGACTGGTGGGCGAACGACCGGCACGCCGAACGGACGCAGCTGCACCGCTTCGACATCACCGGGACGGGCGAGCCGGCCTATCTGGGTTCGGCGTCCGTGCCGGGACGGCTGCTCAGCTCGTACTCGCTGGACGACTACGACGGCCACCTCCGCGTCGCCACCACGACCGTCGGCGCGCACTCGGACAGCGCCGTGTACGAGCTGAACGACGCGACCCTCGCCACGGTCGGGCACGTGGACGGCCTCGGCGAGGGCGAGCAGATCTACGCGGTTCGCTTCGCCGGCGCGCTGGCCTACGTGGTCACGTTCCGGCAGACCGACCCGCTCTACGTGGTCGACCTGACCGACCCCGCGCATCCGACGGTCGCCGGATCGCTGCAGCTGACCGGCTACTCCAGCTACCTGCACGACGCCGGCGACGGACGGATCCTCGGGGTTGGCGAACAGATCGGCCCCGACAACGAACCCGACGGCGTTCAGGTGAGCCTGTTCGACGTCAGCCACCCGACGGCGCCCCGCCGCACCGGGCACGTGGTCCGCCCCGGCACCGACGGCGGCGAGCAGCTCGACCCGCACGCGTTCCTGTACTGGCAGCCGACCGGCCTGGTCGCCGTGCCCGTCCAGTCGTGGCGGTCGGACGAGTCCGGCGCCGCGCTGGTGCTGCGCGTCACCGGTAGCACGCTGACCACGGTCGGCCTGGTCCGCAACCCGCTCGGCACGGCCGTGCCCGACGACGGTCAGGGCATCGTCCGCAGCATGCTGGTCGACGGCCGGCTCTGGACGCTGTCCGGCAGCGGCCTGCAGGTCGTCGACCCGGCCAGCCTGCACCGCGACGCCTGGATCGCGTTCTCGTGACGACGATCCCGACCGGCCGGCGCGCGGTGCGGGCCGAGGTCAGGGCAGCTGCAGCCACACCGCCGTGTTGCCCGGCAGGACGCGTCCGTCCGGTCCCGGCTCCGGCAGCGGGCCGGACGCGAGCAGCACGTCGCCGTCCGGCAGCGGCAGCGGCTCGGCGCCGGCGTTCAGCGCCACCGCGATAGAGCCGCGGTGGTAGGCCAGCGCGCCCACCGGCGCCGGCGCCCACTCGCACTCCGGCCCGGTGAGCTGCGGCAGCTCGCGCCGCAGCCGCAGCGCCTGCTTGCACAGGTTCAGCATCGAGCCCGGCTCCGCCTGCTGCGCGGCCACGGTCTTGTCGCCCCAGCCTGCGGGCATCGGCAGCCAGGTCGAAGTGCCGGTGGTGAACCCGTACGGCGGCTCGGTGCCCGACCACGGCAGCGGCACGCGCTCGCCGTCGCGGCCGCGGTCGGTGTGCCCGCTGCGCTCCCAGGTCGGGTCCTGCAGCGCCTCGTCCGGGAGGTGGACGTTCTCCAGCGCCAGCTCGTCGCCGTTGTAGAGGTACGCGGCGCCGGGCAGGGACAGCTGCACGAGCAGCGCCGCCCGGGCCCGCGCGATGCCGGCCTCGCCCCCGCCGTAGCGCGTCGCGGCGCGGTCGACGTCGTGGTTGTCGAGCACCCAGGTGCACGGCGCGCCGACGCCCGCCATCGCCTCGAGCGAGCGCTGGATCGCCTTGCTGAAGGAGTCGGCACCCCACGGCGCCTCGACCAGTTCGAAGTTGAACGTGAGGTTCAGCTCGTCCGGACGGACGTAGCGGGCCAGCCGGTCGGAGTCGGGCACCCACGCCTCGCCCACGGCCATCCGCTCGCCCGGGTACGAGTCCAGCACGCGACGGAACATGCGGTGGTACTCGTGCACCCCGTCGCGGTCCCAGCGCACGTCCATCAGCGAGGGCATCGTCGCGCCCTCCTCGCGGGACGGGATCACGCTCAGGTCGACGTCCGGCAGGCCGTCGGGCTTGGCCATGCCGTGCGCGACGTCGATGCGGAAGCCGTCCACGCCGCGGTCCAACCAGAACCGGAAGATGCGCTCGAACTCGGCGGGCACCTCGGGGTTCGTCCAGTTCAAGTCCGGCTGCTCGGGCGCGAACAGGTGCAGATACCACTGCCCGTCGCTGACCCGGTGCCAGGCGGGGCCGCCGAAGACGGACGGCCAGTTGTTCGGCGGCAGCTCACCGTGCTCGCCGCGGCCGTCGCGGAAGATGAACCGCGCGCGCTCGGGGGAGCCGGGCGCGGCGGCGAGAGCTGCCTGGAACCACTCGTGCTGGTCGGAGAAGTGGTTCGGCACGACGTCGACGGTGACCCGGATGCCGAGCCGGTGCGCCTCGGCGAGCATCGCGTCGAAGTCCGCCAGCGTGCCGAAGCGGGGGTCGACGTCGCACGGGTCGGCCACGTCGTAACCGCCGTCGGCCATCGGTGAGCGATAGAACGGCGAGAGCCAGATCGCGTCGACGCCGAGGTCGCGCAGGTGGCCGAGCCGCTCGCGCAGCCCGATCAGGTCACCGGTGCCGTCGCCGTTGCCGTCGGCGAAGCTGCGCGGATACACCTGGTAGAACACGGCGGACGCCCACCACGGGCGCGGGCTGTAAGCGCTTTGAGTCACGCGTCCCATTGTGCCGGGTCGGCGGCCGCGAGTCCCGAACCGGGGCGGATTCAGTCGGGGACGTTGCGCAGCGAGTGGGCCGCGTTGGTCAGGTAGTCCCAGATCGTGCGGTCGTAGGCCGGCGGCAGGTCGAGCGTGTCCAGGGCGTCGCGCATGTGCCGCAGCCACCGGTCGCGCTGTGCCGAGTCGATCGCGAACGGGACGTGCCGCATGCGCAGCCGCGGGTGGCCGCGCCGTTCGCTGTACGTCGTCGGGCCGCCCCAGTACTGGATCAGGAACAGGGTGAGCCGCTCGGTTGCCGGACCCAGATCCTCCTCCGGGTAGAGCGCGCGCAGCTCCGGGTCGTTCGCCACGCCCGCGTAGAACGCCTCGACCAGCCGGCGGAAGGTCTGCTCACCGCCGACGGCCGCGAAGAAGCTGTCGGCGCGGGCGGGAACCTCGTCGGGGGCCGAGTCAGGCGCGGAACTGGAAGCGGACACGCCCCCATTCTGGTACACGACCGCGAGTGGCCACTTACGGCGGCGGGTGGCCACTTACGGAGCGAGTGGCCACTTACAACTGGCCACTCGCGCGACAACTGGCCACTCGCGCGTTAACTGGCCACTCGGGGCGCAGGATCCCCTACGGTCGGCATATGACGGGCTCCGACTTCGACCTGATCGTGCTCGGCCTCGGCCCCGGCGGCGAGGAGGTCGCCGAGTCCGCCGCTCGGTCCGGACGGCGCGTGCTCGGCATCGATCCCGCGCTCGTCGGCGGCGAGTGCCCCTACTACGGCTGCATCCCGTCCAAGATGATCCTGCGCGGCGCCGAGGTGCTGACCGCGTCCCGGCGGGTGGACGCGCTCGCCGGGCACGCCCAGACGCAGCCAGACTTCAGCGCGGTCGCGAACCGCATCCGGGACGAAGCGACCGACGACTGGGACGACCGGGTCGCCGTCGAGCGGTTCGAGAAGCTCGGGGGCGTGTTCGTGCGCGGCGCCGGGCGCCTGGCCGGGCGCGACGCCGACGGCCAGCTGATCGTCACCGTGGGCGAGCAGGCGTTCCGCGCTCCGGACGTGGTGGTCGCGACGGGGACGGCGCCCGCGATCCCGCCGATCGAGGGGCTGGCCGAGCTGCGGGCCTCCGGCAGCGGCGTGGACGGCCCGGTGTGGACCAACCGCGAGGTGGTGCAGGCCCGCGAGGCGCCCGCGGCGCTGATCGTGATCGGCGGCGGCGCGATCGGCTGCGAGCTGGCCCAGGGCTTCGCGCGCTTCGGCTCGGCGGTGACCGTGATCGAGGCCGCCGAGCGGCTGCTGATGCCCGAGGAACCCGAGGCGTCGCAGACCATCGCCGACGTGTTCGCGCGTGAGGGCATCACCGTGCGCACCGGTGTCGGCGTCGCGCGGATGGCCGCGAGCGGCGACGGCGCGAAGGCCAGTCTGGCGGACGGTACGACGGTCACGGGCACGAAACTGCTCGTCGCCGCGGGCCGCCGTCCGAACCTGAGCGGCATCGGCCTGGATTCGGTCGGGCTGGCCGACGACCTGCGCTCGCTGGACGTGGACGAACACATGCAGGTGCTGCGCGACGGCGAGTCGATCGACGGCCTGTACGCGGTCGGCGACATCACCGGCCGCGGCGCGTTCACGCACGTCGCGGTCTGGCAGGCGCGGGTGCTGCTGGCGCACCTGGCCGGCGAGCAGCGCGCGTTCGGCGGTTACCACGGGCTGGCCTGGGCGACGTTCACCGATCCGGAGGTCGGCCGCGTGGGCAAGACCGAGCAGCAGGCGCGGCAGGACGGCGGGCACGTCCGGGTGGCCAGCGCTCCGGTTCCGTCCAACAGCCGGGGCTGGATCCACGGGCCGGGCAACGACGGATTCGTCAAGCTGGTGGCCGACGGCGAGGTGCTCGTCGGCGCCACCGTGGTCGCCCCGAACGGCGGCGAGATCCTGGGCCTGCTGACCCTCGCCGTCCACGCCAGGGTGCCGATCGAGACGCTGCGAACCATGCATTACGCCTTCCCGACGATCCATCGCGCGGTGCTCGAGGCGCTGCAGAACCTCGAATAGACGTGCGCCGCGGCGTCTTGTCCGGTTCACTGGTGCTGTCGAAAGGTGAACTGTTGCCCGGCGCACTAGTTCTCAACGCGACGTACGAGCCGCTCTGCGTCGTGCCGCTGCGGCGCGCCGTGGTGCTGGTGCTGGCCGAGAAGGCCGTGATCGTGGAGGCCGCCGGGCAGGTGCTGCACTCCGAGCGGGTGAGCATCCCGGCGCCGAGCGTGGTCCGGCTGTCCCGCTACGTGCGGGTGCCCTACCGCCGTGCCGTCCCGCTGACCCGCCGCGCGGTGCTCGAACGCGACGGACACCAGTGCGCCTACTGCGGAACCCGCGCGGACACGATCGACCACGTGCGGCCCCGGTCGCGCGGCGGTGAGCACATCTGGACGAACGTGGTGGCCGCGTGCGCGCGCTGCAACCACCGCAAGGGCGACCGGCTGCTGGCCGAGCTGGGCTGGCACCTGCCCGCGCCGCCGGTGCAGCCGCCGGTCACGGTCGCGCTGGTGATGGGCTGGTCGAAGCGGGACCCGTCCTGGCAGCCGTACCTGAGCTGGACCGGCTCCGCCCCAGAGGCCGCTGCCCCCGCCGTCTGACCTGTTGGCCCGGTAGCAGGGTTCGCTACGGGATGTCGCCCTGCTACGGGGCCAACACGGTGCGTTCCGCGCCCCTGGGACGCTTCAACAACTCGTCGCGCACGTACCAGGCGATCCACGTCAGCGGGAAGCCGGCCGCTGATACGGCGGCCTGCCAGCGCGAGCTGCCACGGCGGCGTGCACCGACGCCGGTCAGCACGGCGAGAAGCGCGATTACCATCGCGACCGCTACAGCGGCTCCGAGCAAGATCATGAACCTCAGCCCCTTTGGGCCCGCGGGTCGTACGGTATGCCGCTGGAAACCCACCGCCTGCTTGTGTGCGGGCAGAACACCATCGAACCAACTACATAGTCGACTGGGGTCGAGCCCGCCGGCGGCGCCGGACGGTACCGTCCGCAGACATGACGCAGCTGCACGAGCTGAGCGCCCTGGACGCGGCCGCCGCGGTGCGCCGCCGCGAGGTCAGCCCGGTCGAACTCGTCGAGCACGCGCTGCGGCGCCTCGACGAGCAGGATCCGCAGGTCGGCGCGTTCGTGACCGTCACCGCCGACGCCGCGCTCGAGCAGGCGCGGGCCGCCGAGCGAGCCGTCGCGCAGGCCGCCGACCCGACCACCCTGCCGCCGCTGCTCGGCGTCCCGACCGCGATCAAGGACCTCAACAACACCAAGGGCGTGCCGACCAAGCTCGGCTCGTGGGCGTTCGCCGACTGGGTGCCGGACGTCGACGACCATGTCGTCACCCTGCTGCGCGCCGCCGGCACGATCAGCCTCGGCAAGACGGCCACGCCGGAGTTCGGCCTGCCCTGCTACACCGAGACCGACCTCGGCCCGCCCGCGCGTACGCCGTGGGACCTGACCCGCTCGGCGGGTGGCTCCAGCGGCGGAGCCGGGGCGGCGGTGGCCGCGGGCATCGTCCCGATCGCGCAGGGCAGCGACGGCGGCGGGTCGATCCGCATCCCCGCGAGCGTCTGCGGACTCGTCGGGCTGAAGACCTCGCGCGGACGCATCTCCAAGGGCCCGCTGGACTTCGACTCGTCCCGGCTCGGGGTGTACGGGCCGCTCGCGCGCACCGTCCGCGACGCGGCGGCGTTCCTGGACGCGACCGCGATCCCGCAGCCCGGCGACCCGAACCCGCTCGCACCGCTGCCGGACGGGCAGAGCTTCCTGGGCTGGTGCGAGCGCGAGCCCGGGCGGCTGCGCATCGGCCGATACCTGGACTCGCCGATCGGCACCGAGCTCGACCCGCAGGTGCGTGCCGCGTGGGAGCAGGCGTCGAGACTGCTCGCCGACCTGGGGCACGAGGTGGTCGACGTCGCCGCCCCGATCCCGCCCGAGGCGGTGCCCGCGTTCGAGACGGTGTGGGCGGTGTCGGCGGCGACCATCCCGGTGGACGCGGCCGGCGAGCAGCTGCTCCGCCCGCTGACCCGGCACCTGCGCGAACGCGGCCGCGCGATCAGCGGACCTGAGTTCGCGAACGCGCTCGGTGCCCTGAACGTCTTTGCGCGCAAGGCGATCGCGGCCACCGCGCACCTCGACGCGGTGCTCACGCCCACGCTCGCGATGCTGCCGCGCCCGGTCGGCTGGTTCGTCGGCGACGACGGTGACCCCGCCGCCGACTTCGAGCGGCAGAAGGCGTTCACGCCCTACACCTCGATCTACAACACCACCGGGCAGCCGGCGATCTCGCTGCCGCTGTACACCTCGGCCGAGGGGTTGCCGATCGGGATGATGCTCGTCGGCCGGCCCGCCGGGGAGGCGCCGCTGCTCGCCCTGGCCGCGCAGCTGGAGGCAGCCGCGCCGTGGGCGGAGCGCCGTCCGCCCATCTGGTGAGCCGCCCGCACCCGTCCCGGACGCGTTGGATACGGTGTCGGTGTGAACGGATGGCTGACCTTCCTGGTGTATGCGTGCATTCCGGCGGGCATCATCGCGCTGGTGATCCTCGGCGTGTACGGCAAGTCGCTGCTGCGCCAGCCGAGCCGGTACCGGCCCGGCCGCCCGTGGACCTACGAGCCGGCCTGGTACGTCCCGCACCCGGACGCGATCGTCCACCAGAGCGGGCTGCCGTCCGGTTCGACGACTGCGGTTGGGGGTGCCAGCGGTGAGTGGTGACGTCGCGAAGGTCAGCGGCAGCGGTAACGGCACCGTCCAGTACGGGCCCGGCACCAAGTCCTTCGACCAGGCGTTCAACGCCAACCAGCTGACCCGCATGGACGAGGCGCTGACCCTGTCCAGCCGCGAGACCGGACTGGTCTTCTCGGTCTACGTGGGCGAACTGCACGCGCCGACCCGCGCGCACGCCGAGGCGCTGTTCGAGCGGCTCACCGACGACGCGGTGCTGCTCGCGATCTCGCCCGGCCAGCGCACCCTGCACATCGTCACCGGTCCGGAGTCGTCCAAGCGGCTGCCGAACCGGGCCTGCGCCCTGGCCGCGCTCGCGATGCGGGCCGCGTTCGCCAACGGCGACCTGACCGGCGGCATCGTCACCGGACTGCGCATGCTGGCCGACTCCGCCGGCCGCATCTGATCCACCCGTACGACAAGAGCCGGTAGCCCTCGGGCTACCGGCTCTTGCCGCGATATCGCCTTACGGGATAAGGCACTGGTGCGGAGGCAGCAGGTTCCGCAACCGGCACTTGGTCGGCGTCGGGCTCGGCGTCGGGCTGCTCGACGTGGGCGGGTTGGACGTCGGGGGATTGGACGTCGGCGGGTTGGACGTGGGCGGATTCGACGTCGGCGGGTTCGAGGTCGGAGCGCTCGACGTACCCGGGTTGCTCGACGTGGAGCCGCCAGGAGTCGTCGTCGGTCCGCCCGGCGGAGACGTGTGCACCGGCGTCACCGCGTTCGTCCCGGACGGCTTGGCGCCCGCGCCACCGGTCGTGCCGGTGCTGCCGGACGTCTTCGTCGCCGAGGGCTTGTGCGCCGTCGCCTTGTGGTGCTGCACCGCGGTCGGCTGGCCCGGGTTCGCGGGCGGCACGTCGGTCGTCCGGACCGGCGACAGCGAGCCGCTGGTGTTGCCGACCAGCGGGATGCCCGAGACGTTCACGCCGCGGCGGTACGCGTCGGCGAGCGCCAGCACCTGACCGAGGTACTCGTCCGAGTGGTTGTAGGTGAGCACCGCCTGCTGCTGCCCGGCGGACGTGCGCAGGTCACCGCCGGCGGCGCACAGGTAGCGGGCCGCGCCGAGCGCCGCGTCGTTGATGTTGAACACGTCCGCGACGCCGTCACCGTTCTCGTCCGCGCCGTAGTCGGCCCAGGTCTGCGGGATGAACTGCATCGGGCCGAGCGCGTGCGCGTACACGGCGTCGCCGTCGAGGGCCATGCCGTTCGCGGGCGCGGGGACGTAGTCCCACGTCTTGCCATCCAGCGCGGGACCGATGATCTTCGGGTCGGTCGTGCCGTTGGCGTTGAACACGGCGCCGCCGAACCGTCCGTGGTCGGACTCGACGCGTCCGATGCCGGCGAGCAGGGCCCAGTCGATGCCGCAGCCGGGGTCGACGTGGTCCATCCGCGCGGCGGCGACGCGGTAGGCGTTCAGCGCCAGGTTCGGGATGCCGTTGGACGCCAGGCTGTTGATCACCGCGGCGCTGGTCGGCGCCGGTTTGGCGACGTGCACCGGCTTCGTGGTGAGCGCGGTGTCCCCGGGCGGCGGTGTCGGGCTGTCGGTCGCGAGCGGCAGCAGCTGGCCGAGATCGGGGTTCGTGTCGTGCTGCGCATCGACCCCGTGCGAGTGGTGGTGGCTGGTGCCCGCGTCGGCCAGCGGAGTCGTCAGGCTGGCCACCACGAAGATGACCGCGCCGGCGGCCATCGCGCCGTACGCGGCGCGCTGCTTGATCTTGGGGCTGCGCCGCAGCAGCGCGGCCAGCCCGGGTGCCTTCACGTCGTCGGTGGCGGCCGCGTTCGCGAGCCGGTCGGTCTCGGTCCAGCCGTGGGCGCCGCGAGTGCGCGGCGCGCGCATACCGAACTTCGATCTGGCCATCGACTGCTCCACGGGACGGGTACCGGATTCCGGTTACCGGACGACTGTGGCTATATGTCCATTTCAACGACGCTGGGCATCCGTCGGATACGCGTGAGGACGCCCGACGAGCCTAGCGAATTGCCAGGTTTTCGGCCTCAGCGATCGGCTGCACGAGCCTTGAGCGCCCGCAGCACGTCCGCGCGGCCCTCGTTCACCAGGCGGCGCAGCGACCCCGGCAGGTCCTCGCGCGCGAGCACCGCATCCGCCGCGGCGACCGTGTCCGGCGAGATCGTCGACGTCCAGGTCGGGAACATCCCGACGGCAACCTTCTGGGCGAGCTCGACCGTACGGCGGCCCCACAGTTCCGGCACCTCCGCGAAGTAGCGCTCCACGTAGGGCCGCAGCAGGTCACCGTGCAGCGGGTGCGAGAACCCGGCGATCACCGCGACCTGCATGGCGTTGGGCAGCTCGTCGTCGTGGACCGCCAGGCGCCACGCCTCGGCCTTGGCCTCCGGCGTCGGCTGCAGCGCGCGTGCGGTCGCCGCGTACTTCTGCCCCTCGGTGGACGGATCGCGCTCGAGCTCGGCCGCGATGTCGTCCGCGCCGATCGCCCCGCGCGCGGACAGCGCCTGCACGATCGCCCAGCGCAGGTCGTGATCGACCTTCAGCCCGTCGACCGACTCCGAACCGTCCACCAGGCCGCGGAGGAACGCGGTGTGCTCGTCGCTGCGCGCCGCTCCGAGCAGCGCGTGCAGCCAGGCCAGCTGGTGGTCCGAACCGGGCTCGGCGGAGTGCAGCGCGGCGAGCGCGCTGTCGGCCAGCGCCGCATAACCCTGCGGCGCGTAGTCCGGGTCGGCGTAGATCTCCAGCGCGCGCAGCGCCTGCCGGTGCAGCGACTGCATGACGCCGATGTCGGTCTCGGCGCCCGCTCCGGCCAGCACCAGCGCGACGTAGTCCCGCGTGGCCAGCTCGGCGTCGCGGGTCATGTCCCACGCCGCGCTCCAGCACAGCGCGCGCGGCAGCGAGTCGGTGAGCCGCGCGATCCCTCCGGACCGCAGCGTGGCCAGGCTGTGCTCGTCCAGGCGCAGCTTGCAGTAGGTCAGGTCCTCGTCGTTGATCAGCAGCAGCGCCGGCTGCTTCACGCCGACCAGCTCCGGCACCGCGGTGCGCGGGCCGGCGACGTCCAGCTCGATGCGCTGCGTGCGCACCAGCTGGCCCTGCCGGTCCTCGTACAGGCCGACGGCCAGGCGGTGTGGGCGCAGCGTGTTCGAGCTGGCGATCTCGTTCGGCGCGGTCTGGACGATCTCGAATGCGGTGTAGTTGCCGTCCGTGTCCAGGGTGAACTCGGGCGTCAGCGTGTTGATGCCGGTCGTCTCGAGCCACGCCTTGGACCACGCGCCGAGCTCGCGCCCGGACGACGCCTCGAGGGCACGCAGCAGGTCGGCCAGCGTCGTGTTCTTGTACGCGTGCTCGACGAAGTAGCCGCGCAGGCCGGCCAGGAACGCGTCGACACCGACGTACGCGGCCAGCTGCTTGAGCACCGAGGCGCCCTTGGCGTACGTGATGCCGTCGAAGTTCACCTCGGCCGTCTGCACGTCGGGCGCGTCCGTGGCGATCGGGTGCGTCGACGGCAGCTGGTCCTGCCGGTACGCCCACGTCTTCTCGGTGTTCGCGAACGTCGTCCAGGCGTTCGTCCACCGCGTGGCCTGCGTCTGTGCGAGCGTCGAGATGTAGGTGGCGAACGACTCGTTCAGCCACAGGTCGTCCCACCAGCGCATGGTGACCAGGTCGCCGAACCACATGTGCGCCATCTCGTGCAGCAGCGTCTCCGCGCGGCGCTCGCGGCGGGCATCGGTGACCTTGCTGCGGAAGATGTAGTCGTCGCGGAACGTCACGCAGCCGGCGTTCTCCATCGCGCCGGCGTTGAACTCGGCGACGAAGATCTGGTCGTACTTGTCGAACGGGTACCGGACGCCGAAATTCTCGTGGTACCAGTCGAAGCCCTGCGCGGTGACGGTGAACAGCTCGTCCGCGTCGAGGTGCGGGGCCAGCGTCTGGCGGCACCAGATGCCGAGGTCGATTCCGTCGTGCTCGCTGCGCGCGACGTGGTACGGGCCCGCGATCAGCGCGGTGATGTACGGGCTGATGCGTGCCGTCGTCGCGAAGTGCACCGTCTTGGCCGGGCCGGTCTCCTCGGTGCGCAGCTCGCGGCCGTTCGACGCGACCTGCCAGTGGTCGGGCACGGTGGCGCGGATCGTGAACGTCGCCTTCAGGTCCGGCTGGTCGAAGCACGCGTACATGCGCTTGGCGTCGGCCGTCTCGAACTGCGAGTACAGGTACGTCTCGCCGTCGAGCGGGTCGACGAAGCGGTGCAGGCCCTCGCCGGTGTTCGTGTAGAGCAGGTCGGCGTCGACGACCACCACGTTGTCCGCCGCGAGGTCGTGCAGCTCGATGCCCTTCGCGGGCGTGTAACCGGAGACGTCCACGTCCGCGCCGTTGAGCGTGACCGAGTGGAAGCGGTCCGCGACGACGTCCAGGAACGTGGAGGCGCCCGGCCGCGTCGCCGCGAACTCGATCCGCGTGGTGGAGCGGAAGGTGCGCTCGGACGGCTTGCCCCCGCCGTCGGTCAGATCGAGCGCGATGTCGTAGGACGCGACCCGGAGCAGGTCCGCACGGGCGGCGGCGTCGACACGGGTCAGGTTGGGCACGGCGCTGGTGACGCTGGAGAGCATGTGCGCGGTCATTCCTTTTCGACGACGGTGTCCCGCCGAGTCTTTCATGAGCCGAGCGCCGCGCAGGAGTTCCGGCTACGGTTGCCCCCATGCGGGTGGGTGAGCAGGTTCCCGACTTCGAGCTGCCGGACCAGGACGGCACGCCGCGGCGGCTGTCCGCGCTACTGGCCGCCGGGCCGGTCGTGCTGTTCTTCTACCCGGCGGCGATGACAGCCGGCTGCACCCGCGAGGCCTGCCACTTCCGCGACCTGGCGGCCGAGTTCGCCGCGGCCGGGGTGCAGCGGGTCGGCATCAGCCGCGACAGCGTCGACCGGCAGAAGCAGTTCGCGGACAAGCACGGCTTCGACTACCCGCTGCTTTCCGACGGCGACGGCGCGGTCGCCCGGATCTTCGGGGTGCAGCGCGGCGGGCTCGGCCAGCGGCTGGGCGCTCCGGTCAAGCGCTGGACGTTTGCGATCCGTCCCGACTCGACGGTCGCGGCCGCCATCCACAGCGAGCTGAACATGAACACGCACGCCGACCAGGCCCTCGCCGCGCTGGCGGCGTAAAGTAGTTGACGTGACGAATACTTCTGGCTCGCGTCCCGTCGTCGACTTCTACTTCGACCCGCTGTGCCCGTTCGCCTGGGTGAGCTCGCGCTGGATCCTCGAGGTCGAGAAGGAACGCGATATCGACCTGTCCTTCCGGGTGATGTCGCTGTCCGTCCTGAACGAGAACCGCGAGGACCTCTCGGACGATTACCGCGCGCTGCTCGACCGTGGCTGGGGACCGGTGCGGGTCTGCATCGCCGCCGAGCAGAAGTACGGCACCGCAGCGCTGCGCGATCTGTACACCGCGCTCGGCACGAAGCACCACAACGAGAAGCGCGAGTTCGACCGCGACCTGTACGTCGAGGCGCTGACCGAGTGCGGTCTGGACGCAGCACTGGCCGACGCCGCGGAGTCGACCGACTACGACGAGGCGCTGCGGGCGTCGCACCACCGCGGCATGGATCCGGTCGGCACCGAGGTCGGCACCCCGACGATCCACATCGACGGCGTCGCGTTCTTCGGTCCGGTGATCACCCGGATCCCGCGCGGCGAGGAGGCCGTCCGGATGTTCGACGGCGCGCTGATGCTGGCCTCGAACCCGTACTTCTTCGAGCTCAAGCGCACCCGCACCGAGTCGCCGCGCTTCGACTGAGCGCGCCCCGCCAGTAACGGCCGGCCGGCCTCAGGGCTGGCCGCGCATCCGCCGCTGCCACTCCGGGTCGCTGAGCCACCACGGCGCGTCCGCGTCGCCGGTGCCCTCCGGCTGGGACTCGTCGGCCATGCCCGCGCGGGCCGCGTGCTCGGCGTCCAGGACCGCGTCCATCGCGGCCGCGTCGCGCGCGTCGGCCCGCAGCCACTGCCGGAACACGAGCAGCAGGAACGGCAGGTCGATCAGCTCGGCGATCACCCACAGCACCGAGCCGGCCGTCTGCTGGTCCTGCAGGTGCGTCCGTGACCATGGGTGCAGGACGCGGTGGTCGAAGTAGCCGGACACCAGCCCGCGGTGCAGGCGCAGCACGATGCCGGGGATCGCGTCGAGGACCAGTTCGAAGGACCCGATCGCGAGCGAGAGCGCAACGGCGAGCGTGCCGGGCCGCTCGTCGATGCCCAGCAGCGGCAGCAGGAGCACCGCGCCGAGAATCACCAGCACCGGCTGCAGGATCCAGCCGAATGCCGGCGTGAACGCGCCCCACTGCGGGACCGGCCCGAAGAACAGCACGCCGGACAGGATCGGGACGAGCGCGGGCCCGACGAGCGGGTTGCTCAGGATCCGTGCGGGCCGGGTGTGCAGCGCGCGGGCCAGCCAGGTGTCCGGGCCGTGCACCGCGACCGCGAGCTGCAGCGGCTGCCCGGCCAGCAGGATCGCGGGGACCAGCAGCCACAGCGTCAGCACCTGCGTCGTCCACACCCAGTACAGCGAGCGCACGTACACCTGCAGGAAGCCGCAGCTCGTCCACACCGCGAGCACCAGGCCGAGGCCGAACGTGACCGCGCGCCGCCGCGGCCAGTCGTGGCCGCGCCGGACGTGCTCCCGCGCCGCCCGCGCGTACCACCAGCCGAGCGCGATCACCGCGACGACGGCGACCGGCTGCCAGGTCCACTGCGCGAACACCGGCACGACCCCGGGCCGCGGCAGCGCGTTGCTCATGCCGCAATGGTCTCAGGCCGGGGTGGCGCGATCGCACCTGACATCATGGACGCCATGCGCGTCTACCTGGGCAGCGATCACGCCGGTTTCGAGCTCAAGGCGCGGCTGGTCGCGCACCTCACCGAACTCGGCCACGAGCCGATCGACTGCGGCGCCCACACCTTCGACCCGCAGGACGACTACCCGCCGCCGTGCATCGCCGCCGCGGCGCGCACCGTCGCGAACCCGGGCTCGCTGGGCATCGTGATCGGCGGCTCCGGCAACGGCGAGCAGATCGCGGCGAACAAGGTCACCGGCGTACGGGCGGCGCTCGTCTGGAGCGACGAGACGGCCCGCCTGGCGCGCGAGCACAACAACGCGAACATTCTCAGCATCGGCGCACGCAACCATCCCGAGGCGGACGCGCTGCGCTTCGTCGAGATCTTCCTGGACACCCCGTTCTCGCAGGACGCGCGGCACGTCCGGCGGATCGCGATGCTGCGCGAGTACGAGACGACCGGCGCGATCGCGGGCCACCAGACCAGCTAGCTGTTGGCCCCATTACCGCGCGACACGCCGCGGAAACGCCTGCTATGAGGCCAAGATCAGCTAGGCCGGCGGCTTCCAGTTCCGCCGCACGATCACGACGTCGCGCTCGGCCTCGGCCAGGTCCTCGTCGGTCGGACGGTTCACGTCCCTGCCCCGCAGCGCACGGCTGACCCCGAGCTGCGACGAACCGCCGCCGACCAGGTTGCGCAGCCCGCGCTCGGCCCGCGGCGGAGCGGCCGACGGCTCGCCCGCCTGTTCGCTCGGCAGCTCGGCCCGCTCGGACGGACGGTCGCGGCGGGCGGGCCG
>DASRSS010000218.1:0-3539 GCA_035656335.1 Jatrophihabitantaceae bacterium | reverse complement strand
GCCCTTACCGGCAAAGCGGATTCCGGCAGCTCGACGGCTACGTCCCGGCCCTGGTCCTCGGCGAGCGCGGACCAGAACGCGACCCGTTCGGTCACGACCGCGGTGGCGTCGCACGCCGGCATCCGTCCCTCGCGTTGCGGTCGCCGTGCGGCGTGGATGACCGCGGTAAGCATGCGCTCCAGCGCGGTCACGTGCGCACCGACGCGCTCGGCCTCGTCCGGGTCGCGCAGGCTCTCGGCGTCCAGCCGCAGCGCGGTCAGCGGGGTGCGCAACCGGTGCGACAGGTCGGCGACGGTTTCGCGCTCCTCGGCGATCAGCTCGTCGACGCGTTCGCCGAGCCGGTTCAGCGCCTGCCCGACCTCGGCGATCTCGCGCGGCCCGTCCGTCGGGGCGCGGGCGGTGATGTCGCCCGCCGTGATCCGGTGCGCGGTCTGCGCCGTGCGCACGAGCGGGCGGACCAGGCGCCGCGTGAGCAGCTCCGCGGCGCCGATGCCGAGCAGCAGCAGGCCCAGCGACGACAGCCCCAGCAGCAGCCACCAGCCGTTCTCGCCGGAGTGCAGTTCGTCGTCGGACGCGTACACGCACACGACCCGCGGTGCTTCGCGGTCCGGGTCCAGCACGGCCAGCTGCACGAGGCGTCCGTTGCGATAGCTGACGGTGGTGGCCTGCGGCGGGGCGCTGCGGTGCCGGTCCTCGTCCGAACTGTGGCCGCCGTTGTCGGCCAGGCCCTGCACAGGCGGCAGATCCGCGGTCGAGCCCGGCGGCGGTGTGCCGACCACGGTGCCGTCGGCGAAGACGACCGACGCCGCTCGTCCGTCGGGCAGCGTTGCCAGGTACGCGGTGAGCTGGGCGTCGGTGGGTGGCGTGTAGCCGCTGTGCAGGTAGTTCGCGATGCGGTTCGCCTCGTCCCGCAGCGACGCCGTCGCGTCGTCGTACACGACGTGCCGCACGAGCAGCGCGAGCGGCACGGCGAACGCGAGGACGACCACGGTGATCGCGCCCGCGACGAGCAACAGGATCCGGCGCCTCACGCGTCGTCCTTCGGCGTTATCAACCGCACGCCGACGCCGCGCACGCTGTGCAGGTAGCGGGGTTCTGCCGCGCTCTCGCCCAGCTTGCGGCGCAGCCAGGACAGGTGCACGTCGACCGTCCGATCGGAGCCGCCCCAGGCGAGCTGCCACACCTCGGCGAGCAGGTCGCGCTTGCTGACGACCTCGCCGGGTCGGCGTGCGAGCGCGAGCAGCAGGTCGTACTCCTTGCGGGCCAGCTCGATCGGGCGTCCGTCGACGCTGACCTCGTGGCTGCGCGTGTCGATGCGCAGGCCGCCGATCTGGATCACCGGGTCTTCGTCGTTCCGCCCGGTACGCCGCAGCACGGCGCGGATGCGCGCGTTCAGCTGCGCCGCGGTGAACGGTTTGATCACGTAGTCGTCGGCGCCGAGATCGAGTACGCGCACCATCTCGGCCTCGTCGTCGCGTGCGGTGGCGACGATGACCGGCACGTCGCTGACGGCGCGCAGCATGGAGAGCACGTCGGAGCCGTCCACGTCCGGCAGCCCGAGGTCGAGCAGCACCACGTCCGGCTTGCTCTCCAGCGCGACGCCCAGCGCCGGCATGCCGGACGCGATCGCGTTGACGCCGTGCCCGAGTTCGCGCAGCGCCCGGGTGAGTGCGGTGCGAATCGCACCGTCGTCCTCGACCAGCAGTACCTGCGCCACGTGCGCGAAGGTACACGCAGGGATACTGAGCGGCATGGCGTTCTCGGACCTGCAGGATTTCGTCGCCGCGCTGGAGAAGGACGGCGACCTTGCGCGCGTGCACGTGCCCGTCGACCCGCACCTCGAGGTGACCGGGATCGTGCAGCGCGTGCTGCGTGAGCAGGGTCCCGCACTGCTATTCGAGAACCCGTCGCGTGGACGGATGCCGTTGCTGATGAACGCGTTCGGCACGCAGCGGCGCATGGCCCGTGCGCTCGGCGTGAACGACCTGGACGAGATCGGCACGCGGATCGCCGACCTGCTGCGTCCGGAGCTGCCGCGCGGGATCGGCGGGCTGCGGGACGCGCTCGGCAAGGCGGCGTCGCTGCGCAACGTCCCGCCGCGGAAGGTGAAGGCCGCGCCGTGCCAGGAGGTGATCGTCCGCGGCGACGACGTCGACCTGTCGATCCTGCCGGGCGTCAAGTCGTGGCCGGAGGACGGCGGCGTGTTCCTCAACCTC
This sequence comes from Jatrophihabitantaceae bacterium, assembly GCA_035656335.1. Lineage (GTDB taxonomy): Bacteria > Actinomycetota > Actinomycetes > Mycobacteriales > Jatrophihabitantaceae > DASRSS01. The sequence goes on along the minus strand of DASRSS010000218.1, from coordinate 1,323 downwards.
GGGCTGACGCACACCAGGCATCCCGAGTCCGGCGCGCGGAACCTGGGCATGTACCGGTTGCAGCAGCAGGATCATCGCACCGTCTCGCTGCACTGGCAGATCCACAAGGACTCCACGTCGCACGCCGCGATCGCGGAGCGCCGCGGCGAGCGGCTGCCGGTGGCGATCGCGTTCGGCTGCCCGCCGGCGGTCACGTACGCGGCGTCCGCGCCGTTGCCGGCCGACATCGACGAGTACCTGTTCGCCGGGTTCCTGCAGCAGGAGCGCGTCGACCTGGTCGACTGCGTGTCGGTCCCGCTGCAGGTGCCGGCGTCCGCGCAGGTCGTCCTCGAAGGCTGGGTCGAGCCCGGATCCCGTTTGCCGGAAGGGCCTTTCGGCGACCACACCGGCTTCTACACGCCGGTCGAGCCGTTCCCGTTCATGCGCGTCGACACCCTGACGATGCGGACCGATCCGATCTACCAGTCGATCGTGGTGGGCCGTCCGCCGCAGGAGGACGGGCCGATCGGCAAGGCCACCGAGCGAATCTTCCTGCCGCTGATCAGGATGACGATCCCGGAGATCGTCGACTACGACCTGCCCGAAGCGGGCGTGTTCCACAACTGCGTGATCGTCTCGATCGAGAAGCGGTTCCCGAAGCACGCGCAGAAGGTGATGAACGCGATCTGGGGCGCCGGCCTGATGTCGCTGTCGAAGCTGATCGTGGTCGTCGACGCCGACTGCGACGTGCACGACTACGCCGAGGTCGCGTGGCGGGCGTTCGGCAACGTGGACTACGCGCACGACGTGCTGCACTCGGTCGGTCCGGTCGATCACCTGGATCACGCGTCGTACGAGCAATTCTTCGGCGGCAAGCTCGGGGTGGACGCGACCCGCAAGCTGCCGGGGGAGGGGTACCGGCGCGAGGGCGGCTGGCCGTCGGAGTGCGTTTTGGACTCCGCGACCCTGGACCTGGTCGACCGCCGCTGGCGCGACTACGGCATCCGGTAGTTCCCCGCGAGTGGTGCGCTAACCCTTCGAGTGGTGCGATATTTCGCGCCACTCGGACCCGCAATGCACCACTCGCGGGAGGTGTTGATCAGGGCTCCCGCGGACGCCAGCAGCGCGTGCAGCGTCACGAAGCGGTATCCCCGGGCGCGCAGTATCGGGATGAGTCGCGGCAGCGCGGCGGCGTCCAGCGTGGTGCCGTCGTCGGGATTTGCGCCGACGTGCATCAGCACGATCGGGCCCGGACGCGGCCAGCCGCCGCGCCGCGCTCGGATAGGTCCGCGCGAACTGACCGGTCAGGAAGAACGTCGCGGGCACGCGCTCGCGGGCGAGCGT
>DASRSS010000217.1:0-7975 GCA_035656335.1 Jatrophihabitantaceae bacterium | reverse complement strand
ACCGCTGGTCGGCCGGCAGGGTGCGAAACCACGGCAGCTCGTCGTCCATGCGGGCCACCGCCTGGGTGGCCAGACGCCCGGCCGCCTGCTCGATTCGGCGGATCGTCTTGTCGTCGTGGCCGGGCTTCACGACTGGAAGCCTGCCACGCCGCGCTCGCTTCGCGCGGGCCGCGGCGGCGCGAGTCGCTAGCGTGGCGCCGTGAGTCCGCGTGATCCGGTCGCCGACCTGCGGCGCATCGCGTTCCTGCTCGAGCGCACCCTGGAGCCGACCTACCGGGTCCGGGCGTTTCGCTCGGCGGCCAACCGGGCCGAGTCGACGCCGCGCGCGGAGCTGCTAGACCGGGCGCTGGCCGAGACGCTGCGCCAGCTGCCCGGCATCGGCGAGACGACGGCCCGGTGCATCACCGAGTCGCTGGCCGGCGTGGTCCCGGCGTACCTGCAGAAGCTGGAGGCGACGGCCCAGCCCCTCGTCGAGGGCGGGGCGGCGCTGCGGGCGGCGCTGCGGGGCGACTGCCACACGCACTCGGACTGGTCCGACGGCGGCTCGCCGATCCGGGAGATGGCGATGGCCGCCCGCGACCTCGGCCACGAGTACGTGGTGCTGACCGATCACTCGCCGCGGCTGAAGGTGGCGCGCGGTCTGTCGGCGGAGCGGCTCGTGCAGCAGTTGGACGTGGTCGCGGAGCTGAACGCCGAACTCGCGCCGTTCCGGATCCTGACGGGCATCGAGGTCGACATCAACATCGACGGCACGCTGGACCAGGAGCCGGAACTGCTCGCGCGGTTGGACGTCGTCGTAGCCAGCGTGCACTCGAAGCTGCGGATGCCGTCCGACGAGATGACGCCGCGCATGGTGGCCGCGATCAGCAACCCGCACACCGACGTCCTCGGCCACTGCACCGGACGGCTGGTGAAGGGCGAGCGCGGCCGGCGTCCCGAGTCGGAGTTCGACGCCGAGGTGGTGTTCGCCGCCTGCGCGCGGTTCGACGTCGCGGTCGAGATCAACTCGCGGCCCGAGCGGCTGGACCCGCCGAAGCGGCTGCTGCGGCTGGCCGTCGAGGCGGGCTGCCGGTTCTCGATCGACACCGACGCGCACGCGCCCGGTCAGCTCGACTGGCAGGTGCTCGGCTGCGAGCGCGCGGCGCGCTGCGGCGTCGGCGCGGAGTCGGTGATCAACACCTGGACCGCCGACGACCTGCTCGCCTGGACGGCGAATCGCGGTCAGAGCTGACCTACGTCCAGCTGCACCTTGTCGGGATAGAACGCGACGTGGCCGGCGATCTCGGCGACGGCCGGGTACGGGGTCTCGTACGTCCAGACCGCGTCGGTGAGCTCGGAACCGTTGACGCGCAGGCTGTAGTACGAAGCGTCGCCTTTGTACGGACAGTAGGTGGACGAATCCGTGCGCTGCAGCGCGCTGGGGTCCACGTCCGACAGCGGCACGTACTGCACTGGCGGGTAGTTCGACTCCTGCAGCGTCAGCGCGCGCTTGCTGTCCGCGACGACCTGATCGCCGACGCGCACCACGACCCGTCCGGGATTGGGCGTGACCGTATCGGGTGATCCGGTCCCGGTTCCAGGTGCGGCCTGCTCATCGCTGCTCCTCACGGTCGTCCGCTCGATGTCCTCGTCGATTGTCCGCCGCGTTTGCGGTGGATGCGAGGATGGCGGCGTGGCGATCTTCCGGCGCAGGCGCCCGGCCAACACCCTGAAGCTGCTGTCGGCCGGCGACCGGTTCGAGACGGTCGTGGACGGGATCGCGACGCGGCACCTGTTCTCCGCCGGCGCGCACTACGACCCGGAACGGATCGCGTTCGGGGCGCTGACCGGCCTGGACGAGCACGCGGTGCAGCCCGGTGCCGGCTTCGACTGGCACGCGCACCGCGGCGTGGAGATCGTCAGCTGGGTGCTCGACGGCACGCTGCGCCACGAGGACGACGCGGGTCGCGTCGAACTGGTCGGCCCCGATGAGCTGCTGCACCAGTCGACGGGATCGGGGGTGCGGCACCGCGAGTGGAACGCGTCCGACAGCGAGCCGTTGCGCTTCGTCCAGCTGACGGTGCTCGGCGCGTCCGGCGAGCCGCGGTGTTCGCGCGCGACACCGCCGCTGCTGGTTCCGGGTGCCGGGCTGGTCGACGTCCTGACCGGCAAGACCGAGCTGGAGCTGTCGTCGGCGCTGCTGTACGTCACGCGCGGCTCGTTCAACGTCACCGGCATGGTGCTGGGACCGGGCGACGCGGTGCAGCTCAACAAGACCTTGCAGGTGTCCGGCGGCGGCGAGCTGCTCGTCTGGACGGCGGGACACCATCACGACGAGCCGAAGGAGAACTGATGCGCACCGTTGATCTCGGCGGCCTGACCGTCTCGGCCCAGGGCCTGGGCTGCATGGGCATGAGCCAGTCCTACGGGCAGGGGGACTGGGACGAGTCGATCGCGACGATCCACCGCGCGCTCGACCTCGGCGTCACGTTCATCGACACGGCGAACGTCTACGGCGTCGGCCACAACGAGGTGCTCGTCGGCCGGGCGATCGCCGGCCGCCGTGACGAGGTGCAGCTGGCGACGAAGTTCGGCATCGACCACAGCAGCGGCACCGGCAGGGTGATCCGCGGCGAACACGCCTACGTCAAGCGGGCGGCGGAGGACTCGTTGCTGCGGCTGGGCGTCGACCACATCGACCTGTATTACCTGCACCGTCCGCCGCAGACGGCGGAGATCGAGGAGACGGTCGGCGCGATGGCCGAGCTGGTCGCCGAGGGCAAGGTGCGCCACCTCGGGTTGTCCGAGGTCGACGACGCGCTGTTGCGCCGGGCGTACGCGGTGCACCCGATCACCGCGGTGCAGAGCGAGTACTCGCTGTGGACGCGTGACCCGGAGGCGACCGTCCTCGGTGCGCTGCGCGAGCTGGGGGTCGGGCTCGTGCCGTACTCGCCGCTCGGGCGGGGCTTCCTGACCGGGACGCTGGACCAGAGCTCGTTCGGCGCCGCCGACTTCCGGCGCAGCCTGCCCCGGTTCACGGCGGACGCCGCACAGGCCAACCAGGCGATCGTCGACGCCGTCGCGCGCGTCGCCGAGCGCAAGGGCGTCGCGCCGGCCCAGGTGGCGCTGGCCTGGGTGCACGGCCAGGCCGAGCGGCTCGGCATCGCGGTGGTGCCCATCCCCGGCACGAAGCGGATCAAGTGGTTGGAGCAGAACGTGGCCGCACTCGACGTCGTCCTGGACGAGGCCGACCTGGCCGAATTGGATCCACTGGGGGACCAGGTCGTCGGCGAACGGTACTGACCGCGCTGGCCCGGGAGTTGGCACTCTCGCGTGGAGAGTGCTAAAACTGACTGTGCACGGTGTGCCGCCCGCCAGGGTGGTGGGCGGTGTGTGTCGAGGAGGTGAGAACCGTGCTCCGCTTCGACCCGTTCCGGGACCTGGACCGCATGACCGAGCAGCTGCTCGGCGTTCCCGCCGGCTCCGCCCGCGCGCCCCGGTTCATGCCGATGGATCTGTACCGGTCCGGTGACCACTACGTCCTGCACGCCGACCTGCCCGGCGTCGACCCCGGTTCCGTCGACGTCCACGTGGAGAACGGCACGCTGACGATCAAGGCCGAGCGCAGCGGCCGCACCGAGCAGGACGTCCAGTGGCTCTCGTCCGAACGGTTCACCGGCACGTACATGCGCCAGATCGCGCTCGGTGACGGCCTGGACACCGATGCGATCACCGCCACCTACACCAACGGCGTGCTGACCGTGACGATCCCGGTCGCCGAGAAGGCCAAGCCGCGCCGCATCGAGGTCGCCGCGACGCCGGAGCGATCGGTCATCGAGGCCGGCACCTGATCAACTGATTGGCCCCGTGGCAGGGAGACACGCGGTGGAATTCCCTGCTACGGGGCCAAGAGTCAGGCGTCGCCGCCGATGGTGCCGGCGCCGGCCGCGTTGACGTCCAGCAGCTGGTACCGGTCGAACGCCTCGCGCGGCGCCTCGGCCTTCACCTCGCCGCGGCGGGCAAGCTGCTCCAGCACGGCCACCACGATCGACTGCGCGTCCACGTGGAAGAAGCGGCGGGCGGCGCCCCGGGTGTCCGCGAACCCGAACCCGTCGGTGCCGAGCGAGGTGTAGTCGCCCGGAACCCAGCGCGCGATCTGGTCCGGTACGGCGCGCATGAAGTCCGAGACGGCGACGACCGGGCCCGGCGCGTCCGCCAGCGCCGACGTCACGTACGGCGTGCGCGGCTCGCTGCCCGGATCGAGGAACGAGGCACGGTCGCACTCGACTGCGTCGCGTCGCAGCTCGTTCCAGCTGGTCACCGACCACACGTCGGCGTCCACGCCCCACTCGTCGGCGAGGATCTGCTGCGCCTCCAGCGCCCACGGCATGGCGACGCCGGACGCGAGCACCTGCGCCTGCGGCCGGCCGTTGGGCTGGGGCGCCGGGGCGTAGCGGTACATGCCGCGCAGCAGCCCCTGGACGTCCAGGTTCTCCGGCTCCTTGGGTTGGTTGATCGGCTCGTTGTAGACGGTCAGGTAGTAGAAGACGTCGTGGTCGCTGACCGACGGCGTGCTGTACGAGCCGATGCCGTACATGCGCTCGAGCCCGGACCGCACGATGTGCGCGATCTCGAACGCGTACGCGGGGTCGTACGCCACGCAGGCCGGGTTCGCGGACGCCAGCAGCAGCGAGTGACCGTCGGCGTGCTGCAGGCCTTCGCCGGTCAGCGTGGTGCGTCCGGCCGTCGCGCCGAGGACGAAGCCGCGGCCGAGCTGGTCGGCCAGCTGCCAGAACTGGTCGCCGGTGCGCTGGAAGCCGAACATCGAGTAGAAGATGTAGAACGGGATCGTCGGCGTGCCGTGCGTCGCGTACGACGTCGACGCAGCGATGAACGAGGCGAGCGAGCCGGCCTCGGAGATGCCTTCGTGCAGGATCTGCCCGGTCGTCGACTCCTTGTACGAGAGCAGCAGCTCGCGGTCGACCGCTTCGTACTCCTGCCCGTGCGGCGAGTAGATCTTGGCCGTCGGGAAGATCGCGTCCAGGCCGAACGTGCGTGCCTCGTCCGGGATGATCGGTACGAAGCGCGACCCGATCTCCTTGTCCTTGATGAGGTCCTTGAACAGCCGGACGGTCGCCATCGTCGTGGCGATCTGTTGCTTGCCCGAGCCGGCCCGCAGCTCGGCGTACGCGGACTCACCCGGCAGGGTCAGCGGCTTGGAGCGCACGACGCGCTTCGGTGAGGCGCCGCCCAGCGCGGCCCGGCGCTCCTTCATGTACTGGATCTCGTCCGACTTCTCGCCCGGGTGGTAGTACGGCGGCAGGTCCGCCTCGAGCGCGGAGTCGGGGATGTCCAGGTAGAGCCGGTCGCGGAACGCCTTGAGGTCCGGGACGGTCAGCTTCTTCATCTGGTGCGTCGCGTTGCGTCCCTCGAACGACTCGAGCGTCCAGCCCTTGATCGTCTTGGCGAGGATGACAGTCGGCTGGCCGACGTGCTCGCGCGCGGACTCGAACGCCGCGTACACCTTGCGGTAGTCGTGGCCGCCGCGCGAGAGCTTGCGCAGGTCGTCGTCGGACAGGTCCTCGACCATCTTGCGCAGCCGCGGGTCCCCGCCGAAGAAATGGTCGCGGATGTAGGCGCCGGACTCCACCGAGTACGTCTGGAACTGGCCGTCCGGAGTCATGTTCATTTGGTTGACCAAGACGCCGTCGCCGTCCTTGGCCAGCAGCGGGTCCCAGTCGCGTCCCCAGATCACCTTGATCACGTTCCAGCCGGCGCCGCGGAAGTACGACTCCAGCTCCTGGATGATCTTGCCGTTGCCGCGGACGGGTCCGTCCAGCCGCTGCAGGTTGCAGTTGATGACGAAGGTGAGGTTGTCGAGCTCCTCGCGGGCGGCGACGCCGATCGCGCCGAGCGATTCGATCTCGTCCATCTCGCCGTCGCCGAGGAACGCCCACACGTGCGAGTTGGACGTGTCGGCCAGGCCGCGCGCGTGCAGGTAGCGGTTGAAGCGGGCCTGGTAGATCGCGCTGATCGGGCCGAGCCCCATCGAGACGGTCGGGAACTCCCAGAACTCCGGCATCAGCCGCGGATGCGGATAGGACGAGAGCCCGAACGGTGCGTGCGACTGCTCCTGGCGGAAACCGTCCAGGTGCCGCTCGGTGAGCCGTCCCTCGAGGAACGCGCGCGCGTAGATGCCGGGCGACGCGTGGCCCTGGTAGTAGACCTGATCGCCCATGCCGCTGGCGAGGTCCTTGCCGCGGAAGAAGTGGTTGAAGCCGACCTCGTACAGTGACGCGGAGCTCGCGTACGTGGCGATATGCCCGCCGACGCCGACCATCTTGTTCGCGCGCGACACCATGATCGCCGCGTTCCAGCGGATGTACGCGCGGATGCGGCGCTCGATGTGCTCGTCGCCGGGGAACCACGGCTCGCGCTCCGGCGGGATCGTGTTGATGTAGTCGGTGCTGCGCAGCGCTGGAACGCCCACCTGGCGCTCGCGCGCGCGTTCGAGCAGTTTCAGCATCAGGAATCGGGCCCGTTGCCGGCCGTCCGAGTCGATGGCGGAGTCGAGGGACTCAAGCCATTCGCGCGTCTCGTCCGGATCGATGTCCGGAAGCTGGTTGGGCAGACCGTCGGTGATGATGCTGAACCTGTCGCGTGTCACCCTCCCAGTGTGCTCTACTGCGGCCACTAAGGTCAGGAGCATCGGTTACCGCGCGGTAGCGCGGACGCATCGACCAGGGAGGTCCGCGTCGTGAGCTCGAACCCCGCCGGGGGGGCAGGTGCTGGCAACGGCCCCGGCATCGCCGAACGGATGGGCATCGTGCCCCAGATGGTCGTCATGGAGATCGGCTATGACGACGACGTCGACGAACAGCTGCGCGAACTGATCGAGGACGCGACCGGCGAGGAGCTCGTCGACGAGGACTCCGACGAGGTCGTGGACGTCGTGCTGCTCTGGTACCGCGACGGAGACGGTGACCTGGCGGACGTGCTGGTGGACGCGATCGCGCCGCTCGCGGACACCGGATTCATCTGGCTGCTGACCCCCAAGCGCGGACGCGACGACTACGTCGAGCCGTCCGACATCGCCGAGGCCGCGTCCATCGCCGGGCTGAGTCAGACGTCGATCACCACGGTCGGCACGGACTGGTCCGCTGCTCGGCTGGTGGGGCGCAAGTCCGGCGGCAAGAAGTGATCGGCGTCGGAGACGTCGCGCCGGACTTCACGCTGCGCGACCAGAACAACGAAGAGGTCACGCTGTCGGCCTTTCGCGGCAAGCAGGCGGTGCTGATCGTCTTCTATCCGCTGGCGTTCACCGGCATCTGCACCGGAGAGCTGTGTGCGGTGCGCGACGACCTTTCGACGTTCCAGAACGACGACGTGCAGGTGCTGACGATCAGCGTCGATTCCCCTTATGCGCACAAGATTTTCAGCGAGCGGGAGGGTTACGACTTCCCGCTGCTGTCCGACTTCTGGCCGCACGGCGCGGTGGCGCAGTCGTACGGCGCGTTCAACGACGAGGTCGGTTTCGCCAACCGCGGGACGTTCCTGGTCGACAAGGACGGCATCGTCCGCTTCGCGGAGCTGAACTCACCGGGCGAGGGCCGCGACGCGCAGGCCTGGCGGGACGCGATCGCCGCGCTCTAAGCCGCGAGTGCGTGTGCTTTGCGTCGCCTGGGCCTCCCGCGGCTGGGCCCGCCGGGGTTCCCCCGCGAGTGGCCACTTTCGCGTCGAGTGGCCGGTTATAGGTGGCCACTGGGTGCGTAGGTGGCCACCGGGCGTGTAGGTGGCCACTCGACGAGGTCGGTCGGCGGGATCGGAGTGCTCCGGGTGCTCGGCTTCCAGCCCGGTGTGGTTCGTGTGGTCGCCTTGGGCTCGGACGCCTCGGCTTGGGTGGGTTTCTCGGGCAGTGCTGGGCGCGTCGTTCTGTGGGTTGCCTGGGCCTCCCGCGGTTGCGCTCGGAGGCTCGGCTTCCAGCCCGGTCCGGCGC
>DASRSS010000216.1:0-3428 GCA_035656335.1 Jatrophihabitantaceae bacterium | reverse complement strand
ACCCGAACAAGGTCATCCCGAAGTAGCTTCGACACGCATGGCTACGCGGCCGGACGGGTATGTGTGCGCCACAGGTGTATGACGATTTCGCGTTCCAGCGGTGAGGGCGTTCGGCTTCTGGGCAGGGCTGGTGGCCGGCTGGTGTAGTGGTGGCCGGTGGGGTGATCAGGTCTATCGCTGTTCCCGGTCCGGGGCGGGCTTGCCAGCCGGGTTCTTCTTTGGCGAGGTTGCAGCCGACGCAGGTTCCGTCGCCGTTGTCGAGGCTGGTCGGCCCGCCTTTCGCGGCGGGGTGCACGTGATCGGTGTGCCTGATGGGTGCTTCGCACCACGGTGTTCGACACACCTGGTCGCGTAGCGCGATGAACCGCCGCTGACCTCGGGTGAAGAGGCGGCGTTTGGAGTCCATGGCGACGAGGTCACCGCTGCCGGGGTGGGTGTAGAGGCGGCGCAGCCAGCGCGGCGCGTCCTGGCCGCAGCGCCAGATCCCGGGCGGTGGCGGCCGGGAGCGGTTCACCGTTGAGCAGCGCCGGTTCGCTGCCGTTGCCCAGGAGGGTGTCGGTGTCGATGACGAGGTTGACCTCGACCGGCACCTGGTCGGCGGAGGCTTGTCCGGTGACGCGTTCGACGAGGGTGTCGGCCATGACCTGTCCACGGCCGCGTTCCTCGCCGGTGGCGAAGGTGGTGTCGGCGGCCCGGCCGAGGGCGGCGTAGACCGCGACGCCTTGGGCGACGGGCAGGAATGCGGTGAGTCGGGTCTCCCCCGCCGGCTACGCCCTCACTGGCGGGGGACCCCCAATACTCGCTGGTCTTACCCGCGTGCAGCACCGCGAAGGTCTCGGGCAGTTCCGACGTGAGGATCTTGGCCCAGCCGACATACCGCCGCGCCTGGTGCGGCGAGATCCGCCGCGCCAGCCCGACTTGATGCGCGATGCCCCGGTCGGCACGTTCGGCCGGTACCCCGGCGTCCACCTGGGACTGCCGTTGCGATGCGGCGAAGCTAGCGGTCCGTGCCTACGTCGCGGCGGCGGCGGACTTGAGCTCCTCCAACGCCCGGATCTGATCGATCAAGACAAGCATCATCGACACCGGCGGGCAGTTCACGCAGCGTGGCGATCAGCCCCGTGAGCGCGGAAGTGCCCGCGTCAGGTCCAGCGACTGATTCGTGCATACGTTCGATGGTCGTCCCGGATCATCCGAGGTCAACCCTTCCGGGCAGGATTTTCTCCTTATTTCGTAACGGGATTCCGCTGCCCGCTGTCACCGGGCAGAGCTGGAACGAAACCCGGCAACCACACGCGGCCACGACCGGAAACCGCCGCCGTCGCCGCCAGGAAGAAGCGCCCAGCGCTGGTACGAGAGCCGACAGATCAAGCTACGGGCGGTGCGCCTTGACGTACTCGGCGAAGCGCTCATCGACCTCGTCCTCGGTGAGCCCGAAGTCCGACAGCGTGTAGCGGTGCGCGGGGGCGCGCGGTCCGCTGTGCGCAGCTCGGTTCTCGGCCTCGACGGCCGTACGCACCTCGTCCGTCCAGGGCAGCCCGAAGTGCTCGTACACGCCGCGCACGACGCCGACCGGGTCGCGGGACAGGTCCTCGAACTGGACGTCGCAGAACCGGGACGGATCGTGCCGCGCGCGGGCCTGCATGAACAGCGACACCCCGCGGCTGAGCATGTCGATCTGGTCGCGTCCGATCACGTCGCCGACGAATTTCGTCGAGTAGCCGCGCGTGGCCAGCGCGGACAGCGAGCAGCTGGAGGGGATCAGCGCGCGCGGATCGCGATGCGTCTGCACGATCAGCGCGTCCGGGTACACCTCGAGCAGCGCGTCGAGCGCGAACAGGTGGCTCGGGTTCTTCAGCACCCAGCGCTTGCCGACATCGTTCAGCCCGATCAGCTGAAGGTTGCGCCGGTGCCGCTGGTAGGCGGGCACCCAGTCCTGCTTCGCCAGCCACGCCGAGTAGGTCGGCACGTGGCCCAGCGACTCGTACGAGATCGACATCGCCGACTGGCGCAGCAGCTGCCAGCACTCCTCGACGACGTCCGCGTTGATGTAGTGCACGCCGGCGAAGTCGGGGTTGGCCGCGTGGAACGCCTCGAACCCGGCCCGGATGTGCTGGAACACCGGGTTGTCCGCCCACGTCTCGCGCGGCGGGCGGGGCTGCGGCACCTCGCACAGCCACTGCTCCAGCCCCTGCGCGGACGGGTCGGCGCACAGCAGCCGGTGCAGCGCGGTCGTGCCGGTACGCGTCAACCCGGTGACGAAGATCGGCCGCTCGATCGGCACGTCCGCGGATTGCGGGTACTGCATGAACGCCGCCTCGCTGAGCAGCCGCGCCACGAGCGCGCCGCGCAGCTCCGAGCGCTTCACCTTGTTCCCCAGCGCGGTGAGCTGTTCGTCGTTCGCGTACGAGTCCAGCAGGACGCCGAGCCCCTCGCGGTACGACGGGTCGCCGAAGTCGGTGAGCCCGGTCAGCTTCGTCGCCGACTCGTGCAGATCCTCGACCGTTCCAACCGAGGTGCGGTCAGCCATTAGTGGTGGTACTCGCCGCAGTTGACGTCGAGGCAGTGGCCGGTGATGCCGCGCGCGAGGTCCGACGCCATGAAGACGACCGCGTCGGCGATCTCGTCCGGGACCGGCAGCCGGCGCAGGTCGATGGTGTTCGCGATCTCGTCGTAGACGACCTGCGGCTCGACGCCGCGCTTGTGCGCGAGATAGCCGAAGTAGTTCTGCAGCGTGTCCGCCCAGATCCAGCCGGGCGCGACGGAGTTGACGCGGATCCCGGACGGCCCCAGCTCGGTGGCCAGGCTCTGCGCGAGTGCGAGCAGGGACGCCTTGGTCATCTTGTAGGCGCCGTACGGCATGGACGAGTGCCGCAGCACCGACGAGTTGATCATCACCACGTTGCCGCGCGACTCGGTGAGCGCCGGGACGAACAGCCGGGTCAGCCGCAGCGCCGCGAAGACGTTCGTCTCGAAGCCGGCGCGCGCCTGGTCGAAGTCCACTGTCTGCAGCGGCCCGAGCGGCGGGATCGCGAACGCGTTGCTGATCAGCGCATCGACGCGTCCGTACTCGCCGAGCGTGGCGTCGACGAGGTTCTGCGCGGCCGCGTCGTCGGTGATGTCGGTCGGCACGACCAGCGCCTTGACACCGATGGCGCGCGCGCCGTCGGCGACCTCGTGCAGCCGCGACTCGGTGCGCGAGGCGAGGACGAGGTCGGCACCGGCCTTGGCGAACTGTTCGGCGATGGCGCGGCCGAGCCCGGGGCCGACGCCCGAGATGACCGCGACCTTGCCGGTCAGCAGCTGCGCGCTCATCCGAGCATCCGATCGGCCACGGCGCGCTGGCGGGCGGCGATACGCTCGCGCCACTGCGCGTCGGTGACGGTGTTCTGCTCGTAGTACGGCAGCACCTTGGGCAGTTCGTCCAC
>DASRSS010000215.1:0-13389 GCA_035656335.1 Jatrophihabitantaceae bacterium | reverse complement strand
AGGGAATCGACGACCGCGTCCACCCCCTTCTGGATGCCCTGCTTGAGGTACATCGGGTTGGCGCCGGCCGCGACGTTCTTGAAGCCCTCGCTGATGATGGCCTGGGCCAGCACCGTCGCCGTGGTGGTGCCGTCGCCCGCGACGTCGTTGGTCTTGGTGGCGACGGACTTAGCGAGCTGCACGCCCAGGTTCTCGAACGGATCGTCGACCTCGACGTCGCGCGCGATCGTCACGCCGTCGTTGGTGATCACCGGCGCGCCGAAGCTCTTGGCCAGCACCACGTTGCGGCCCTTCGGACCGAGCGTCACCTTGACGGCGTTGGCCAGCTTGTCCACGCCGCGTTCGAGCGCGCGGCGGGCGTCCTCATCGAAACTGAGGGTCTTCGCCATGGGTTTCCTTCCTGCAGCACAACGTCGAACGCCCCGGTCGCACGCGTGGCGCGCGCGGCCGGGGCGCCGTCGTTACGGCTTACTTCTCGATGATCGCGAGGACGTCGCGCGCCGACAGGACCAGGTACTCCTCGCCGGCGTACTTGACCTCGGTGCCGCCGTACTTGCTGTACAGGACGACGTCGCCGACGCTCACGTCGAGCGGGACGCGGTTGCCGTTGTCGTCGACACGGCCCGGGCCGACGGCGAGCACGGTGCCCTCCTGCGGCTTCTCCTTGGCGGTGTCCGGGATGACGATGCCCGAGGCGGTCGTGGTCTCGGCCTCGTTCGCCTGCACGACGATGCGGTCCTCGAGCGGCTTGATGCTGACCTTGGTGGCGGTCACGGTGGATCTCCCCTTCTCGGGTTTCATACGGCTTTGGACGGAGCCCGGCTGCCGTCGCGGGGGTCAGCGCGCTCCTGTTTGGTACTGCTGATTGGCACTCTAGTCCTGTGAGTGCCAACTCTTCAACGTGACCCCCAGCGCGCTGGTTCTGCCGCGGGTGTCGGCCCGTCCCGGCCGCCTTTTCCGACGTGGTGACCGGTTGCGCCGGCGTTGCCGGGCACCCTGTCGGAAAAGGCGGTCGAGTCAGCCGAAGGTGAAGGGGGTCCAGTGCGCCCCGGCGTCGTGGGTGGTCCAGATCGTGCGGCCGGCGTCGCTGATGATGCGCCCGTCCGTCGTGGACTCGAAGCCGATCCAGGTGACCGCGGCCAGCTGCTCGGGCAGGGTCTGCCAGCTCAGGCCGCCGTCCGCGCTGCGGTGCAGGCCCGGTCCGACCACGAGCAGCACGGTCGACGGGTCGCCGGCGAGCATCCCGGCGCCGACGCCCGAGACGGGGCTGCGCCTGGTGAAGTGCCGGCCGGCGTCGGACGAGACGGCGACGAACCGCGGCTGGGGCGACATCCGGGCGACACACAGCACGCTGACCCGGTCGTTTCCGCCGGCCGCCACGGCGACGCTGTCGACCTCGCCGTTCGGGCCGCCGGCCTGCGGGCAGGGCTCGCCGCGGTCGGACCAGGTCGCGCCGTCGTCCGTCGACACGAACAGCGTCGAGGTGGCGTTCTGCGCGCCGCCGGCGGGATGGCCGGTGACCAGCAGGTACGCGTCATGGCCGCCGCGGACCAGCTGCGCGCCCGTCGTCATCCCGCCCGCGTCCTGCGGCAGCGACCGGGACGTCCACTTCGACGAGCCGATGCCGGCGGTCTGGACGGCGTAGCCACAGCCCGGCGGGACGCAGCCGACCGGCACGGAACTCACCCGGATCACGTTGCCGTCCAACGTCTCCAGCGCGGTCACGCTGACGCCCTGCTCCTGCGTCCACGTCTTGCCGCCGTTGGTCGTCATGAAGAACGCGCCGGATTGGCCGTCGCCGTAGGCGTAGCCGATGCTCGAGGTGGCGAACCGGAGATGCAGCACGCACGGCGCGGCGCAGTTCTCCACGCCCGGGACGTTCGCCGGCGGCGGCGACATGCTCGTCCAGTGCGCACCGCCGTCGACGGTCCGCAACATGGCGATGCACGTCCCCGGCTTGTTCAGGCAGTCCGCGTGCGCCAGCAACCAGCCGTCCTTCGGGCCGACGAACGTCGCGTCCAGCACGCGCACGTCGGTCAGGCTCGGCGGCACGGCCGGGGCGGCGGTCGGCGCGAGCGTCGGCACCGCGGTGTCCTGCGGCGCGCCGGTCGGCGCCGGCGTCAGCAGCGGCGTGTTCGGCGTGGTGGACGTCGATCCCGCGGGCGCGGCCGAGTGGTGCACCTGGTTGACGCCGACCAGCGCCGCGGCGATCGCGGCCACCGCACCGGCGGTCGCCAGCGGCAGCGTCCACGTGCGCCACTCGCGACGGCGGCGGCGCCGGGACGGCACGGGCAGGGCGCTGGTGTCGCGCAGGACCCGCTCGACCAGCCGATCACCGTCCGGGGCCTCGGCCGCGTGCCGGTGCAGGCTGGCTCGCAGCCGCTTCTCGAAGTCGCTCATGACACTCCCCCGGAGGCAGCGGCGTCCGCGCGTTCGGCCTGCTCGCGCATCGCGGACAGCCCGCGGCTGATCAGGCTGCGGACGGTGCCGGCGCGACAGTGCAGCGCGTCGGCGATCTCGGCGTCCGGCAGGTCGTGGAAGTAGCGCAGCACGAGCGCGGCGCGCTGGCGCTCGGGCAGCTGGCGCAGCAGCGTCCAGATCTCGTCGCGGTCCGCGATCCGTGCGGTCGCGACGTCCGGCACGCCGACGTCGGGGATGACGTCGACGGCGAACTCGCGGCTGGCCGGGCTGCGCCGTTCGTTGATGAAGGCGTTGGCCACCGAGCGGCGCACATAGGCCAGCGGCGCCTCGGCAGCCACCACCTTGTCCCACTTGGGGTACAGGTGCACGAGCGTCCGTTGCACGAGCTCCTCCGCGGCGATCGCGTCACCGGTCAGCAGGTACGCCGTGCCCAGCAGGGCAGACGTGTTTTCCCGGACGAACGACGTGAACGCGTCGGTGTCCTGCATCAGCACCCCCACGCCACATAGACAGCGCGCAGGCGAGAACTGTTGCAGATCGGCTAGAGCTGCCGGAAGTGGGCACGGTCGGCGTCCAGCCGGAACACGCGCCGCGTGCGGGTCGGCTTCGGCACGCCCCTGGCCTGCAGGGTGCGCCATTGCGGACGGTGCCAGGTGGTGACCGGGATGGACGGCACCACCTGCACGTACTTCGGGCGCAGCGAACGCGGCAGCCGCTCGAACGCGGTGTCCAGGTCCGCCGCGGTCAGCTCGGCGCCGGGGCACAGCGTCACGGCGCCGACCAGGCACTGCGCGCCGTCGGCCTCCGGATCGCGCACCCCGAAGGCGACGACCAGGTCGACCGCGGGGATCGTGCCGAGGCAGAACCGGGTGCCGGCCGCGAGCAGCGGACGCTGCGGGCCGTCCACGATGTCCGCGACGGCACCGACTAGCCACAGCTCGCCGTCCTCGTCGCGCAGGAACAGGTCCTCGGTCGAGCGCCACGCGTCGCCGGGTTCGAACACGCCGTGCAGCTCCGTCCCGCCCAGGCTCCCCGCGGCCGGATCGGACGGGCTCACGCGCGCGAGCAGTAGCCCGACCTCGTCCACGCCCGCCTCGCGCCCGAGACCGTCGTCGTCGAGGACGAGCTCGCGCGTGGCCAGGTCGAACGCGGCGACCTTCACCTCGGCGGTGCCGGGCAGCGGGCGCCCCATCGAGCCGGGCTTCTGGCCGGTCATGTTGGCCAGGATGACCTCGCCCTCGGCGGACGCGTAGAACTCCAGCACCTGCGCGGTCGGGAACCGTTCCCGGACGCGCCGCCACAGGTTGCGCGGCATGCCCGAGCCCATGAACATCCGGATCGGGTGATGCCGCTCGTTCGGGTTCCGCGGCGCGAGCGTCACGTCGTGCAGGGAAGTCCAGGTGTACGAGACGTGCGTGGCGCCGTAGCGGCGGACCTCGGCCCAGAACGTGTCGGGGTCGTCGGCGGACGCCATCGCGAACCGGGCGCCACCGGCCACCGCGCCGCCGACGCTCATCAGCAGCGCGGACGAGTGGTGGATCGGCGTGACGCTGTAGACGGTGTCGCCGGGGTGCAGCGCGGCGGCGGACGCGGTGCCGAGCGCGGACAGCGCCCAGCGCCGGTTGGTGATCGGCACCGCCTTGGTGTGCGTGCCCTCGCCGGTGAACAGTACGAACGCGACGTCGCCGGCGCGGTGCGGGTTGGCGTGGAACCAGCCGGGCAGCTCGACCTCGTCCGGGTCGATGCCCTCCAGGTCGAGCGCGTCCGGGTGCAGCTCGCGCGTCCCGGCCGCCGGGTCACCGCCACCGAGCACGAACCACGTCACGCCCTCGACGGACCCGATCCGGTCCAGGTGCTCGGGGTCGGACACGATCCGGTCGACGGCGCCGAGCCGCACCTCGCGGGCGAGATCGCCGTCCGGACGCAGCAGCACCGCGGTGGCGCCGAGCCGGCTCAGCGCGGCGATCACGCTGAACGCGCTCGGCCGGGTGCTCATCAGCACGCCCACGCTGTCGCCGTGGTGGATGCCCGCGCTGACCAGCGCCCTCACCACGCTGTC
The DNA here is from genome assembly GCA_035656335.1 of Jatrophihabitantaceae bacterium. Classification (GTDB taxonomy): domain Bacteria; phylum Actinomycetota; class Actinomycetes; order Mycobacteriales; family Jatrophihabitantaceae; genus DASRSS01. The sequence goes on along the minus strand of DASRSS010000215.1, from coordinate 8,909 downwards.
GACGCGCCGCTTCACGTCGTGCTGGCGGTACGCACGGTCGCCGAACAGGAAGCAGATCTCGTCCGGGCTCTTGCGCGCCTGCTCGTCCAGCAGCAGGCCGAGCGAGATCCGCGTGGTCGGGTCGAGCTGTTCGATGCGGGCCAGTCGAGGCAGCGCCGCCGGCGCCTCGGACACGATGCTCTTCGCCGCGCGGGCCACCTGGCGGGCGGTGCCGAACACGATGCGGGTCGCGCCGATGCCGAGTTCGGTCGCCTGCGCGATCGCTGCGGCTCCGGCGGGCGGACGCAGCGGGCGCGGCTCGACGATCTCGGCCGGCACGATCGTCTGCGGCAGGTCGGCCTCGCCGCGGCGCCAGGCGACCCAGTCCGCGACGGCGGGCCAGGTGACGGTGCTGGCGCGCGAACCGACGACGAGTCCGAAGTGGCCGGTGGGCTGCGTCAGCTCGTACACGTCCGAGCGCGGCGCGGCGCGGCGGATCGCGCGCACCGAGTCCGGGTGGCCGATCGTGTCGGTGCTGCCGACCACGGTCAGGATCGGCATCGCGATGTCGGCCAGCGTCACCAGCCGGTCGTCGATCACGAAGCCGCCTTCGAGCATGCGGTTGTGCGTGACGAACTGCTCGAGCAACTCGGCGATCGCGGGACCGGAGTAGGCGGTGAAGCCCTCGCCGTCCAGGAAGCGGCGCTGGCTCTCGCGGGACAGCAGCGAGTCGCGGTCGTGCAGCGCGCGCAGGAACTCGATGCGGCCCTGGACGGTCTTGGCCGGCGACAGCAGCTTGAAGCCGGTGCGGGTCGCCCAGCGCGGCAGCGCGACGCGGCGCAGCAGGCCGCTCTCGACCAGGCTCGCGGCCAGCTTCGCGGTGACGTCCGGCGAGAGTGGGATCGGCAGCGGCGCGCGGGTGTCGACCGGCGAACCGAACGTGACCAGCGAGTCGATGCCCTTACCACGCCGGAACGCGGCCGCCTGGTACGCGAACATGCCGCCCTGGGAGTAGCCGCCGAGGACGATCTCGCGACCGGTCGCCTCGCACACCCGGTCGACGGCGTCGCTGACCGCGAGCACGTGGTCGGTGAGGTTGCGCTCCAAGCCGCGCGGCTCGTGGCCCGGGTCGCCGAAGTCCACGACCCAGGCGTCGATGCCCGCGGCGTGCAGGGACGCGACCGCGGACGTGTGCGGCGAGACGTCCCAGACCTCGGTTGCCATCATCAGCGGCGGGACGAGCAGCACGGGCGTGGCGCCGGCCGGGACCTCGTCCGCGAAGTAGTGCCGCAGCCGGTAGTTCGGCTGCTCGGCGACGACGTCGAACGGGGACGGCTGGTCGGTCGTCTGCAGGCCGCCGTAGCGGACGAACTCGGCGGCGTTGCGGACGGTCGCGCTCACCCGTTGCGCGTAGCGGATCGCGCCGCGGCCGGGCGCTCGCGCGTGTGCGCGCGCCGGCGCTGCACTGTCGTCGCTGGTCCCCACCCGCGAAAGCCTGACGCCTGCCCGCCCGGCGCGCAACACAACGTCAGCTATCTCGCAACCAGGGCAAACCACTGCGTTGCCCCTCGGCGGGATCGAAGGCCGGGCCGCTATCGCGCGACCGTCTCGAACCACCATTCGTGTGGCGGACGCGCGATCAGTTCGGACGGGACGTCGGGCACGCCGCGCCCGCTGGGATCGATCACGACCACGCGCGGGTCGCCGCGGTCGGCGCGGAACAGCTGCGCGTCGGGGGCGGCGTGCGCGCGGACGTGGTCGACCAGCTCGTCGAGCCGGCCGTCGGCCGCGCGGACCTCCCATATCAGAACGGACACGCGCTCAGCGTAGGTCTCTGCGCATGACGACGGCGTCGACGCGGCCGTTGTCGTAGTAGCCGCGCCGCTTGCCGATGCGGACGAATCCCTCGCGTTCGTAGAGGGAAATCGCCGGCTCGTTGTCGACGCGCACCTCCAGGAACGCCTCGCGGGCGCCGCGCCGCTTCGCCTCGTCCAGCAGGTCGGCAAGCATCCGGACGGCCAGTCCTTGCCGCCGCGCGGACGGGATGACGCCGACGGTGAGGATCTCGGCGGAGTCGGCGACGACCATGACCCCGGCCCAGCCGAGCAGCTCGCCGTCCGGGCCCTCGGCCGCGACGTAGTAGCGGAGCTCGGTGTCCGCGAGCTCCGCACGGTATCCATGGGCGGACCACGCCTCGGTGCCGAACATGTCCTGCTCGTACGGCAGCAGCGCGTCGATGTGCCGCTGCGTCATCGGCACCAGCCGCGCCTGCGCGGTCATTGCGTGACGGACTTGGCTGCACCCGGCGGCACCGCGTCCGGACGGCGCAGGTACAGCGGCACCAGCTGCTCGGACGGCGCGCCGGTTCTGATGCGGTCGGCCGCGTAGCGCACGAGTGCTTCCGCGGACGGGTAGTCGGCGTCGAGCAGCTCGACGCCCCACGCCGCTCCGTACATCCGCGCGCCCGCGCCGGCCGCGGCGGTAGCGCCGGCGACGGGAACGTCCTCGGGGTGGCTCACGTCCGGGCCGACCAGCCGCGTGCCCGCAGCGTCGTAGCGCGCCCAGTAGACCTCCTTGCGGCGCGCGTCGGTCGCGATGATCAACTCGCCGCTGTGCTGCACCGCGTTCTGCGCGGCGGCGTTCTGCGCGCCGCCGGCGATGGCGTCGAGCGAGCAGACGCCGTAGCTGGGAATGTGCAGCGCGTCGGCCATCGCGGCGGCGGTGACCAGCCCGACACGCAGCCCGGTGAACGGTCCGGGACCGAGCCCGGCGACGATCGCGCCGAGGTCGCGCGGCTTCGCGCCGGCCGCGTCCAGGCAGTCGGCGATCGACGGCGCTAGCAGCTCGCCGTGCGCCTTCGCGTTGACGGTCATGCGTTGCGTGCGGACCTCGACCGAGTCGTCACCGACCTCGGCGAGCGCGGCGATCACCGCGGCGGACGAGGTGTCGATGGCGAGGACGAGCACGGGAAGCCAGCCTAATCAGTCAGTTCAGCGCGGCGATCCGCGCGGCCCAGTCGCCGCCGTGCGGGACGAGGCGGACGGTGCGCTCGTCGGTGTCGGCCGCGCGGCTGATCAGGATCTGCAGCCGGGCGTCCGCGAGTTGCTCGGCTCTCCCGGCGCCCCACTCGACCGCGGTCACCGCGTCGGCGGCGTCGACGTCCAGGTCGAGGTCGTCCACCTCGGCGAGCGAACCGAGCCGGTACGCGTCGACGTGCACGAGCGGCAGCGGCCCGGGGTGCACGCGCGCGATCACGAACGTCGGCGAGACGACCGTTCCTTCGACGTTCAGTCCAGCGCCGATCCCCTGGACCAGCGCCGTCTTGCCGGCGCCGAGCGGACCGGTGAGCAGCAGCAGGTCGCCGGCGCGCAGCACGCCGGCCAGCCGCCGTCCGAACTCGAACGTGTCCGCGGGGGTCGGCAGCACCACCTCCACCGCGGCAAGCGCGTCGCGGGTTTCCTCGTCCAGCCGCACGCGCGGGCCGGCCGGGCGACCGGGACCGTGACGCGGTCCGCTCACCGCTGTTCCCCGGCGTCGTTCCGCTCGGCCCCCACGTACACGCGCGGCACGCGCGCGCCGACCCGGGTGACGATCTCGTAGTGGATCGTGTCGAGTGCGTCGGCCCAGTCCTGCGCGGTGGGCTCGCCGTCGCGTCCGGTTCCGAACAGCACCGCCGCGTCGCCCGGCTGCACCGGCAGGTCGCCGACGTCGACGACGAACTGGTCCATGCAGACGCGGCCGCTGATCGTGAAGCGGCGTCCGTTGATCGCGACCGGGCCGACGTTGGACGCGTGCCGCGGCACGCCGTCGGCGTAACCGAGCGGGACGAGCGCGAGCGTGGTCTCGCGCTCGGTCGTGTAGGTGTGGCCGTACGAGACGCCCTCGCCGGCGCGGACGCGTTTGACCGAGGCCAGGCCCGCGCGCAGCGTCATCGCGGGGATGAGGCCGAAGTCGCCCTCGTCCGGCACCGGCGACAGGCCGTACACGGCGATGCCGGGACGGACCAGGTCGAAGTGCGCGGCGGGCAGCGTCAGCGTCGCGGCGGAGTTCGCCAGGTGGCGCACCTGCGGGCGGACGCCGGCCCGCTCGGCCACCGCGAGCGCGTCGGAGAACGCCTCGATCTGGCGCGCGATCGTGGGATGGCCGGGCGCGTCGGCGTACGCGAAGTGGCTCCACACGCCGAACGCCTCGACCTCGCCGGCTGCTTGGGCCTTGGCCGTGGCGGTGACGAGGTCCGGCCAGTCGGTGACGTAGCTGCCGTTGCGCGACAGCCCGGTGTCGATCTTGAGATGGACGCGGGCGGTGCGGCCCGCTTCCGTCGCCGCTGCGCGTACCGCGTCCAGCTGCCACAGGCTGCTCACCGAGACGTCGATGCTGTGCGTGATCGCGGTGCGCAGCGCGCTGGTTTCGGCGGGCGTCCAGAGCCAGGCGAGGACCGGTTCCGCGGCGCCGGTCGCGCGCACGTCGATCGCCTCGTCCAGCGTCGCGGTGCCGAACCAGGTCGCGCCACCGGCGCGGGCCGCGTCGACCGACTGCGCGAGGCCGTGGCCGTAGCCGTCGGCCTTGACGACGGCCATGACGTCGGCGCGCGTGGCCGCGTTCAGCGCCGCGACGTTGGATCGGATCGCGGCCAGGTCGACGACGGCTTCGGTGCGCAGCACGCCGTCCAGTGTCTCAAACGCGGTCCCTCGGCGCGGCCGCCCTCGGCGGTGTCCGCGCGGGCGCCGGGCCAAGGCGGGCGGCTGGCCGAGGTCGACGTTGCCGGCCCGCAAGGCGCCAGGCGATACCCCCGGGGCCACGGCCCCCGTACCCATGCACGCCAGAACCTTTGCTCTGCTCACCTATAGCGAGCGCTTGCGTCGCCAGCACGGGGCGCAGCGAGTTGAGCACGTCGACGGCAGTGGGCGGTCCGTCTGCGGCGGCGCGCTGGCCGGCGACGCCGTGCAGGTACGCCCCGGCGGCGGCCGCGAGCGGCGCGGGCAGGCCCGACGCGAGCAGCGAGCCGATCAGTCCGCTCAGCACGTCGCCGCTGCCGGCGGTCCCCAGCCACGGCGTGCCGGTCGGGTTCACGTACGCGGTGCCGTCCGGGTCGGCGACAACCGTGGCGTTGCCCTTGAGCAGCACGGTCGCACCCAGGTCCGCGGCGGCCCGCCGGCACGCGCCCAGCCGGTCCGCGCCGGGCTGGCCGGCCAGTCGCGCGAACTCGCGATCGTGCGGCGTCAGCACGGTCGGCACCGTGCGACCGCGGACGAGACCCGGCGCGCGAGCCACCAGCGTGATCGCGTCCGCATCGACGATCACCGGCACGTCCGTCCGCAACACGTCCGCGAGCAGCGCCATCGCCGCGTCGTCCGTGCCCATCCCCGGCCCGACCACCCACGCCTGCACGCGCACCTCGTGCGGGCGGGCGTCGTCGTGCACCACGACCTCGGGATAGCGCGCGCGCACCGCGTCCGGCGCGAGGCCGAGGTAGCGCACCATGCCCGCGCCGCCGACCAGCGCCGAGCCGGTCGTCAGCACTCCGGCACCGGAGTACTGCGCCGACCCGGCGACGACACCGACCACGCCGCGGGTGTACTTGTCACCGGACGCGTCCGGCTCCGGCACGATCGCGAAGACGTCCGGCGCCTCCAGCACCCGCACCGACGGCGCGGGCAGCGCGAGACCCAGGTCGACGAGCCGCAGCTCGCCGCACAGCTGCGCTCCCCGCCCGACCACGGTGCCGACCTTCAGCGCGCCGAAGGTGACCGTCACGTCCGCGTGCACCGCCGTGTCGTCCGCGGTTCCGGTGTCGGAGTCGACGCCGGACGGGACGTCGACAGCCACCGTGAACGCGTCCGCGGCCGCCTCGGCAAGATCAACAGCCCGGCCACGCAAGCCACCGCGTCCGCCGATTCCGAGCATCCCGTCGATCACGAGATCGGCACCGCGCAGCACGGACGGATCGGCGCCGACCGATCGCCCACCCGCGCGGTCGAACGCGACCAAACCGTCGGCGTGCGCACGTTCCGGATCGAGCAGCAGCGCCGTCACGCGCGCGCCGCGCTCGGCCAGTCGCGCGCCGGCGAACAGCGCGTCGCCGCCGTTGTTTCCGCTGCCGACGAGCAGCGCGACCCGCGCGCCGTACACGCGATCGAGCAGCCCGGCGCACTGCACCGACAGCGCGTTCGCGGCACGCTGCATCAGGGCACCGGCCGGCAGCGCGGCCATCGCCGCGTCCTCGGCGGCGCGGACCTCGCCGACGGTGTACGCGCCGTGCACGCTTCGCCCCCTCTACTCCGTCGACTCCGCAATCACGGTCGCGGATGCGATTCCCCCGTCGTGCGAAAGCGAAACGTGCCAGCGCGTGACGCCGAGCCGCTCGGCCCGCTCGCGCACGGTGCCCGTCACCGTCAGAACCGGACGGCCCACGTCGTCGGTGCTGATCTGCGCGTCCGTCCAGAGCATCCCGCCGCCACCGCCGAGCGCCTTCGCCACCGCCTCCTTCGCCGCGAAGCGCGCCGCGAGCGACTCGGCCGAACGCGGCAGGCCGGACTCGGTCACCAGCTCGGCGGCGGTGAACAAGCGCGCAGCGAGCGGTGGCGTGCGTTCCAGCGACTCGGCGAAGCGCGCCACCGGCACCACGTCGATGCCCACGCCGACGATGCTCAACTCGTCGCGGCCGCCGCGGCCGAGCCCGACTCAGCCGCGGCCGAACCCGACGCCACGGTCGGGGAACCCGACTGACCCACTGTCGGAGAACCCGACTCCGGCGCGTAGTCGGACAGGTGACCGGGGAACGCCGACACGTTCGGGTTCAGGTACGCCGCCGCGTTGTTGACGGCGGTCGCGACCTCGCCGAAGCCGGTCGCGATCAGCTTCACCTTGCCCTCGTAGTCGACAATGTCGCCGGCCGCGTAGACGCCCGGCACGGACGTGCGCCCCATCGTGTCGACCACGATCTGCCGCTTGCGGATGTCGATGCCCCACTCCATCAGCGGGCCCAGGTTCGCGGTGAAGCCGAGCGCGGCGACGAGCCGGTCGCACGGCAGCGTGCGGATCTCGCCCTGGACGTCGATGTCGACCTCGGTCACGTTCGGCTCGCCGCGCACGTCGCTGATCTGCGCGTCGGTGACGATGTTGACCGACGACGCCTTGAGCAGCTCGACCGAATGCGGGTGCCCGCGGAACTCGGCGCGCCGGTGCACGATCGTCACGGACTTGCCGATCGGCTCGAGCATCAGCGCCCAGTCCAGCGCCGAGTCGCCACCGCCCACCACCACGATGTCGCAGTCGGCGTAGCTGGACGGATCGGGAACGAAGTGCGCGAGGCCGCGGCCCAGGTAGTCGCCGCCGGCGGGCAGCGGCCGCGGGCTGAACGTGCCGATGCCGCCGGTGATCACGATCGCCCGGCACTCGATCCGCGCGCCGGCGGACGTGGTCACCACGAACGTCTCCCCGCCACGCTCGAGCCCGACCGCCTGGTGCCCGAGCAGGTACGTCGGCTTGTGCGGCGCCGCCTGCGCGACCAACTGCTCGACCAGGTCGCGTCCCTTGATCGCGGGGAACCCGGCGACGTCGAAGATCGCCTTCTCCGGGTACATCGCGGTGATCTGCCCGCCCGGCTCCTCGAGCGAGTCCAGCACGACCGTGGACATCGTCCGGACGCCCGCGTAGTACGCGCCGAACAGGCCGACGGGTCCCGCGCCCACGATGAGCAGGTCAACCGAGTGCGTCTGCGCGGTGGGTTCGCTCACAGGCGCGAGCCTAGACGAGAACGCCCGCCTGCGCGGGCTATTCGTGGCCCAATAGACGGCCCAATAGACGGCCCAGTAGACGGCCCAGTAGACGGCCTATTCGACGGTGACGGACTTGGCGAGGTTGCGCGGCTTGTCCACGTCGTAACCGCGGGCCTGCGCGATCTCCGCCGCGAGCACCTGCAGCGGGATCGTCGCCACGAACGGCGACACCAGCGTGCCGACGGCCGGCACCTCGATCAGGTGGTCGGCGTGCGCGGCCGCGACCGCGTCACCGGCCTCGGCGATCACGATCGTGCGCGCGCCGCGGGCCTTGATCTCGGCGATGTTGCTGCCCATCTTCTGGTGCAGCACCGGACGCCCACGCGGCGACGGCATGACGACGACCACGGGCAGGCCGTCCTCGATCAGCGCGATCGGCCCGTGCTTGAGCTCGCCGGCCGGGAAGCCCTCGGCGTGCATGTACGCGAGCTCCTTGAGCTTCAGCGCACCCTCCAACGCGACCGGGTAACCCACGTGCCGACCCAGGAAGAGCACGGCCTTGGCGGACGCGATCTCGCGCGCGAGCGCGCGCACCGGTTCGAGGACCTCGAGTACCTTGCCGATCTCGTCCGGCATCGCGGCGAGCGCGGCGTACTCGCGCTGCACCTCGTCGCCGTACTTCGTGCCGCGCGCCTGCGCGAGCGCGAGGCCGACCAGCTCGACCGCGGCGATCTGCGCGAGGAACGTCTTCGTCGCGGCCACACCGATCTCCGGCCCGGCGTGCGTGTAGAGCACGGCGTCGGACTCGCGCGGGATCTGCGCCCCGTTGGTGTTGCAGATGGCCAGCACGCGGGCCTTCTGCGCCCGGGCGTGCCGAACCGCCTCGAGCGTGTCGGCGGTTTCTCCGGACTGGCTGATCGCCACCACGAGCGTCTGCCGGTCGAGCACCGGGTCGCGGTACCGGAATTCGGAGGCCATCTCGACCTCGACCGGAACCCGCGTCCAGTGTTCGATGGCGTACTTGGCGATCAGCCCGGAGTGGAAGGCCGTGCCGCAGGCGACCACGAAGACCTTGTCGACGTCGCGCAGTTCCTGCTTGTCGACGCGCTGCTCGTCCAGCACGACCTGGCCGTCGACCAGGTGCCCGCGCAGCGTGTTGGCCACCGCGGTGGGCTGCTCCTCGATCTCCTTCAGCATGAAGTAGTCGAAGCC
>DASRSS010000214.1:0-7515 GCA_035656335.1 Jatrophihabitantaceae bacterium | reverse complement strand
ACTATGACTCGGCCAAGGCCGACGATCTGGCGGCGACGCCGTACGCCGCGGTGACGTTCCCGTGGTACCAGCTGGGCCGGCAGGTCCACCTGCGCGGGCCGGTGAGCAAAGTCACGGCCCAGGTCACCGAGGACTACTGGTCCAAGCGACCGCGCGGGTCGCAGCTGGGCGCCTGGGCGTCGCAGCAGTCCCGGCCGATCGCCTCCCGCGCGGCCCTGCTGGAGCAGCTGGCGCAGGTGACGGCCCGCTTCGCCGACCACGAGCGGGTGCCGGTGCCGCCGGGCTGGGGCGGCTACCTCATCGCCGCCGACGTGGTGGAGTTCTGGCAGGGGCGGGAAAACCGGTTGCACAACCGCATCCGGGTCACCGGCAACCGGGTGGAGCGTCTGCAGCCGTAGCGCGCCGGGCCACTTGATCGATTGCGTGACCAGCGGACTCGACCCCGGGCAGGCGCCTCCTCGCCATAACGACTACCTTCAGCTGTAAGCACCTAGTCAGGGCAGCCATATCAGCCAGAGCGCAAAGGGGTTCTCGTGGCCGACACCGACGACATCGCCACTTTGAAGTACCCGGGCGGGGAAACCGACCTGGAGATCGTCAGCGCCACCGAGGGCGCCGACGGCATCGCGCTGGGTTCGCTGTTGTCCAAGACCGGCTACACCACCTTCGACAACGGCTTCGTCAACACCGCCTCGTGCAAGAGCGCGATCACCTACATCGACGGCGACGCCGGCATCCTGCGCTACCGCGGCTACCCGATCGAGCACCTGGCCGAGAAGTCGACCTTCCTCGAGGTGAGCTACCTGTTGATCTACGGCGAGCTGCCGGACAAGGACCAGCTGGCCGAGTTCACCAAGCGGATCCAGCTGCACACCATGCTGCACGAGGACCTGAAGCGGTTCTTCGACGGCTTCCCCCGCAACGCCCACCCGATGCCGGTACTGTCCAGTGCCGTCAACGCGCTGTCCGCCTACTACCCCGATTCGCTGGACCCGATGGACACCGAGGACGTCGAGCTGTCCACGATCCGGTTGCTGGCCAAGCTGCCGACCATCGCCGCGTACGCCTACAAGAAGTCGGTCGGCCAGCCCTTCCTCTACCCGGACAACAAGCTGAGCCTGGTGGAGAACTTCCTGCGCATGACGTTCGGCCTGCCCGCCGAACCGTACGAGCCCGACCCGGTGATCGTGCGCGCGCTCGACATGCTGTTCATCCTGCATGCGGACCACGAGCAGAACTGCTCGACGTCCACCGTGCGGCTCGTCGGTTCGTCGCAGGCGAACCTGTTCGCGTCCGTCTCGGCGGGCATCAACGCGCTGTTCGGTCCGCTGCACGGCGGCGCGAACCAGTCGGTGCTGGAGATGCTCGAATCGATCCGGGACAGCGGCGGCGACGTGAACGCCTTTGTGCAGAAGGTGAAGAACCGCGAGGCCGGCGTCAAGCTGATGGGCTTCGGGCACCGGGTCTACAAGAACTACGACCCGCGCGCGGCGATCGTGAAGAAGACCGCGGACGAGATCCTGACCGGGCTCGGCAAGCGCGACGACCTGCTCGACATCGCGATGGAGCTCGAGGGTGTCGCCCTGTCGGACGACTACTTCGTCGAGCGCAAGCTGTACCCGAATGTGGACTTCTACACCGGGCTGCTGTACCGCGCGATGGGCTTCCCGACCAAGATGTTCACCGTGCTGTTCGCCATCGGCCGGCTGCCCGGCTGGATCGCCCAGTGGCACGAGATGATCAACGACGAGGAGACCCGCATCGGCCGGCCGCGCCAGCTGTACACAGGCGCCCCGCAGCGGTCGTTCGTCCCCGTCGAGAAGCGGTAGCGGCGATAGCCTGAGCCGCATGGCGTACTACCAGTCGCACGGTTCCGTCCCTCCGAAGCGGCACACCCAGCTGCGCGGACCCGACGGCAACCTGTACTTCGAGGAGCTGATGGGCGAGGAGGGCTTCTCGGCCGACTCCTCGCTGCTCTACCACCGGCAGATCCCGTCCGCGATCGTCGACGCGCGGCCGTGGGAGCTGCCGGACCAGGCGACGGTGCCGAACGAGCCGCTGCTCCCCCGGCACCTGAAGCTGCACGACCTGTTCGCGTCCGAGGCGTCCGCGGCGGCCGGCGTGGACGCGGTGACCGGGCGCCGGCTGGTGCTCGGCAACGACGACGTGCGCATCCACTACGTCGTCGCGACCGAGCCGTCCCCGCTGTACCGCAACGCGATCGGCGACGAGTGCGTGTACGTGGAGTCCGGGTCGGCCACGGTCGAGACGGTGTTCGGGCCGCTCGCGGCGAACGAAGGCGACTACGTCCTGCTGCCGCGCGCGACCACGCACCGCTGGGTACCCACCGGGCCGCAGCCGCTGCGCGCGTACTGCATCGAGGCGAACTCGCACATCACCCCGGCGCGGCGCTACCTGTCGCGGTTCGGGCAGCTGCTCGAGCACGCGCCGTACTGCGAGCGCGACCTGCACGGCCCTGGCGATCCGGTCGTCGTGGACGAGTCGGACGTCGAGGTGTACATCAAGCACCGCGGCTCGGGGCCGTCCGGGATCGCCGGCACGATCCACACCGTCCCGCACCACCCGTTCGACGTGGTCGGCTGGGACGGCTGCCTGTATCCGTACACGTTCAACGTCGCGGACTTCATGCCGATCACCGGCAAGGTGCACCAGCCGCCGCCCGCGCACCAGGTGTTCGAGGGCAACAACTTCGTCATCTGCAACTTCGTGCCGCGCAAGGTCGACTACCACGAGCTGTCGATCCCGGTGCCGTACTACCACTCGAACGTGGACTCGGACGAGGTCATGTTCTACTGCGGCGGCGACTACGAGGCGCGCAAGGGATCCGGCATCGGCCAGGGTTCGATCAGCCTGCACCCCGGCGGCCACTCGCACGGGCCGCAGCCGGGCGCGTACGAGCGCTCGATCGGCGTCGAGTTCTTCGACGAGCTGGCCGTCATGGTCGACACGTTCCGCCCGCTGCGGCTGGGCGAGGGCGGCCGCGCCTGCGACGACGGCCGCTACGCCTGGACGTGGTCCGGGCGCGGCCCCGGGGCCTGAACCGGTGACCGTGCTCTCGCCCCTGTTCACCGCGCTGTTCGACGACGCGGCGATGTTCCCGCCCGCAGACCTGCCGCTGGAGCCGGCGATCCGCGGCCACGCCCGCCATCGGTTGTCCTGGTACGCCGACATGGTCGGGCCGTTCGTGTGCAACGGGCGCCGGCTGCCCGAGCTGGCCGCGACGGCGGGCGAGCTGCGCCTGTCGAGCGACGCGCCGGTGTCCGTCGCTGCGGTGGTCCCCGAGGGCGTCGAGCACGTCGCGGACCTGCTGAGCGCCGCGGCGCCGCATCCGCAGCTGACCGTCGCCGCGGTCGAGGTGCCGCTGCGGAACACCTCGCTGGACGACGCGCTGCGCGTGCTGGAGCCGCTGCGGGCCGACGGGATCGCCTGCTACTTGGAGCTGCCGGTGACCGGTGTCGACGACCGGAAGGTGCACCGGCTCGGCGACCACGGGCTGCGCCTCAAGCTGCGCACCGGCGGCATGACCATCGACGCCTTCCACACCGAACTGGAGCTCGCCGCGCCGCTGGTGATGTGCGCCGCCGAGCGGCTGCCGTTCAAGTGCACCGCCGGCCTGCACAGCGCGGTCCGGCACCGCGACCAGCAGAGCCGCTTCGAGCACCACGGCTTCCTGAACGTCGTGCTGGCCGCGCGGATCGCGGCGGCGACGGGAAGTGTCGACGCGACCGCTTCCGCGCTGGCGCAGCGGGACGCGGTCGAGGTCGCCGCGCAGGTTCGTGCGCTGTCCGACGGCGACATCGCGGCCGTCCGCGCGATGTTCCGCTCGTTCGGCACGTGCAGCATCGCCGAGCCGGTGGCCGACCTCGTCGCGATGGGCCTGGTGGCCGCGCCGTGACGACCTGGCTGGACGTGCCCGCCGACGACCCGTACGGCCTAGACAACCTGCCCTACGGCTCGGACGGCGAGCGCGTGCTCGTCCGCATCGGCGGCCGGCAACTGGACCTCACCGCGGCGACGCGCGAGACCCCGTACGCGGGACTGTTCGCCGGCGGCCTGCTGGACGCGTTCCTCGCCGCCGGCCGGCCGGTGTGGACCCAGGTGCGCGCGCTCGTGACCGACTGGCTCACCGACGAGTCGCACCGCGCCCGCATCGAACCGCTGCTGTCGCCGCTGGAGGAGTCCCGGCTGCGGCTGCCGTTCACCGTCGCGGACTACGTGGACTTCTACGCTTCCGAGCACCACGCGTCGAACGTCGGCCGGATCTTCCGCCCGGACGGCGAGCCGCTGACCCCGAACTGGAAGCACCTGCCGATCGGGTACCACGGCCGGGCCGGCACGGTCGTCGTGTCCGGCACCGATGTGCTGCGCCCGTCCGGCCAGGCGCGCGGCGCGGACGGGACGATCGGGTTTGGGCCGAGCCGCAAGCTGGACATCGAGGCCGAGGTCGGCTTCGTCGTCGGTGCGCCGTCCGAGCCCGGACGCCCCGTCGCGGTCGGGGATTTCGCCGATCACGTCTTCGGGGTCTGCCTGCTCAACGACTGGTCGGCACGCGACATCCAGGCGTGGGAGTACGTCCCGCTCGGCCCGTTCCTGGGCAAGTCGTTCGCGACCTCGGTCTCCGCGTGGATAACGCCGCTGGACGCGCTCGCCGCCGCCTGGACGCAACCGCCGGCGCGTGACCCGCGGCCGCTGCCGTACCTGGACGACTCGGCCACGCCGTCCGGGCTGGACCTGCAGCTGGAGGTGCGGCTCAACGGCAGCCTGATCTCGCGGCCGCCGTTCTCGGCCATGTACTGGACACCGGCGCAGATGCTCGCGCACGTGACGGTCAACGGGGCGCATGCGCGGACGGGCGACCTGTTCGCGTCCGGGACGGTCAGCGGGCCATCGCCCGAGCAGCGCGGCTGCCTGCTGGAACTCACCTGGAACGGCGCCGAACCGCTCGCCCTGGACGACGACAGCACACGCGCGTTCCTGCAGGACGGCGACGACGTTGTGATCACCGCGACCGCGCCGGGACCGCACGGGCGCATCGCGCTCGGCGAGGTGCGCGGCCGGATCGCGCCCGCGCCGCGCTAGCCGGTCCGCTCGGCGCGGTCGTCAGTACCGGGCGGGTCGACCGGCTCGAACAGCTCCAGCACCGGCCGCTTCGCGGTGATGGCGTCGCCGCTGGAGCGGCCGCGCAGGTGCCGCCCGATCCACGGCAGGAAGTGGGTCCGTGCCCACAGCAGGTCGTCGCGTCGGCTGGCCTCCGCCGACACGATCTCCGGCCACGGCGCGAACGGATCGGGCGCCGGAATGCCGAGCGTGCGCGCGACGAGGCGGGACGCCCGTTCGTGGCCCGCCGCGGACAGGTGCAACCGGTCGTCGCTGAACGCGATGCGCCGGTCGTGCAACGGGGTCAGCGTCCACAGGTCCACCAGGTCGCAGCCGTGCCGCTGCGCGATGCCCCGAAGCAGCTCGTTGTAAATCGCGATCCGGCCGCGCGCCAGGCGCAGCACCGGCGTGGTGCCGACGTCGAAGCCGGTGAACACGAGCACGCGTGCGCCCGTGGCGCGCATCCGGACGACGGCCTGCTCGTAGCGGGCCGCGGTGGCGTCGACGTCGAAGCCGGTGCGCAGCACGTCGTTGCCGCCTGCGGAGAACGAGATCAGGTCCGGCTTCGCCGCGATGGCGGTGGGCAGCTGCTCGGCGACGATGCGGTCCAGCAGCCGTCCGCGGACGGCCAGGTTCGCGTACCTCACGCCGCCCGGTTGTCGCGCGAGCATCGCCGCGAACCGATCGGCCCAGCCGGCCATCGTGTTGTCCGGAAGCACGTCGTTGAGGCCCTCGGTGAAGCTGTCGCCGATCGCCACGAAGGACCGGATGAGTGGTTCGTTCGTCACGCTAACAATCTTGCTCCGGGCCGCTACGCGTTTCCAGGGCGGAGCCGTCAGGGCAGGTTGTTCATGATGCCGTTGGCGGCCTCCAGCGCCGCGCCGCCCTTGTTGATCTGCGTCGCCGTCGTCGGGTAGTCGCCCTGCAGGCAGCTCTGCGCGGCGGACGCGTACGCGCGCATGGCCGTCGCGACCGCTGCCGCGATCCGCTTGTCCGGAGCGGCCGGCGCGCCCTGGACGTTCGCCGCGTCGGTGCGCAGGTTCGCGCAGTGCGCTTGCAGGCTCTGCACGTCCTGCTTGGTGGCGTCCGTCTTGATGTGCTCGGTGTCCACCTGGATCGCGGCGAACAGCCCGGCGACCCCGGCGTACCACTGCGCGACCCGGCCGGACGCGTCCGTCGGCTGGCCGCCGACTGCGGAGGGGGCGGTGGGGGCGGTGGTCGCCGGCGCGGTGCTGACCACCGCGGGCGGCGGCGTGGACGCCGGGCTCGAACCGCCGCTGGAGCTGCATCCGGTGACGAGCACGGACACCGCGGCGATCGGGGCGAACAGGCGCAGAACGGAGGTCACTCGCACTCGCAGAAGGCTACCTAGGTGCACGAAGGGGCGGCGGCACGGGAGGGATGTGCCGCTGCCCCTTCTGCGCGCGAGTTTATGCCACGGTTCCTGTGCAGCGGTCAAGTACGTTGCATTCTCGTGGCAGATGCTTACTTCCGAATCCTGGACCAATCCGCAGACAGCGCGCGATTTTCTGCAGCTTCCGAGACCGGCGGCCCGTGGGACGTGAACCTGCAGCACGGCGGGCCGCCGAACGCGCTCGCGGTGCGCGAGGCGGAGCGGCTCGCGCGGGGTGTGAACGCGAACCTGGTCGCCAGCCGGATCGCCGCCGACTTCGTCGGCCCGGTTCCCGTCGGCGAGGTCACCGCGACCGCGCGGCTGGTGCGGGCGGCACGCAGTGCCAGCCTCGTCGAGGTGGCGCTGAGCGCCGGCGGGCGCGACTGCCTGCACGCGCGGGTATGGCTGGTCGCCGCGCGGGACACGTCCGACCTCGCGCCGGCGACGGCAGGCCTGACGCCGCCGGCGACCGAGCCCCCGGCGTTCGGCCTGTCCTTCCCGTACGCCGACAGCATCGAATGGCACGAGGTCTCCGGCTCGGCCGCGACGCCGGGACCGGCCGCCGTCTGGGCCCGTGCGCGGCTGCCGCTGATCGCTGGCGAGGAGCCCAGCGGGTTGCAGCGCGTCGCCCTCGTCGGGGACTCCGCGAGCGGCGTGTCCGCCGAACTCGACTGGGCGCAATGGTCGTTCCTGAACGTCGACCTGGACATCCACCTGGCGCGCCCGTTCGAGGGCGAGTGGGTACACCTGGACGCGGCCACCCAGCTCGGTGATCGCGGCGTCGGCCTGGCCCGGTCCACCGTCTCGGACGTGCGTGGTCCGGTCGGCTGCACCGCGCAGACCCTGATCGTCGCGCCCCGTGTGCGTTGAGCACGTACGCTGGGATGTCGTGAGCTCGATCTTCGGATTCCCCAATCCCGTCAACGAGGTTGCGGCGCGCGTCGTCGCCGGCTGCGTGGTCGTGCTCTGTGCCGTGACGCTGGCGCTCACGCTCGGCCTCGGCA
>DASRSS010000213.1:0-2470 GCA_035656335.1 Jatrophihabitantaceae bacterium | reverse complement strand
CGTCACCGTCAGCTGCAACGGCACCAGCACCGCGCAGCAGACCGTGTCCGGCACGGTCGGCGACATCGAGCTGGCCGCGGCCGGCATGACCGGCACGCTGGTCGTCACGGTGGGCCGGGCCGCCGTGCAGCGCGAGAAGCTGGCCTGGTGGGAATCGCGCGCGCTCTACGGCTGGCGGGTGCTCGTTCCCCGGACCAAGGACCAGGCCGGCGCGATGAGCGACCGCTTGCGCGGCTACGGCGCGACGCCGATCGAGGTGCCGACCATCGCCGTCGAGCCGCCGCGCACGCCCACCCAGATGGAGCGCGCGATCAAGGGCCTGGTCACCGGCCGGTACGAGTGGATCGTGTTCACGTCCACCAACGCGGTGAAGGCGGTGCGCGAGAAGTTCGAGGAGTTCGGCCTGGACGCCCGCGCGTTTGCCGGCGTCAAGATCGCCTGCGTCGGCGAGTCGACGGCCGCCGCCGTGCGCGCGTTCGGCATCCGGCCGGAGCTGCTTCCGTCGGGCGAGCAGTCGTCCGAGGGGCTGCTGGCCGACTTCCCGCCGTTCGACGACGTGCTCGACCCGATCGACCGGGTCCTGCTGCCGCGCGCGGACATCGCGACCGAGACGCTGGCCGCGGGCCTGCGTGAGCGCGGCTGGGAGATCGACGACGTGACGGCGTACCGCACGGTGCGCGCCGCGCCGCCGGCCGCCGAGATCCGGGACGCGATCAAGTCGGGCGGGTTCCAGGCGGTGTGCTTCACGTCCTCGTCGACGGTGCGGAACCTGGTCGGCATCGCCGGCAAGCCGCACGCGCGGACCGTGGTCGCCTGCATCGGCCCGCAGACCGCGGCCACCGCGAAGGAGTTCGGCCTGCGCGTCGACGTCCAGCCCGAGTCGGCCACCATGCCGGCGCTGGTGGACGCGCTGGCCGAGTACGCGGTGGTCAAGGCCGCCGAGGAGCGCGAGAAGGCCGCTGCCGCTGCCGCCAAGAAGGCCGCCCGGTCCTCGGCGCGACGGGCCGCGCGCTAGATGTCGCTGCCCGACCTGCCCGGGTACCCGGTCTCGCGACTGCGGCGGCTGCGGCGTACGCCCGCGCTGCGGCGGCTGACGTCGGACGTCGTCGTGCGTCCGTCTGACCTGGTGCTGCCGATGTTCGTGCGCGAGGGGATCGGCGAACCCGTGCCGATCGCGTCGATGCCCGGCGTCGTCCAGCACACGCAGGACTCGCTGGTGAAGGCTGCCGTCTCGGCCGTCGAGGCGGGCGTGGGTGGGCTGATGCTGTTCGGCATCCCGACGCACAAGGACGCGCTCGGTACCGGGGCGGACGATCCGGACGGCCTGCTGAACGTCGCGCTGCGCCGGCTGCGCGCCGAACTCGGCGACGACACCGTGCTGATGGCCGACCTGTGCCTGGACGAGTTCACCGATCACGGGCACTGCGGCGTCCTGGCGGACGACGGCTCGGTCGACAACGACGCGACGCTGCTGCGGTACGCGTCGATGGGGCTGGCGCAGGCCGAGGCGGGCGCGCACCTGCTCGGGACCAGCGGGATGATGGACGGCCAGGTCGCCGCGGTGCGCCGCGCGCTGGACGACGCCGGGCACCTGGACACCGGGATCCTGGGCTACGCGCCGAAGTACGCGTCGGCGTTCTACGGGCCGTTCCGCGAGGCGGTGAACTCCTCGCTGGTGGGTGACCGCAAGACGTACCAGCAGGACGCGGCACGCAACGTCGACGAGGCGCTGGCCGAGGTGGCGCTGGACGTCGCCGAGGGGGCCGACCTGGTGATGGTCAAGCCCGCGCTGCCGTACCTGGACGTGCTGCGGGCGGTGGCGGACGCGTCCCCGGTGCCGGTGGCCGCGTACCAGATCAGCGGCGAGTACGCGATGGTCGAGGCGGCCGCCGAGCGCGGCTGGCTGGACCGCGAGCGGACGATCGTGGAGACCCTGACCTCGATCAAGCGGGCCGGGGCGTCGATCATCCTCACCTATTGGGCAACCGAGTTTCCTAACATTGATCTAACATAGGGGAATGACAGACATCGGGGACCGGGCCCGGGTTCCCTCCCCAAGCGGCGGCCGGTATCGCGAACCGGCCCGCTCGTATCTGTCGACTGCCGCCCTCGCGGCGCTGATCGTGGCCGGTTTCGTCCTCGACCTGATCCTCGGTGGAGCCTGGGCGCACCTGATCGGCTGGGCCATCGCGTTCGTCGTCGTGGTCGGTATCGACGCGCTGACGGTGCACGCGGCGCGGACGCTGCGGTCGGTCGCGGTGTCCGGGACGCAGGTCCGGGTCGGCGACGACGTGATTGAGCGGTCCGACATCCTGGGCATCGAGCTCGGCGTCGTCGACACTGTTGCTGGCGGCGACTGCCAGATTCTCGGCCGCACCGCCGCCGAGGGGATGCCGCGTGGCTGCGTCGGGCTGTCGCTGCACCTGACCGGCGGGCGGCGCGTGATCGTCCCGACCCGGCGCCCGCAACG
>DASRSS010000212.1:0-3937 GCA_035656335.1 Jatrophihabitantaceae bacterium | reverse complement strand
CGCCGAGGCGCGCACCCGCGCGGTCGACCGGCTGCGCGCGGTTCGCGTGCCCGCACCCGAGCGGCGTGCCCGCCAGTATCCGCACGAGTTCTCCGGCGGGATGCGGCAGCGCGCGATGATCGCGCTGGGCATGATGGGCGCGCCCGCGTTGATCGTCGCGGACGAGCCGACGACGGCGCTGGACGTGACCGTGCAGCGGCAGGTGCTGCGCCTGCTCGACTCGATCCGCACCGCCGACGACGTCGCGATCCTGCTGATCAGTCACGACGTGGCCGTGGTCGGCCAGGTCTGCGAGCGGGTGCTGGTCATGTACGCCGGACGGATCGTCGAGGACCTGCCGTCCGCCGAGCTGCTCACCGGCGCGCTGCACCCGTACACGCGCGCGCTGGTCGCCGCCGTGCCGGACATGCGCACCGACCTGCACCAGCCGCTCGCGGTCATCCCCGGACGGCCGGTCAGCCCCGCCGAGCAGCCGCGCGGCTGCGCCTTCGCACCGCGCTGCCCGCTGGCCACCGACAAGTGCGAGCAGGAGGATCCGGCGCTCGTGGCACACGGACCAGGTCACTTCGTCGCGTGCTGGCACGCCCATGGCTGAGCTGCGTTTCGAGGACGTCACCGTCCGGTTCGGCTCCGGCCGGCGCGCGCTGACCGCGGTTGACGGCGTGCAGCTGACCGTCCCGTCCGGCGGGGTCGTCGGCCTGGTGGGGGAGTCCGGCTCGGGCAAGTCCACGCTGGCGCGCGCGGCCGTCGGGCTGACCCCGCTCGCCGGCGGGCGGATCCTGCTCGACGGCGTGCCGGTCCGTCCGTCCGCCGGGCGCCGGCCGATGCAGATGGTGTTCCAGGACCCCTACTCCTCGCTCGACCCGCGCATGCGGATCGGCGACTCGGTGGCCGAGGCACTGCCGCGCCGCGGTCCGGAGGCGGTGACCGGCAGCGCCCGGCGCGCCGAGGTAGCGCGGCTGCTCGAACTGGTCGACATCGACCCGGCGCGGGCCGGTCACTACCCGGCGCAGCTGTCCGGCGGGCAGCGGCAACGGGTCGCGCTCGCCCGTGCGCTGGCCGGGCGGCCGGACGTGATCATCGCCGACGAGATCACGTCCGGGCTGGACGTCTCCATCCAGGGCACCGTGCTGAACCTGGTGCGGGACCTGCAGCGGCAGCTGGGCATGTCGCTGCTGTTCATCTCGCACAACCTGGCCGTCGTGCGCTACGTCGCCAGCAGCATCGCGGTCATGTACCTCGGCCGCATCGTCGAGCACGGGCCGACCGACCAGGTGCTGAACGATCCGCAGCACCCGTACACGCGTGACCTGCTGGCTGCCGTCCCGGACACCGGCGGCGCCGGGATGCTGGACGAGCCGCATCCCGATCCGCGGGTGCGCGCGGTCGCGGACGCCGAACCGGCCGACCCGCACGCGCCGCCGCCCGGCTGCCGCTACCACCCGCGGTGCCCGATCGGGCCGCTCGTGCTCGCCGACCGCGAGATCTGCCGCATCACCGAACCGAGCACCGACCACCGTCACCACGCCGCCTGTCACTTCGCCACCGCGAAGGACACCGTCGAGATTGGGAGCACGTCGTGACCCGACGCCTGAGCATCGAGGACCTGACCAGCCTGGCCATACCCGAGCAGCCCGCGCTCTCGCCGGACGGGACCGATCTCGCGTACGTGCTGCGCACCGTCGACGCGGACGCCGACCGCACCGTGCGCCAACTCTGGCTGGCCCGCGACGGCGCGGAGCCACGACAGCTCACCCGCGGCCGCGCCGACTTCGCGCCGGCCTGGTCGCCGGACGGCGGCACGCTGGCGTTTCTGCGCGCCGAGGAGGGCAAGCCGCCGCAGGTGTGGCTGCTGCCCGCGGCCGGCGGTGAGCCCGAGCCGCTGACCACGTTGCCGCTCGGCGCGGGGGCCCCGGTGTGGAGCCCGGACGGCGGCCGGCTCGCGTTCAGCGCGGCCGTCGATCTGGTCGCCGCCGCGGGCGAGGACGATGCCGCGCGGGCCAAGCGCGCGCACGCCCCCGTGGTCGCGGACCGGCTCGACTACCAGGCCGACGGCGCGGGCCTGCTGCGCACGATGCGTAAGCACGTGCACGTCGTCGACGTCGCGACGCGCGCGTGCCGCCAGGTCACCGACGGCGACTGGCACGCCGGCGACCCGGCGTGGTCACCCGACGGCACCCGGCTGGCGTTCGCCGCGGGCACCGCTCCCGACGCCGACCTGACGTACCGCGCTCCGGTGTACGTGATCGACGCCGCGGACGAGCGCGCCCGTCCCGCGCAGGTCGGGCTGGCCGACGGTCTGGGCGGCCCGCTCGTCTGGACGGCGGACTGCACCGCGCTGCTCGTGGTCGGCACTCCCGGCGCACCCACCGGGCACGCCGGCCTGTTGCGCGTGCCCGTCGACGCGCCGGGCGAGGTGCTCGACCTCGCCTCGCCGCTGGACCGCAACGTGATGCCCGGCGGCCCGGCCTATCCCGGCGCGGTCCCGCAGCTCGTCGACGACGGGCGGACCGTGCTGTTCTGCGCGCGTGACCGCGGCTGCACGCACCTGTACGCGGTCGGCGTGGCCGGCAACGACAGCCCGCGGCTGGTGGTCGGCGGCGAGAGCACCAACGTGTCCGGCCTGTCGGTCGCGGCCGGGCGCGCGGCGATCGTGCTCGGCACCGCGACCTCGTTCGGCGAGATCGTCCTGATCGACCTGGCCACCGGCCAACAGGACGTCCGCACGAAGCACGGCGAGACGCTCGCGGACGTCGAGCTGTTCGCCCGCGTCGAGCGCGAGTTCACGATCTCCGACGGCACCCGGGTGCACGGCTGGCTGATCCGCGACCCGCAGGCGGCCACGCCGCAGCCGCTGCTGCTGGACATCCACGGCGGTCCGCACAACGCCTGGAACGGCGCGGCGGACGAGATCCACCTGTACCACCAGGAGCTCGCGGCGCGCGGCTGGGCGGTGCTGCTGCTCAACCCGCGCGGCTCCGACGGCTACGGCGAGGCGTTCTACACCGCCGCGATCGGCGCATGGGGCACCGCGGACGCGGCCGACTTCCTCGAGCCGCTGGACCAGTTGGTCGCGGAGGGACTCGCCGACGCGAAGCGGTTGGCCGTCGCCGGATACAGCTACGGCGGCTACATGACGTGTTACCTGACCAGCCGCGACGACCGGTTCGCCGCCGCCGTCACGGGCGGGGTGGTCAGCGACCTGGTCAGCCTGGGCGGTGGCTCGGACGCCGGCCACTTCCTGGCCGAGTACGAGTTCGGCGGCCCGGCGTGGCAGCACCCGGCCGAGGTCGAGGCGATGTCGCCGCTGAGCCGCGTCGACCAGGTGCGCACGCCGACGCTGATCGTGCAGGGTGCGAGCGACGTGCGCTGTCCCGTCGGCCAGGCGCAGCAGTGGCACACCGCGCTGCGTGAGCGCGGCGTGCCGACCCGGCTGGTGCTCTACCCCGACGGCTCGCACCTGTTCATCCTGGAGGGGCCGCCGTCGCACCGCATCGACTTCAACCGGCGCGTGGTCGACTGGGTCGAGCAGTACGCCGGTGACGCGAGCGGGCCGCGCCGTCCGCGCATCGACGCGGCGCACTGGGAGCGGCGGTTGGCCGCGCTGGCCGAGGCGCACCGCGTGCCGGGCGCGTCGCTCGGCATCCTGCGCCGCCGGCCGGACGGCTCCGAGGAGCTCGTCGAGGCCGCGTACGGCGTGCTGAACAAGCGCACCGGCGTGCCGGTCACGACGGACTCGGTGTTCCAGATCGGCTCGATGACCAAGGTGTGGACGGCCACCGTCGTCCTGCAGCTGGTGGACGAGGGCAAGCTGGATCTCGACGCGCCGATCGTCGAGGTGCTGCCCGAGCTGCGCCTGTCCGACCCCGATGTCACCAAGCGGGTGACGATGCGGCACCTGCTGACGCACACCAGCGGCATCGACGGCGACATCTTC
>DASRSS010000211.1:0-2994 GCA_035656335.1 Jatrophihabitantaceae bacterium | reverse complement strand
CTGGACGACTTCGCCGCGCTCGCCGCGCGGTGGGATCCGGACGGCGTGTTCGGCAACGACTGGACCGACGAGCTCCTTCACATCGGCTGAGCGGCGCGGTCACGCCTGCGGCGCGCCGACCAGCCGGCGGGCCGCGCGCACGTAGCGGTCGGTGAGTTCGTCGATGTCGGACGGCCCGTGCGGGTCGAACCACTCGCTGGTGCGGCTGCACATGTCCAGCACCATCAGCGCCTGGCCGGTCGCGCCGTCGGCAGGCGCCGTGTCGCCGTCGCCGTCGATCAGCTCGAACGCGCCGTTCTTCGCGCCGGTGCGCAGGATCTCGGTGAGCTGGTCGCGGAACTCGCGCCGCGCGGCGATCACCTCGGCGCAGCGCTCCGGTGACAGGTGCAGGTACTCGCGCCGGGTCACCTGGGCCAGCTTCGGCCCGACCAGGTGGCCCACCACGTACGCCCGCACGAACGCGTCGAACTGCTCGCGCGGGTCGTCCGTGCAGCGGGCCAGGGCGTCGTCCAGGCGGCGGCGCATGCGGGTCAGGCCGTGCTGCACCAGCGTGTAGAGCAGGTCGTCCTTGGACGAGAAGTGGTTGTAGAGCGCGCCCGGGCTGAGCCGGCACGCCGTGGTCACGTCACGGACGGACGTGCCGGCCGCGCCGCGCTCGTAGAACAGCGCGGCGGCGGTCGCCAGCACGCGCCGCGCCGCGCCGCCGAGGTGCGCCAGATCCGGCTGGTCGGCGAAACCGTCCAGGAACTCGGCCGTGTCGCGTTCCAGGTCGTTGACTTCGCGTGAGCTCGCCGGATATAAACGGTCGTTCACATTGTGCATCAGATCACAGCTCCGGAGAGTGTCAAATGAGCGCAACGGATCTGCAGCGGCCCGCTCCGCAGCCGCGGCCACGTTCGCGATGGAGTCGCGAGCTGGACCACTTCCCCGGGACCGGCCGCCGCGTGGTCTGCCTCGGCATCGTGGTGCTCGCGACGATCGTGCTGTACTACCAGTTCTATCTGGCCGGCGCGGTGGCGACGCACATCCTCGCCGACTACCACATCTCGTTCGTCTACTACGTGAACATCAGCGTGGTCGGCTACCTGCTCGGCGCCGTCGCGTCCTACGCGGCCGGGATCGCCGACCGGTACGGCCGGGCGAACATCGTCACGGTCGGGCTCGTGATCGTCGCGCTGCTGTGCCTGGTGGGCATCCCGCTCGCGCACAGCAAGCTCGGGTTCGCGATCTGCTTCGCCGCGATCGGGTTCGTCGAGGGCATCATCCTGGTGGCCACGCCGGCGCTGATCCGGGACTTCAGCCCGCAGCTCGGACGCGCCTCCGCGATGGGCTTCTGGACGCTCGGCCCGGTGCTCGGCAGCCTCGTCGTCAGCGTCCAGGTCAGCAACACCAGCGACAGCACCGCGTGGCAGGACCACTACATCGCCGCCGGCATCGTCGGTCTCGTCGTCGCGGTGCTGTCCGCGCTGTTCCTGCGTGAACTCGCGCCCGCGCTGCGCGACCAGCTGATGGTCAGCAGCCGCGACCGCGCGCTGATCGAGGCGCGCGCGAAGGGCATCGACATCGAGGCCTCGCTGAAGCGGCCGTTCCGGCAGATGCTCAAGCTGGACGTCGTCGGCTCCGCCCTCGCGATCAGCGTCTTCCTGATCATCTACTACACGGCGGTCGGGTTCTTCCCGATCTACTTCCAGACGATCTTCGGGTTCAGCCAGTCGAAGGCGAACGCGCTGGGCAACTGGAACTGGGCGTTCAACGCGCTGGCGCTGCTCGTCATCGGCTTCGTCTCGGACAAGCTGCGCGTGCGCAAGCCGTTCATGCTCGTCGGCGCGATCAGCGCGATCGTGTTCACGATCATCTTCCTGACGCGCGCAACGCATCTGGCCACCAGCTACGGCACGTTCGTCTGGATCCTGGTGTTCATGGCCGTCTCGCTCGGCGTGGCCTACGCGCCGTGGATGGCGAGCTTCACCGAGACCGTCGAGCGGCGGAACCCGGCGCTCACCGCGACCGGACTCGCCGTGTGGGGCCTGATCATCCGCATCGTCATCGCGATCTCGGTGTTCATCGTTCCGCACATCGTCAACACGGTCACCACGCTCGTCGAGAAGGGCCCGATCGTGCAGGCGGCCGCCGCCGGCCAGGACCCGGCGCTGAACGCGTCGGAGAACGCGACCGTCAAGGCCGTCGCGGCCGACCCGACGATCGTGCCGAAGGTGCAGGCCGCCGCGTCCAAGTACGCGACGCAGCTGCAGACCGCGGCGAAGATCGACCCGGCCACGACCGCGGCGCTCACCGCCAACCCGAACGACCAGGCGGCCCAGGTCAAGGCGCTGTCGGAGATCTCGGGAGTGGACGCGGCGAGCGTGACGACCGTGCTCACGCTGAATGCGCAGCACGCCGACGCCCTCGCCGCCGCCCAGGCGGTGGACCCGGCAACGGCGTCCACGCTGCTGACGAACCCGTCCGACCAGCAGGCGATCGCCAAGGCGGTGCAGGAGGTCGTGACGAAGCTGGGCATCTCGCAGCAGCAGGCGATCGCGCGGCTCCAGGAGCTGGCCTCGATCCCGACTGACCAGCTGGCGACCGTCCAGGCCGACGGCACGAAGGTCGCCGACGCGGGCACCCAGCTGCAGGCACTGGCCTCGGCGCAGAAGAGCGACCCGCAGTCGTTCGCGCTGCTGGCCAAGTACGGCACCGCGCTGCAGGACCCGAAGGTGCAGGCGCAGCTGAAGTACCTGCAGGCGAACGCGCCCGGCGTGCAGAAGGCTGCCGCGGACTCACCGAAGCAGTGGCAGCACTACTTCTGGATCGCGGTCGGCGGCGAGGTCGTGTTCATCCCGCTGATCTTCGTGATGGCCGGGTTCTGGGACCCGCGCAAGGCCAAGCGCAAGGAGCAGGAGCACGAGGCGTGGGTGCAGGCCGAGCTGGCCAAGCTGCAGTCGGCCGGCAGCCCGGGAGCCGGCCCGGCATGATCGCGCGGTGGGGGCGGGGGGG